>NZ_JABERD010000015.1 GCF_013044505.1 Streptomyces sp. S3(2020) | reverse complement strand
GCCGTCCATGGTCGCAGCTCAGCCCGCGCGATACACCGACGTGAGCAGTTCCCGCACCCCCGCGCCCCCGGGCCTGTGGCCGTCGGAAACGACGCCCGACCGGTATCCGCGGCCGTGCGGGAACTGCTCACGTCGGTGTATCGCGCGGGCTGAGCTGCGACCATGGACGGCAAGCATGCCTGCAATACAGCAGACAAAATTGTTGACAATCTTGTTTGGCTAGATTTAGGTTCGACAGGCACTCACTCAGGGAGGGCACGATGCCGAAAGAAGCCCGTCCGAGCACCGGAGAGCAGGCCAAACAGCATGCGCTCGCGCAGCTGCGGCAGGCGATCCTGCACGGCGAGATGGCGCCGGCGCAGCGGCTGGTGGAGAACGAGCTCGCCGAGCAGTTCGGTGTGACGCGGGCCAGCATCCGCGCGGCACTCATCGATCTCGAGTCCCAGGGGCTCGTGGAGCGGATCCGCAACCGTGGTTCACGGGTGCGGGTGGTGACCGTGGACGAAGCGGTCGCCATCACCGAGTGCCGCATGGTCCTCGAAGGGCTGTGCGCGGCGAAGGCGTCGGTCGCGGCGAGCGACGAGCAGTTGGTCGAACTCACCGACCTCGGCACGGCCATGTCCAAGGCCGTCGCCGACGGTGAGCCGGTCACCTACTCCGAGCTCAACCATGAACTGCACGTCCGTATCCGGGAGTTCTCCGGCCAGGAGACCGCGCAGGAGCTGCTGGAGCGGCTCAACGCCCAACTGGTGCGTCACCGCTTCCAGTTGGCGCTGCGTCCGGGGCGTCCGCAGCAATCCCTGAACGAGCATCTGACCATGATCGAGGCGATCAGGGCCAGGGACCCGCAGGCGGCCGAGGCGGCCGTCCGCGCCCACCTCACCAGCGTGATCGAGGCGCTGCGCGACTGATCACACCGGCGCGGGGCGGGCGCACACCTGTTCATCACGGCGGGCGAGCCGAAGAGGCGCGTCGGTGCCGGGACCGTGAGCGCGCGGAGGCCCGCCGGGCTGAGCGCGGTCGCGGTCCCGACACCGGCCGGAGCGCCGCGGAGGCGAGCCGCCACGTAGTTGGGAGATTTCAGCATGTCCGAGGCCAACGCGCCCGCCAGCCCACGATCGACACTTGTCATCACCGCGCACGCCGGCGACTTCGTGTGGCGTGCGGGCGGCGCCATCGCCCTGGCGGCATCCCGCGGCGAGAAGGTCACCATCGCCTGTCTGACCTTCGGTGAGCGCGGTGAGTCCGCCAAGGCGTGGCGCGAGGGTAGGAAGCTGGACGAGATCAAGGCGATACGCCGGGAGGAGGCCGAGCGGGCCGCCGCCGCCCTCGGCGCCGAGGTCCGTTTCTTCGACGCCGGTGACTACCCGCTCCTCGTCACCCCCGAGCTGACCGACCGGCTCGTCGAGGTCTACCGCGACACCCAGCCCGACGTCGTGCTCACCCACCCCGTCGAGGACCCGTACAACGGCGACCACCCGGCCGCCAACCGCATGGCACTGGAGGCCCGTGTCCTCGCGCAGGCCATCGGCTACCCCGGCCCCGGGGAGATCATCGGCGCCCCGCCGGTCTTCTTCTTCGAGCCGCACCAGCCCGAGATGAGCGGCTTCAAGCCCGAGGTCCTCCTCGACATCACCGACGTCTGGGACACCAAGCGCAGGGCCATGGAGTGCCTCGGCGCCCAGCAGCACCTGTGGGACTACTACACCGACCTCGCCGTCCGCCGCGGCGTCCAGCTCAAGCGCAACGCCGGCCCGAACCTGGGCCTGGCCCACAAGACCATGGCCGAGGCGTACATGCGCCCCTACCCGCAGATCGCGAAGGAGCTGGCATGAGCGGCGTGATCGTCACCAACCCGCCGAAGGCGGAGCTCAAGGACGTCGACGCGCTGGCCGGCTACGGCGTGGCGACGGTGAGCGAGGCGCTGGGTCGAACAGGCCTGCTGGGCCCGGAGATCCGCCCTGTCCAGCAGGGGGTGCGGGTCGCCGGAACGGCCGTCACCGTGATCGGCTGGCCCGGCGACAACCTCATGATCCATGCCGCCGTCGAGCAGTGCGGCGAGGGCGACATCCTGGTCGTCACCACCACCTCCCCGTGCACGGACGGCCTGTTCGGCGAGCTGTTCGCGACCGCCCTCAAGCAGCGCGGGGTGCGCGGTGTCGTCACCGCCACCGGCATCCGCGACACCCAGGAACTGCGCGACATGGGCTTCGCCGCCTGGTCCCGCGCGGTCTCCTCGCAGGGCACGGTCAAGGCCACCGGCGGCTCGGTCAACGTGCCGATCGCCATCGACGGCCAGGTGATCCGCCCCGGCGACGTGATCCTCGCCGACGACGACGGTGTCGTGGTCGTCCCTCGCGAGCGCGCCCGGGAGGCCGTCGAGCGGTCAGAGGCCCGCGAGGCCAAGGAGGCGGCCACCCGCGCCGCCTTCATCGACGGCCAACTCGGCCTGGACCGCTATGGATTGAGGGAGACCCTCAAGCGCCTCGGCGTCGAGTACCAGTCGTACGAGCAGTACGCGGGGGAGTCGTCGTGACCTCCCTGCCCGAGGAGGTGCGCTGTCTGCTGATGCGGGGCGGCACCTCCAAGGGCGCCTACTTCCTCGCCGACGACCTCCCCGCCGAACCGGCCCTGCGCGACGACCTGTTGCTGCGGATCATGGGCAGCCCGGACGAGCGGCAGATCGACGGTCTGGGCGGCGCGCACCCGCTCACCAGCAAGGTGGCGGTGGTGTCCCCGTCCGCCGATCCGCGGGCCGACGTCGACTATCTCTTCCTCCAGGTCGTCGTCGACCGGCCCGAGGTGAGCGACCGTCAGAACTGCGGGAACATCCTCGCCGGCGTCGGCCCGTTCGCCGTCGAGCGTGGACTGGTCCCGGCGGGGCAGGAGCGCACCTCCGTGCGTATCCGCATGGTCAACTCCGGCGACCACGCCACGGCGACCTTTCCCACTCCGGGCGGCCGGGTCGACTACACCGGCGACGCACGGATCTCCGGAGTGCCGGGGACGGCCGCCCCCGTGGTGATCGAGTTCCCGGCCGCCGGGAGCGGGCTGCTGCCCACGGGAAACGTCCGCGACGAGATCGACGGCGTCCAGGCGACCTGTGTGGACAACGGCATGCCGACCGTGCTGATCGCCGCCACCTCGCTGAAGGTCACCGGGTACGAGTCGCCCAAGGACCTGGAGGAGGACCTGGCGCTCGCCGACCGGCTGCACCGGATCCGCCTCCGGGCGGGCCGGCTGATGGGGCTCGGCGACGTCTCGGACACCACCGTCCCCAAGCTCACCCTCCTCGCCCCGCCCCGCGAGGGCGGCGCGGTCACCACCCGCACCTTCATACCGGTGCGCTGCCACACCTCGATCGGGGTGCTCGGCGCGGCCAGTGTGGCCGCTGGGCTGCGGATCGACGGCAGTGTGGGCGCGGACCTCGCGGAGCTTGCTCCCGAAAGTGACCGAATTCGCATAGAACATCCCACCGGATTCCTCGACATCGAAAGTAGCCTCGGGACCACCCCCGAAGGCCTCCCCACCGCCCGCCGCACGGCCGTGGTCCGCACGGCCCGCAAGCTCTTCGACGGCACCGTCTTCCCCCGGGCTGCCGCACGACCCCAAGGAGGTCACCGATGACTCCGCCGCTAGGCGACATCGCGCACATCGGCCACGCCCAGCTGTTCACCCCGGACCTGGACGCCAGCGTCGGCTTCTTCACCGACTACCTGGGCCTCACGGTCAACGGACAGGACGGCGACACCGTCTATCTGCGGACCTTCGACGACTACGAGCACCACAGCCTGGTCCTCACCGCCCGCGAACAGCCCGGCCTCGGCCGGCTCGCCCTGCGCACCTCCAGCGAGGAGGCACTCCACCGCCGCGTCGAGGCGAACGAGGCGGCGGGCGGCACGGGCAGGTGGGCCGAGGACGAACCCGGTCTCGGCAAGCTCTACGTCACCACCGACCCCGACGGCCATGAACACGCCCTGTACTGGGAGAGCGAGCACTACCGCGCCCCCGAGGAGCTCAGGCCCGCGCTGAAGAACCAGCCGCAGGCCAAACCCAACCGGGGTGTGGGCGTGCGGCGCCTGGACCACATCAACTTCCTCGCCGCCGATGTGCTCGCCAACGCCGAGTTCCAGCAACAGGTTCTCGGTGCCCGGCCCACCGAGCAGATCCGGCTGGACAGCGGGAAGATCGCGGCGCGCTGGCTGACGTACACGAACAAGTCGTACGACGTCGTCTACACCTCGGACTGGACCGGCAGTGCCGGGCGGCTGCACCACATCGCCTTCGCGACCGACACCCGCGAGGACATCCTGCGCGCGGCCGATCTCGCCATCGACAGCGGTGTGTTCATCGAGACGGGCCCGCACAAGCACGCCATCCAGCAGACGTTCTTCCTCTACGTCTACGAGCCGGGCGGCAACCGCATCGAGCTGTGCAACCCGCTCACGCGGCTCGTCCTCGCGCCCGACTGGCCGCTGATCACCTGGACCGAGGAGGAACGCAAGAAGGGACAGGCCTGGGGTCTTCGGACCATTGAGTCGTTCCACACCCACGGGACGCCACCGGTGGCCTGAGCTGGGCAAAGGGCCGTCCATCACGGGTCACCGACGATTGTCGATGAGATTGTTGACAAAAACGTTGACTCTTGGCGGGCGGCTCCCTAGCGTCTAGCGCACCAAGCACGAGAGGTAACCAACGATGTCTTCCTCCCCCTCCCCGTCCCTTTCCGCCCGCGGCAGCAGACTGGCCCTCCTGGCCGTCGGTCTGTGCTGGCTGGCCGTGCTCTTCGACGGCCTCGACATGTTCATCTACGGCTCGGTGCTGCCGCACCTGCTGGAGACGAAGACCTTCGGCCTCACCGCCGACCAGGCCGGTGACCTCGGCTCCTACGCCACCTTCGGGATGCTGGTCGGCGCGCTCACCGCCGGCACCGTCGCCGACCGGATCGGCCGCAAGAAGCTGATGGTCGCCTGCGTGACCCTCTTCTCGCTGGCCTCCGGCGTCTGCGCCATGGCGGGCAGTGTCGAGGTCTTCGGCCTCGGCCGGACCCTGGCGGGCGTCGGACTCGGCGGCCTGCTGCCCACCGCGATCAGCATGGTCTCCGACTACGCCCCGCGCGGCCGCGGCGCCCTCGTCATCGGCCTGCTGATGACCGCCCACCACGCGGGCGGCATCCTCTCCGCCTACGTCGCCAAGTGGCTCATCGACCCCGTCGGCTGGCGTGCCGCGTTCTGGGTCTGTGTGCTCCCGCTGCTCTTCGCACCGGTGCTCGCCAGGTTCCTGCCGGAGTCGCTGAGCTTCCTGGTCGCCAAGGGCCGCGGCGAGGAGGCCCGGGCGCTCGCCGAGAAGTACGACGTCGAACTGCCCGCCGCCAAGTCCGGCAAGAAGACGGCCGCCGACCGCTGGGACGCCCTCGCGGGCCTCTTCCGCGGCGGCGAGTGGATCCAGACCCTGCTCTACTGGCTCGCCTCCTTCGGCGGACTGCTCCTGGTCTACGGCGTCGCCACCTGGCTGCCCACCCTGATGCGCGCCGAGGGCTACGCACTGGGTGACGCCCTGAGCTTCGTGGTCGTCTTCAACCTGGGCGGCATCGTGGGCATGCTGGTCGCCGGACGGGCCGCCGACCGGTTCGGCGCCCCGCGCATCTCGGCCCTGTGGTTCGCGCTGACCGCCGTGGGCGTCTTCCTGCTCAGCGTCCACATGGCCCAGACCGTCACGATGATCGTCGTCTTCTTCACCGGCGTCTTCCTCAACAGCGCCCAGACGATGATCTACGCGACCGTCTCGATCCGCTCCAGCCCGGACAACCGTGCCACCAGCGTCGGCTGGACCTCGGGCATGGGCCGCTTCGGCGCCGTCTTCGGCCCCTGGCTCGGCGGCCAGCTGCTCGCCTCCGGCAACGGCGAGTTCGGCTTCACCGCCTTCGCGATCGCCGGACTGTCGTCCATGGTCTTCATCGGCATCGCCGCACTGCGCAGCTCCAGGCAGGGCGCACCGAGCGGTGCGGACCAGGAGCTGGTCAGCGCTCACTGACCCGCAGGGGGCAAGGACGGAAGCCGGTCACCGCACACGCTGCGGGGACCGGCTTCCGGCGTGTCAGAGATCGACGACCAGGTCCGGGGCGGCCACGTCCGTGGGGCCCGCGAAGGCTGCCGCCCCCAGGGCCGCCTCGGGGTCGGTGCCGGGCCACAGGTGGGTGAGCAGCAGTCGTGCCACGCCCGCCTGTCGGGCGTACCGGCCGGCCAGGCGCGCGGTGAGCAGATACGGCTCGTCGGCGTCCGGCACCCGCTCGACGTACGTCGCCTCCGACAGGAACAGATCGGCGCCCGCCGCCAGCTGCTCGATGTCGGGGCTGGGGCCGGTGTCACCGGTGTAGGCGAGCACTGAGCGAGGGGTGGCCAGCCGGATGCCCGCGTTGGGCACGAAGTGCGGCAGGAGCCAGGTGTCGGTGCGGAACGGGCCGATGTCCATGCCGTCGCCGGGGCTGAACTCATGGAGTGCGTACGCGTCCGCGAGCATGTTCCGCCTGTCCAGCGCCAGAACCGCGTCCGCCGCCCCATGCGGTGCGAACACCGGCAGGGGCGGCGGCGGGGCGTCACTCAACCCCCGTGCGCGCAGCAGGGGGTTGAGGTCGGCGCAGTGGTCGGGGTGGCCGTGGCTGAGCAGCACGGCGTCGACCTCGTCGACGGTGCCGTGCCTCAACAGCCGGGGCAGCGAGGCGTATCCGGGATCGACCAGCAGCCGGAAACCGTCGTACTCGACGAGATAGCCGCTGCACGCCTGGTCCGCGGTGGGCCAGGCGCCGCAGCCGCCGAGGACTGTCAATCGCATGGCCCAGGAGCTTAGTTCGGCTCAGTCCTTGCCCATCTGGTCCTCGGCCGAGAGGTGCTCCACCGTGCGGCCCGTCTCGGTGAAGGTCCGGGTGACATGGCCGGACGAGTACACCCACAGGATCCGCAGCGGGGTGTCGCCGATGTTGCGGAAGAGGTGGGGGACGGGTGACGGGACATAGGTGGTGTCGAACCGCTCCAGCCGGGTCACCTCGCCGTCCACCCACACCTCCGCCTCGCCTTCGAGGACCGTCACGTGCTCGTCGCAGTTGTGCGAGTGCAACGGGGCCCCGGAGCCGACCGGATAGACGCTCATCCCGCTGGTGATCAGGTTCTCCCCGCCCGCCGACGGCGTGGTGATCAGCGGTGTCGTCACGACGGCTCCGCCCCGGTCGAGCAGCGGTACGGACGCGACCTTGATGATCGTGGTCATCCGGAAATTCCTCTCCGTTCACGGGTGATGCGCTGAACGACGGTAGGTCGCGCGCCCGCGAACGGGTGCCCTCCAACGTGCAGTTTTACCTTGCGTTTCGGGAGGGGTGAGCTTCTCGAACACGGCTGTACGGTCGGCTCGCATCGCACGGTTCATGGATCCGTGACGGAAACGCGCCGGAAAGAAAAGGCAGGTATCGGCCAGATGAGGCTCCCCGTTCTCAACGAAGAGGAAATGGACCAGCGGCAGCAGGAGCTGGCCGCCCGTATCGCCGGGCGCCGCGGCGCCGTCCGCGGTCCCTTCCGGGTCTGGCTGCACAGCCCGGAGATGTGCGAGCGGGCTGAGTCGCTCGGTGCCTTCGCCCGCTTCGACTGCTCCCTGCCGGGGCACCTGCGCGAGCTCACGCTGCTGATGGCCGCCCGGAACTGGGACGCGCAGTACTCCTGGAACGCCCATGTGCACCAGGCGATCGAGGCCGGCATCCCGGAGGCCGCCGTGAAGGCCGTCGCCGAGAAGCGCGAGGCGGTCTTCGACAACGAGGCCGACCAGGCGTTCTACCAGTTCTGCCGGGAGGTCCTGGAGGAGCACTTCGTCACCGACGAGACCTTCGCCCGGGCCCTTGAACACTTCGGCTCCAAGGGCCTGGTCGACACGATCGGCGCGCTCGGAAACTTCACGATGCTCGGCATGTGCCTGAACACCTTCCAGGTGGACCTCCAGGCCGACAAGGAGCCCCCCTTCCCGGACATCCGCGGCTACGGACGCGTGCCCGCCGACGGCGACGAGCCGCAGCCGTGACCTCCCCGGGAGAGACAGCCGTGAGCGCTACGACCGCTGCGGCCGACGCCGTCCTGCGGGTACGCGGCGTCACCAAGAGCTTCGGCGGGGCGGCCGCCCTCAAAGGCGTCGACCTCGATCTGTACCCGGGCGAGATCCACGCGCTGATGGGCATGAACGGCGCCGGCAAGTCGACCCTCGTGCAGGTCCTCTCGGGGGTGCACCAGCCCGACGGCGGCACCGTCGAGGTCGACGGCCACAGCCACCACGGGCTGACCGTCCGCAGGGCACGCGGGCTCGGCATCGCCTCGGTGCCGCAGCGCCGCGAACTGGCCATGGGGCTGACCGTCGCCGAGAACATCATGCTCGGCGACCTGCCCACCCGGGGCGGCGCCGTGCACTGGGGGTCGGTCAGGACCCGGGCGCACACGGCCCTGGAAGGGCTCGGCATCGACATCGACGTGACACGGACCGCCGGGTCGCTCACCGTCGCCGAGCAGACCATGGTCGAGGTGGCGCGCGAGGTGCGCCGCGGTGGCCGCATCCTGATCCTCGACGAGCCCACCGCCTGCCTCAGCGCCAAGGACGCGGGCCGGATCCGCGCCCTGGTGCGCACCCTGCGGGACGAGGGCGTCGCCGTCGTCTACATCTCGCACTACATCGACGAGGTCATGGCCGTCGCCGACCGCCTCACCGTCCTGCGCGACGGCACCGTCGTCACCAGCGCCCCGGCCACCGAGATGGACCCGGCCGGCCTGGTCCGCGCCATGGTCGGGCGGGACGTCGTCTCCCAGCGCCCCGAACGCCCCGCCGCGAAGGACGAGATCGGCCTCGCGGTGCGCGGACTGAGCCAGGGCCGGGCCATCGAGGACTTCACCGTCGAGGTGCGCAAGGGCGAGATCGTCGCCGTGCTCGGCCCCGCGGGGGACGCGCAGTCCCGGCTGTTCGACCTGCTCTCCGGGCGGCAGCGCCCCGACACCGGCGAACTGGCCGTCGACGGCAGGAACGTCGGCTTCGGCCGCGTCGCCGCCTCGCTCGCCGGCGGACTGCGCTGTGTCACCGGCGACCGCCGCAGCCTCGGCCTCGTCCCGGAGCTGAGCGTCGACGAGAACCTGATGCTGGCCGACGACCGCTTCGCCCGCCGGCGCCTGCATCTGCGCGCCGCCCTGGCCCGCCGCGCGGCACCGCTGCGCCGCGCCTACGGCGTACGCGCCCTGTCCGGGAACCCGCCGGTCAACGCGCTGTCGGGCGGCAACCAGCAGAAGGTCCTGCTCGGCAAGTGGCTGGACACCGATCCGGTCGCCTGCTTCCTGGAGGACCCCACCAACGGCGTGGACGTCGCCGCCATGGCCGACATCCACACCCTCGTCGACGACCTCGCCGCGCGCGGGGTGGCCGTACTCCTCGCCTCCTCCTCGGCCGAGGAGGTCATGCGGCTCGCCGACCGGGTCGTCGTCGTCAGCGCGGGCCGCACGGTCGCCGAACACGACATCACCGCCATCACCCGCGACGAACTCGTCGCCACCGCTCTCGGAGGACAACCGCAGTGAGCGTCAAGACACTTCCCGATGCCCCCGAGGCACAGCGGGCAAGGACCGGGTTCTCGCCGCGCGGCATCCCGCACTCCGGCCTGATGGCGGTCCTGGTGATCGTCGTGGTCGCCACCGCCCTGCAGACCGACTCGTTCACCACCGACACCAACATCATCAACATCCTGCGCCAGGTCAGCATCAACGCCGTGATCGCCGCCGGTCTCACCTTGCTGATGACCGCGGGCGGCATGGACTTCTCCATGGGCAGCATCGTCGTCGTCACCGCGGCGGTGGCGGCCCAGATGCTGGCGCACGGCTGGTCGACCTGGCTCACGGTGGTCGCCGCCATCGTCCTGGGCACCCTCATCGGCCTGGTCAACGGGGTGGTGGCGACGTTCACCACGGTGGCGCCCTTCGTGGTCACCCTGGCGACGGCCACCCTGCTGGACGGCGTCTGTCTGCTGGTCCTCGACGGGCAGACCGTCTCCATCGGCACCCGGATGTTCGCGCTCGGCAACGAGAAGGTCGCCGGCGTGCCCTACCTGCTGATCGTGGCCGTCCTCGTGATGGTCGCGACGGCCCTGGTCATGCGGTTCACCGTGTTCGGCCGGGACGCCTTCGCCATCGGCGGCAACGAGCACGTCGCCCGGCTCAGCGGCATCAACGTCCCCGCCCGCAAACTCACGCTGTACGCCACGACCGGCGCGCTCGCCGGACTGGCCGGCCTGATGACGCTGTCCCGGCTGGGCTCCAGCAGCCCCGGTGCCGGCGGCCTCGCCATCCAGCTCACCGCCGTCGCCGCGGTCGTCATCGGCGGCACCTCGCTGGCCGGCGGCCACGGCACGATCATCGGCACCGCCCTCGGGGTGATCCTCCTCGGCGTGGTGGCCAACGCCCTGAACCTCGTGCAGATCTCCGCCAACTGGCAGCCGGTCTCGGTCGGCGCGGTCCTGCTGATCGCCGCCGTCGCCAACGAGATGCAGAAGGCCCGCTCCGCACGGCACTGAACTCACCTGTAGAGAAAGGCGCTTCACCATGAGACTGTCCACCCGTTCCCGCCGGGCCCTGTTCGCCGCGGTTGCCACCAGCACGCTCGTGCTGAGCGGTTGCGGCACCGACGACGACAGCGCCCAGGGCTCCGAGGCGCTCTCCCTCGGCTTCGTCAACGGCGGTGACACGCACTTCCACTCCTGCCTTCAGAAGGCCGTACAGGCGACGGCGAAGACGGAAGGAGCGGAGGTCTTCACGGCCAACTCCCACCAGAACGCCGGGACCGAGCTGTCCAACATCGAGGACATGATCTCCCGCAACGTGAGCGCGCTGATCGTGCAGACGGTCAACGTCGACGCGCTCAAGGGCGACATAGCGAAGGCCAAGGCCGCGGGCATCCCGATCTATCTGACCTCCGTGGCCACCAGCGAGGTGGACGACATCCTCGGCGCGGCGGTCGTCGACCTCAAGAAGGCCGGCGCCCTGGACGCCGGGTGGATCGAGAAGGACGCGGCCGGCGAGGACGTGAACGTCGGCATCGTCGCGGGCGCCCCGGGTGCCGCCTCCGAGCTGCTGGTCGGCGGCTTCAAGGACGCCCTGCCGGCCACCGCGAAGGTCGTCGCGAACCAGCCCGGCATGTTCAACCCGGCCAAGGCGCAGGAGGTCGCCGAGAACATGATCCAGGCCCACCCCGACCTCGACTACGCCTTCGTCGCCAACGAGGAGATGGCCTTCGCCGTCCGCAAGGCCTTCGACGCGGCCGGCGCCGAGGACGTCAGGATCGTCACCGTCAACGGCACGGAGGACGGCATCGCGGCCGTGAAGGCGGGAACACTCTCCGCCACCGTGGCCAACTCGGCACTGTCGATCGGCGAGACCGCGGTGCGGAACACGGTCGGTCTTCTCGGCAAGAAGAAGGTTGACAAGATTGCCAACATTCCCCTTGTCTTGGTCACCAGGGACAACGTGAGCGAAGCGCCTCAGTACTGCCCCAAGTAACAACAACCCCCCGTTCCCGACGCCGCGAACGGAAGGGCCCCGGAGGAAAAATGGATCGCTTGCTCCTCATGCACAGCTTCGTCACCGTCGCACAGGTCGGCAGCTTCAGCGGAGCCGCCAAGAAGCTGGGCTCTTCCGGCTCGCTGGTGTCACGGCATGTCGCCGAACTGGAACGGCAGGTCGGAGTGCGTCTCGTCAACCGCACGGCCCGCTCGGTGAGCCTCACCGAGCCGGGGCAGCGGTACGCGGAGTTCTCCGCCCGCATACTGGAGGAGATCGAGGCCGAGGACGCCGGCATCGCCCATCTCCACGACCGGGCCGAAGGCACGCTCAGCGTCATCTGCCCCAAATGGATAGGCAGCCTGGATCTCGGTGACGCGATAGCCGCCTTTTCCGCGGCACATCCCAAAATCCAGGTCCGTTTCGAACTCGGCGGAATGTCCGACCGTACCTACGACTTCCTCGACAGCGGATTCGACGTCGCCTTCCACACCCGGGATCTGCGCGACTCCAGCGTCCGGCTCAAGAAGATCTCCTCGCTGCCGTTCGTCCTGTGCGCCTCCAAGGCCTACATCGAGCGGCACGGCGAGCTCGCCCACCCCAACGACCTCGCGGCCCACGACTGCCTGGTCCATGTGAACGACCCGGTCTGGCGCATCGGCCACGGTCACGCGAGCACCCTGCACAAGATCCGCAACATCGCGTTCTCCTCCAACTCGTACATCGCCCTCCAGAAGGCCGCCGTACACGGCCGGGGCGTCGCCCTGCTGCCGCAGCGCCCGGTCTACGACGACCTCGTCTCCGGCGCGCTCCAGGCACTGCTGCCCGAGCTGGCGGTCCCGGACCGCCCCCTGTACGCGATCTACGGCCCCGGACAGGACACCCCGCGCAAGGTCAGTGTCTTCCTGGACTTCCTCGCCGAGTGGTTCTCGCAGAACCCCATTCCCGCGCTCCGGCCGTAAGCGATCCGGCCGCAAGTGATCCGGCCGTACGAGATCCGGCCGACCTCGCAAGAAACGATTGCGCACCTCGTGCGGCTCGGGCCATTGAGGCCGCCCAGCGGTGAAATCTACGCTCACGAGGCGACCCGGAAACGAGGAATGCATGGGAATCCAGAGAATCGAATCGGCCACCTACAGCATCGACGACCTCGGCGAATGCATCCGCTTCTTCGACGACTTCGGGCTGTTCCTGGTGGAGCGGACCGACGAGCACGCCGTGTTCGAGACCCGCACCGGGCAGACCCTCCACCTGGACACCGACCCCGGCCCGCTGCTGCCGCCCGCGGTGGAGAACGGCCCCACCCTGCGCGAGGTCGTGTGGGGCGTCGACACCCCGCAGGAACTGGACCGGCTGGTGGCCGCGGCCGGCAAGGACCGTGAGGTCCGCGAGAGCGCCGACGGCGTCCACCACACCGTCGACGAGTCGGGCTTCGGCGTCGGCCTGACCCTGGCCCGGCCCCGGCCGGCGCCGGTCACCCCCCGCCCCGCCAACGCGCTGGGCAGCGTCGAGCGCTGGAACAGCGCCCTGGGGCCGATCGAGCGGGTCCGCCCGCTGCGCATGTGCCATGTCGCGCTGAACATCCGCAAGGAGGGCCGGCAGGAGGCCGTCGCCTTCTACACCGACCGCCTCGGCTTCCGGCCCACCGACGTCGTCGAACCCATGGGCGTCTTCATGCAGGCCCCCGGCGACGACGACCAGCACACCATGCTGCTGTGCCACCGCCCCGACCGGGCCGGCGTCAACCACATCGCCTACGAGGTGCCCGGCTTCGACGACGTCATCGAGGGCGGCAACCACATGATCGACAAGGGGTGGCGAGAAGCCCGCCGACTGGGCCGGCACACCGTCGGCTCCAACGTCTTCCGCTTCGTCCATGCCCCGTGCGGCGGCCGAGTCGAGTACGCCGCCGACATGGACCGGGTCGACGACGGCTACGAGACCCGCCACCACGAGACCACCCCGCCCCACCACATCTGGGCCCTGCGCACCAACCGCGACAACGAAGCCTCTTGAGAGGGCACCCACCCATGACCACCGACCACGGCTACCCCGCCGTCCGCATGTACACAGCGGGCGAGTGGTGCCAGGGCGGAACCGGCACCACCGCCCCGATCGTGAACCCGGCCACCGAGGACGTGATCGGAGAAGTACCGCTCGCGACCACCGCCGACCTGGACCGCGCGCTCGCCGCCGCCGAAGAGGGCTTCCGCGTCTGGCGCGCCACGCCCGTCGCGCGGCGCACCGCGATCCTGCACGCCGCCGCCGACCTGATCACCGAGCGCGCCGCCGAGATCGGCCGGATCAGCACCCAGGAGCAGGGCAAGCCGCTCGCGGAGTCGACCGGCGAGGCCCGCCGTACCGCCGAGACCCTGCGCTGGCACGCCGACGACGCCCGCCGCGCCTACGGCCGCATCATCCCCTCGGCGCCCGGCACCGTGCTGACCGTACGGCGCGAGCCCATCGGTCCGGTCGCCGCCTTCGTGCCGTGGAACTTCCCGGTGGGCGGCCCCAACCGGAAGATCTCCTCGGCGCTGTCGGCCGGCTGCTCGATCGTCATCAAGGGCTCGGAGGAGACCCCGGCGACGGCCATGGAACTGGTCCGCTGCTACGCCGACGCCGGCCTGCCCGCCGGTGTCCTCAACCTCGTGTTCGGCGAGCCCGCCGAGGTCTCCGCCCACCTCATCGCCTCCCCGGTCACCCGCCTGGTCGCCTTCACCGGCTCGGTCCCCGTCGGCAAGCTCCTCGCAGCCGAGTCCGGAAAGGTCATGAAGCCCTCCCTGATGGAGCTGGGCGGCCACGCCCCGGTGATCGTCTGCGCCGACGCCGACCCCGTCCGGGCCGCCCGCAGGGCCGCCCGGGCGAAGTTCGCCAACGCCGGTCAGGTCTGCACCTCGCCGAGCCGCTTCCTGGTCCACGAGAGCCTCGTCGAGGAGTTCACCGCCGAGTTCGTGAAGGCCGCCGAGGAGGTGGTCGTGGGCGACGGACTCGCCGAGGACACGACGATGGGACCCCTTGCCAACGAGCGCCGGCTGAAGTCGATGGAGCGCCTCACCGCCGACGCCGTCGCCCGCGGTGCCAAGCTGCTCACCGGTGGCACCCGGCTCGACCGCCCCGGCTACTTCTTCGCGCCGACCGTCCTGACCGACGTACCCGAGGACGCGGAACTCCTCCACGAGGAGCCGTTCGGGCCGCTCGCGCCCATCGTGCCCTTCACCGACCTCGACGAGGCGCTCGCACAGGCGAACGCGCTGCCCTACGGCCTCGCCGCCTACGGCTTCACCCGGTCCGCCGCCACCGCCGAGAAGCTCTCCGAGGAGCTGGAGGCCGGCATCCTCTCCCTCAACCACTGCGGCGGCTCCGTCCACGAGGCGCCGTCCGGCGGGGTGAAGGACAGCGGCTACGGCCGGGAGGGCGGGCCCGAGGCACTGGACGCCTACCTGGTCACCAAGCGCGTCTCCCACCTGCTGGCGCCATGAGGTACGCGCGAGTCTCGGTCGGTGGCCGCGCGGTGTGGGGCCGGGTGGGGGAGCAGGACGTCGAACTGCTCTCCGGCTCCCCGCTGGACGGCGACCCCGACACCCTCGGCACGGTACCCGTCGCCGAAGCGCACTGGCTGCCGCCCGTCGTCCCGTCCGTCTTCTACGCCGTCGGCTTCAACTACCCGCGGCACATCGCGCACGCGGGCGCCGCGACCCCCGACCGTCCCGAGATCGGCTACCGGGCCAACAACGCGCTGACCGGGCACCTTTCGCCCGTCGTCAAGCCGCGCGGGGTCGAGGGCCGCTTCGAGGCCGAGCCCGAACTCGTCGCCGTCATCGGCCGCACACTGCGGCACGCGACGTACGACGAGGCCCGCACGTCCGTCTTCGGCTGGACGATCGGCAACGACATCAGCGCCCGCGGCTGGCAGCACGCCGACCGCACGTTCTGGCGCAGCAAGAACAGCGACACGTTCAAACCGATGGGTCCCTGGATCGAGACCGGCGTCGACGCGCTCGCCCAGACCACGACGCTACGGGTCAACGGCGAGGTCCGGTCCCGGTTCCCCACCGGCGACATGGTGTTCGACCCCTTCGACTACCTGGTCGAGATGACCAAGCACGTCACCGTCCAGCCCGGCGACGTGCTCTGGATGGGCGCCGAGTCGACCTGCCAGCTGGAGCCGGGCGACACCGTGGACGTCGAGATCAGCGGCATCGGCGTGCTCTCCAACTCCGTACAACTCGAAGGGAACCAGCAATGAGTGCGGCACCCCGCTACATCCACCATGTCAACTTCCCCACCACCGACCCCGACCGGACCGCCGAGTGGTACACCAAGGTCTTCGGGATGAAGCGGATCATGCCCAAGTCCAACACCCGTGTGGTGCTGATGACCCGGGGCAACTTCGATCTGCACTTCACACCGGTCGAGGAGATGGAGCGCATGGCGCCCTATCACTTCGCCGTCGAGGTCGACGACTGGGACGACTTCCTGGCGCACCTGAAGGAGCTGGGCATCCGGCACACCCGCCCGATCCAGCGCCCCGAGAACCAGTCGAAGTTCTGCTACATCCACGACCCCGACCACACCATGATCGAGCTCGTGTACCACGCCAAGCGCCCCAACTGAGCCTGTCTGCACGGGAGTTCACTCACATGCCTATTGCCGACTCCGACGGCACCTCCATCTACTACGAGCGCCACGGCAGCGGTCCGGCGATCCTGTTCGTGCACGGCAGCGGCGGCCACCACGCCGCCTGGTGGCAGCAAGTGGCCGCGCTGCGCGACGAGTTCACCGTCATCACCATCGACCTGCGCGGCTTCGGCAAGTCCGACTCCGCCATGCTGGAGTTCGACGGCCAGGACTTCCCCGGCGACGTCGTGGCCGTCCTGGACCAGGAGGACCTCACCGACGTCATGCTCGTCGGCCAGTCCATCGGTTCCGTCGCCGCCCTGCGCGCAGCCCTGCTCCGCCCCGAGCGGGTCTCCTCCGTCGTCCTCGGCCACTCCCTCGGCGGCATCAGCCACCCCGAGCTCAAGGAGCTGGCCGCCGCCGACCGCGCCGAGGCCGTCAAACTGCCCGTCATCGACCGCCTGCTGACCAAGCCGTTCCAGCGGGAGCGCGCCGACCTCACCTTCCTGTTCCAGCAGATGGGCACGTTCAACGTCGCCAGGATGCAGGACCTGCGCAACCTCGACACCGACGGGCCCTCCCTGGACGACATCCAGGCCTCCGGCGTCACGGTCGCCTTCCTCGCCGGCGAGAAGGACGCGGTGCTCGGCGTGAAGACCGTGACCCGCGCCCACGAACTGCTGCCCGGCTCGCACCTGGAGATCGTCGAGGGCGCCCCGCACTCCATGTACTGGGAGACACCCGGCGCCTACAACGCGGCCGTCGCCCGTCTGCGCCGCACCCTGACCGCACAGAAGGACATCGCATGAGCACCCTCACCCTGGACGCGGCCGAGGAGATCATCGTCGCCGCCCACCAGCGCGCCCAGGAGATCGGCAAGGCGGTGAGCGTCGCCGTGGTGGACGCGGGCGGCTTCCCGATCGCCATCCGACGCCCCGACGGCGCCCGCCCGCTCACCCCGGACATCGCCCGCGCCAAGGCCTACACCGCGGCGATCATGCAGCGCCCCGGCACGATGCTGAAGAAGTGGCAGGAGAGCCAGCCCGTCTTCTTCTCCCAGCTCTCCCAGCTCCCCGGCGCCGCCATGCCGATCATGGCCACCGAGGGCAGCGTCACCATCAAGAAGGACGGCGAGATCATCGGCGGTCTCGGTATCGCCGGCGGCACCGCCGACGAGGACCAGCGGATCGCCGAGGACGTCCTGCGATCCCTGGGCTACGAGCTGGAGTTCGCGGCGTGGGGCGTCACGGGCGGAAGGGACTGACACCATGGCCGACACTTTCAACTACCGCATCGACCACCACGGCAGCCTGGTCCGCCCCACCGACCTCGACGCGATCGGCGCGGAGCAGGCGGTCCAGGACGCGGTGGTCCTCCAGCGCAGACTGCGCTCCACGGTCGTCACCGACGGCGACTTCCCCCGGGAGGACTTCCGCAGCGCTGTCCTTGACGGAGTGTCAGGAATCCGTCGTACGAACGAGACGGGCCCCGGCGGTCTGGTCCGCTGGGTCGCGGAGTCCCTGCCCAAGGCGGACGGCCCACTGGTCGCGGACTGGGCCGCCAGGCTCGCCGAACTGACGGTGATCGCCCCCAAGGTGTCGCTGCCGTCCCCGGCGTACCTCGCCGCCACGACGTACCGGCCGGACCTCGGCGTCGCCTCCGCACGCGCGCTGGGCGAGGCGTTCGCGGAGATCGTCCAGGCGGAGATCGCGCTGCTCGTGTCGAAGGGCGTGCGCCTGATCCAGCTCGACAACCCGCTTCTGCTGGACGCCGACCCGGGTTCGCTGTCCTTCGAGGACGCGGTGGCGATCGACGCACTCGCGGTCCGGCTCGACGAGCGGCCGGAAGGCGTCCGGATCGGTGTCTGCCCCGGCTGGACGGCCCCCGCCGAGGTGGACCGGGCCCGCGTCGAGCGGCTCTACGCCGGGATCCCGGCCGACCGCTGGATCCTCCCCTTCGACCAGGGCACCGAGGCCGAACTCGACCTGGTCAGGGCGCTCCCGGAGGACCGCGACGTCTGCCTGGGCGTGGTGGACGCGACGACGCCCGAACTGGAGGACCTCGACACGGTCCTGGCCCGCATCGACGCGGCGGGCGAACTGAAGGACCTGGAGGACGCGGCCCTGTCCCCGTCGAGGGGCTTCGCGGACGTGGCGAGCAGGCCGCTGCTGAATGCGGAGGAGCAGCGTAGGAAGCTGGTATTGGTTGAGACTCTCGCCCGGTACGTATGGGGCAACGAGTTCTAGAACGCGCTTAGGGGCGCGGGGAACTGCGCGACAAGCCACAGTCGACCCGCGCCCCGAAACGGACACAAGCCAGGCAGACGCTAAAGCACTTCGGCAAAGGTCACGGAACGATCCGTGAGCGCCGGCCACACCGTCTCCACGATCAACTCCCGGAAGTGCCCGGCAGCCTTGTGCGCCTCGAACCCGTCCTGGTCGGCGTACTGCTCGTACAGCAGGAACCCGCCCTCCACGGCATGCACCTCGTAGGCCAGATTCGCCGGCTCCGCACGCGTCCGCTCCCGCACCTCCAACAGCGCGGCCCGTACCGCGCCTTCGTCGGCGGGAGCGCAGTGATAGCGGGCGATGACTGCATAGGCCATCTTGTTCCTCCTGATCGCTGGTTCGGCCCGCCGATTCCAGCATGAATCCCCTGATGAGCGGCTCGCGCGGAGCGCAAGCAATGTCTGCCGCCCCGGGACTGGTCCCCTTCTCCCTCGGTGAGGTGTGGTGAGCCGTATGCGTACTCTCGAAACCCTCTCCGGCGGGGAGTGGGTGACGACCGGCGAGTGGATCGACGTCCACGACCCGGCCGACGTCCGTGCCCCGATCGCCCGTGTCCCCGCCCTCACCGCCAAGGACGTCACCCGCCTCTACGACCACGCCGAGCGCGCCTTCGCCGTCTGGAAGCGCACCAGCCCCTTCGAGCGGGCGCGGATCCTCACCGACGCGGCCCGGCTGATCCGCGAGCGGGCCGCCGAGATCGCCGCCGACGTCACCGCCGAGAACGGCAAGACCCTGGCCGAGGCGACCGGCGAGACCCTCAAGGCCGCCGACTTCCTCGACTACTACGCGGGCCTGGCCCGCCAGGGCTACGGCACCCTCCTGCACGACGTACGCCCGAACCACCGCACCCACACCCAGCGCGAACCCCTCGGCACGATCCTCGTGATCAGCCCCTGGAACGACCCGCTGATCACCCCGGCCCGCAAGCTCGCCCCGCTGCTCGCCGCCGGCAACACGGCCGTGTTCAAGCCGGCCACCGAGACCCCGCTCTCCGGCCTGCGCTTCGCCCGCGCCCTGCACGACGCCGGTCTGCCGCCCGGCGTCCTGAACGTCGTCACCGGGCGCACCGCGGAGATCGAGGAGACCCTCCTCGACGACCCTCGGATCACCGGCATCACCTTCACCGGCTCCAACGCCGTGGGCAACCGCATCCGCCGCCGCCTCGCCGACCGCAACGTCCGCTTCCAGGGCGAACTCGGCGGCAAGAACGCGTCCGTGGTCCTGCGGGACGCCGAACTCCCCGCCGCCGCCAAGGCCGTCGTGGCCGCCTCCTTCGGCCAGGCCGGACAGCGCTGCACCGCCACCAGCCGGGTCCTCGTCGAGCAGCCGGTGTACGAGGAGTTCGCCCGGCTGCTGGTCCTGGAGGTCGAGGCGCTCAAGGTCGGCCCCGGCACCGACCCGGCGACGACCCTGTGCCCGCTGTCGAGCCCCAAGCAGCGCGACAGCGTGCTCGCCGACGTGGCGCGGGCCGTCGAACAGGGCGCCGTCGTCCTCACCGGCGGCAGGGCCGACACCGAGGGCGACCACGAACACGGCTGCTACGTACAGCCGACCGTCCTCGCCGACGTCAGCCCCGAGACGGCGATCTGGCGCGAGGAGGTCTTCGGCCCGGTTCTCGTCGTCCGCGCGGTCGGCGGCTTCACCGAGGCCGTCGACGCGGTCAACGACTCCGACTTCGGCCTCGCGGCCGCGGTCTTCACTCAGGATCTGAGCAAGGCCCACCGCTTCGCCGACGAGGCGGAGTGCGGTCAGATCGCCGTGAACACGACCACCACCGGCTGGGACGTCCACCTGCCCTTCGGCGGCTTCCGCGACTCCGGTACGGCCTACAAGGAGCAGGGCGACGAGGTGCTCCGCTTCTCCACCCGCGTCAAGACGGTGGCCGTCAACATCGGCGCCCCGGAGCGGGCCCGTGGCTGACGAGACCGTCGGCATCGTCGGCGCCGGCATCGTGGGCCTGGCCACCGGTCGGGACATCGCCCTGCGCCGCCCCGGGACCCGTGTCGTGGTGCTGGAGAAGGAACAGGACGTCGCCGTCCACCAGACCGGCCACAACTCGGGCGTCGTGCACGCCGGTATCTACTACGCGCCGGGCAGTCTCAAGGCCGACCTGTGCGTACGGGGCGTGTCGATGCTCCGGGAGTACTGCCAGGAACGCTCCTTGCCGTACGAGGAGATCGGCAAGCTCGTCATGGCCGTGCGCGAGGACGAGCTCGGCCGTATGGACAGCCTCTACCAGCGGGCGAAGAACAATCACGTGCCCGATCTGCGCAGGGTCTCCCGGGAGGAGATCAGGGAGATCGAGCCGCACGCCGGCGGCATCGCGGCCCTGCACTCCCCGCGCACCGCGATCACCGACTACAAGGCGATCGCCCGGGAGTTCGCGGCGGACATCGAGGCCTCCGGCGGCGAGGTGCGACGCGGCTTCCCCGTCACCTCGATCACCGACGTGCCGGGCGGCATCGAGGTGGCCTCCGGTCAGGAAAGGATCCGGGTGGACCGGCTGATCCTGTGCGCGGGCCTCCAGTCGGACGCCGTGGCCAAGCTCGCCCGGGACAGACCGGAACCGAGGATCATCCCGTTCCGCGGCGAGTACATGCTCCTCAGGCGGGACCGTACGCATCTCGTCCGCGGCCTCGTCTACCCGGTCCCCGACCCGCGCTACCCCTTCCTCGGCGTGCACTTCACCCCGCGCGTCGACGGCTCGGTGGAGGTCGGCCCCAACGCCGTCCTGGCGCTGGCCAGGGAGGGCTACACCCTGGGCACGATCTCCCCGAAGGACCTCCTGGGCATCGCGGCCTACCCGGGCACCTGGCGGATGGCCGCCCAGCACTGGCGCACCGGCGTCAAGGAGTACCGCGGCGCCCTGTCCGCGGCCGCCTTCATGAAGGACGCGGGGCGGTACGTCCCCGGCGTCGGCGTCAAGGACGTCGTGCGCGGCGGAGCGGGCGTACGCGCCCAGGCACTGGACCGCGACGGCACCCTCGTCGACGACTTCCGTATCCACCGGGCCGGCCGGATCACCGCCGTACGCAACGCGCCCTCGCCCGCCGCCACGGCCTCCATGGCGATCGCGGAGCACATCGTCGACGCCGTCTTCGGTGACACCTCCGCAACCTGAAGATGCCCTGCTGACAGGGCACTTCGGCGCAACAAGTGCTTGCGCTCCCAGGGGCTCCGCAAGGCCTCCGAACCCGCCTAGCGTTCCCACCGCAGCACAGCGTCACCCCCTCCTTCCAAGAGAAAGAGCCGAACGATGTTCGTTGTCGACACGCAGATCCACATCTGGCTGGAAGAGTCCGCGGACCGTCCCTGGGTCCCCGGCGCCCGGGAGCGCATCCGCCTCAACGGCCACCGCGAGGACCCCTTCTCCTACGAGGAGGCCCTGGAGCTGATGGACGAGGCCGGCGTCAACCGTGCGCTGATCCTGCCGCCGTCCTGGGAGGGCGACCGCATCGACTACGCCCTCGAGGCCTGCGAGGCGCACCCCGACCGCTTCGGCATCATGGCCCGCATCCCCCAGAACAAGCCCGAAGAGGGCAAGGCGATGCTGAAGGACTTCGCGCAGAACCCGCATGTGAAGGGCACGCGCCTGACCTTCCACCGGCCGCAGGACCGCAACTGGATGATCGACGGCACCAACGACTGGTACTGGCCGATCGCCGAGGAGCTGCGCGTTCCGACCATGGTCCACGCCCCCATCTGGAAGCGGGAGCTGGGCGAGATAGCCGCCAGGCACCCCGAGTTGAAGATCATCATCGACCACATGGGCATCATGGCCCGCTGCGTGGACGACGCGATCGGCTACTGGGTCGCGGAGACCGCCGACCTGGCCGCCCACCCCAACATCTACGTCAAGGTCTCCGCCCTCCCCGGCTACTCGACGCAGCCCTTCCCGAACAACAACATCCAGAAGTACGTGCGCGAGATGGTCGACAGGATGGGACCGCAGCGCTGCTTCTACGGCACCGACATCACCCGGCTGCTCGGGCACGGCATCACCTACACCGACACGATCGAGCAGTTCACCAAGCACTGGGACTTCACGCCCGAGGAGCTTGAATGGATCATGGGCCGCGGTATCTCCGAGGTCCTGAACTGGCCGATCGAGGGCTGAGGAACCACGAGAGATGAACGACACCCCCAACGCACCGGGCGCCGACGGCGGAGACGCTCTCGTGACCGCCTTCAACGCCGTCGGCGCCGACTACCTGTTCTGCTCGTCGGGGTCCGAATGGGCCCCGGTGTGGGAGTCCCTCGCCCGACGCCACCGGGACGGGCAGCCCTGTCCCCAGTACCTGGACCTGACGCACGAGACGGTGGCCGTGGGCATGGCCACCGGATACGGCCTGGTCAAGCGCCGTCCGCAGGGTGTGCTCCTGCACGCGGCGCCCGGTCTGCTCCAGGGCTCGATGGCCGTCCACGGCGCGCTCCTCGCGGGCGTCCCGATGGTGGTCAGCTCCTCCGAGTCGACCACCTACGGCGACGGCCCGGGCCAGGACCCGGGCGGCCAGTGGTACCGCAACCTGTCGATCGTGGGCGGGCCGCACCAGATCGCACAGCCCTTCACCAAGTGGTCCAACGAGGCCGCCAGCGTCCACACCCTGCCCACCATGGTGGCTCGGGCGGCGGAGCTGGCATGGCGGGCCCCGGCGGGACCGGCGTACCTGAACATCCCGCTGGAGATCCTGCTGGAGGAGTGGGACGGCCGCGAGGCCAAGCCCCTCGTGGCGCCCGGCTCCACACACAGCTCGCCCGAAGAGGTCGACCCGGTCGCGCAGCTGATCCGGGAGGCCCGCAACCCCGTGATCGTGACGGAGACGGCGGGCCGTGAGGCCGGCGGCTTCGAGGCCCTCGTCGCCTTCGCCGAGGCGTGGCACATCCCCGTGGTCGAGCCCGACTCGGCGGTCTGCGGCAACTTCCCGCGCACCCACCCGCTGCACGCCGGCAGTGACATCGGCCCGTGGATGGACGAGGCGGACCTGATCCTGCTCGTCAACTGCCGGGCCCCCTTCTATCCGCCCTCCCGCCGCCCCGCCGAGGCGCAGGTCGTCGTCATCGACGAGGTGCCGCAGCGACCGCACGTCGCCTACCAGGTCCTCTTCGCGGACCGGTACCTGGAGGGCAACGTCGCCAACACCCTGCGCCAACTGGCCAAGCGGGCGAAGGACATCGACGGGACGGCCCTCGAAGAGCGCCGGACGGCACAGGAGTCGCGGCACGCCGCCGAGCAGGCTGCCATCGCCGCCGCCGAGGCGAAGGCAGCCGACACCGAGGGCATCGACCCGGTGCTGGTCGCCGCGACCCTGCGCGAGCTGCTCGACGGCACGGACGCGATCGTCGTCGACGAGACCATCACGCACAGCCGGACCGTGAAGCGGCACGTCCGGACCTCCGCACCCGACTCGTACTTCTACGTGCAGGGCGGACTCGGCCAGGGCATCGCCGTCGCGCTCGGCGTCAAACTCGCCGCGCGGGAACGGCCGGTGGTGCTCACCATCGGCGACGGAGCGTTCGCCTACAACCCGGTCATCCCGTCGTACGACGCCTCCAAGGCCTACGAACTCCCGCTGCTGATCGTGGTGTTCAACAACCGTGTCTACAAGTCGATGAATCTCAACCACCGTCGCTTCTACCCCGAGGGCGCGGCCGCCGAGACGGGGGAGTGGCTCGGCACCGACCTGCACCGGCTGCCGCGACTGGCCGCGTTCGCCGAGCCGTTCGGCATGCACACCGAGACCGTCGACACGGCCGGTGCCCTGCTGCCCGCGCTGGAGCGCGCCCTCAAGGCCGTGGCCGAGGGCACCACCGCAGTCGTCGACGTCCTCGTCACCCGCTGATCCTGGAGACCCCCATGACCCACGCACCTTCCAAGGTCCTCGTCCCCGCCGAGGACCTGCGTACCTTCTCCGCCGCGCTCCTGGAGAAGGGCGGTCTGAGCCCCGAGCACGCCCTCACCACCGCCGACGTGTTCGTGTGGGCCGCGCTGCGCGGCGTCGACTCGCACGGCACCGCCCGCGTCCCGGCCTACCTGGAGCTGCTCGCCAAGGGTGTCGCCAACGCCGACCCCGACATCAGGATCGAGTCGACCACACCGGCGGCGGCCGTGGTGGACGCCGACCGCGCGCCGGGCCCGGTGGCGCTGAGCGCCGCCGCCGACGAGGCCGTACGGCGGGCCCGCACGACCGGCATCGCCTCCGTGGGCGTACGCCGGACCGTGCACACCGGCGCCATCGGCTACTACGTCTCGAAGATCGCCGAACAGGGCATGGTCGGCCTCGGGTTCGTCGCCGGCATGCCCAACATGGGCTACACCGGCGTCAAGGGCGCCGCCGTCGCGACCAGCCCCCTCGCGATCGCCGTACCGGCCGCCGAGCGCGACCCGCTGCTCCTCGACATGGCCACCGCCACCATCGCCCTCGGCAAGATCCGCCAGGCGAGGGCGAGCGGCAGCCCGCTGCCCGAGGGCGCCGCGGCCACCGAGGACGGCACCCCCACCACCGACCCTGCGACGGCGGTCATGCCGCTGCCGCTGGGCGGCGCCAAGGGGTCCGGGATGTCCCTCGCGTTCGAGCTGCTGACCAGCGTGCTCGTCGGGGCGCCGATCTTCGCCGCGTTCCACTCGGACGACCCGCAGGGCCGCAAGCACCGCCAGAACGCCCTGCTCATCGCCATCGACCCGGCAGCCTTCGGGGACCCGGACGCCTTCACCGCGGCCGTCGACACCACCCTCGGCACCCTCAAGGGCCTCCCGGCCGCGGACGGCGCCGAGGGCGTGTTCTACCCGGGTGAGCGCAGTGCCTCCGTGGCTGTCCGGCGGGGCGAGCAGGGCGTGCCGGTCGCGCCGAAGGTGTGGCGTGAACTGACCGAGAACGCCGAGAAGCTGGGGGTCACCCCGCCGGCCGTCGCGTAGCGCGCGGCACGGGTCGCCAGCCGTTCGGGGGGACGGCCGGCGACCTTCGCGTTCTCATCCGACGGCGTCCCGCAGATGGCGGGCGATCAGCGCGTACGTCTCCCGCGCCTTCACGTCGTCCTTGCCGTCGTAGCCGTGGTCGGCTCCGGCCACGTCGTGGTGCCCGGCCAGCGCGCCCGCGGTCCGCAGCCGGTCGGCGTAGCTCTGGGCCTCGGCCTTGAGGATGTCGTACTCGGCCGTGACGATCAGCGCCGGGGCGATGCCTTTCAGATCGGCGGTGTCCGACGGGTGCGCGGGGGAGGCGAGCCGGTCGCGGCGCAGCCGTACGTCCGGGATGTACGAGGTGTCGAAGACGTCACCCATCCAGGGCCGCAGCATGGGCCTGGCGATGGCCGCCCGCTTGCCCCGGATGCCGGTCGCCAGGTCGAGCGGCGGGTAGTGCAGGACCTGCAGGGCGATCTCCGGCCCGGCCTCCTCCAGCGCCTGCCGGGCCACGGCCGCCGCGAGCCCGCCGCCGGCGCTCTGCCCGCCCACGGTGAGCCGGCCGCCGTCCCAGCCCTGCTCGGCACCGTGCTCGGCGACCCAGCGGACGACCTCGTAGGCCTGTCGGGGCGGCGCCGGGAACGGGTGCTGCGGGGCGACCGCGTAGTCCACGTTGATCACGACCACGCCCGCCTCCGCGGCGAGGAACCGGCACAGCGGGTCATCCAGCTCGGTCAGCGTCATGACGTATCCGCCGCCGTGGAAGTTGACGTGCACGGCGGGCGCCGTGTCCTCGCTCGCGGCGGGCAGATAGACCGTGGCCCGGGCCGGGGCGACCGACGTCGGGATCGTCAGTTCCCTGACCTTGCGCGGGTGTTCGGGGAAGCGCGCGTACGACGAGAGGGCCAGGCGCCGGCCGGCCAGGCGGGTCGCTCGCTGCATCGCCTTGGCCACGAGGGGGGCGATCGAGGGTCGAGCCAAGAGGGACATACGGCCGAACTTACTTGAGTCAGGCAAGGAGAAGCTAGACCTTCGTGCGAACGCCGTCCAGGGCGATCGACATGACCCGCCTGCGCTGGGTGTCGTCGTCGAAAGCCGTCGCGGTGATGCCCGCGACCATGCGCAGCAGATCGGTGAAGTCCATGTCGGTGCGCGCCTCGCCCGCCCGCTGGGCCCGTTCGAGCAGGGGGGTGCCGGCGCCGTACATCGACTCGCGGCAGGCGGCGAAGATCTCCGTCTCGTCGTTGAGGGCCTCGCGGACGGCCCGTTTGGTGACCATGTAGTCCGCGAACCGGTCGAGCCATGCGGTCAGGGCGTCCCAGGGCTCCCGGTCGGCGACCTCCTCGGCCACCCGCACCAGGGTGTTCACCTCGTCCGCGTACACGGTCTCGAAGAGATGGCGCCGGGTGGGGAAGTTCCGGTACAGCGTGCCGATGCCGACGCCCGCCCGCCGTGCGATGTCCTCCAGCGACGCCTCCGAGCCGTGCTCCGCGAAGGCCTCGCGGGCCGCGGCCAGCAGGGCGTCGTAGTTGCGGGCGGCGTCCTTCCGGGTCGGTCGGCGGGTCGCGACGATCTCGCTGATGGGGAACGGCTGGGCGGTCACGGATGCCTCCCGGGGGCTGGAAACGAGACTGAAACGGAGGTCTGCCTCCGTTCCGAGTTGAAGCGGAGGTGTGCCTCCGCTAGAGTGGAGGCGTGCCTCCACTTTATCAGTCGGGGCGCGTCCCTGCCCTTTCCGCGACCGCTTCCCACGAGGCCCCGGCCGCATCCTGTGTTCGGAGAGGCTCTCCATGCCCCGCAAGTCCACCCGCCTCACCTTCGCGGTCCTCGCGACCGGTGCCGGCGTCTTCGCCATGCTCCAGTCGCTGATCGCACCGGCCCTGCCGACCGTCCAGCACGCACTGCACACCTCGCAGTCCACCGCGACCTGGGTGATGACGGCGTATCTGCTGTCCGCCTCGGTCTTCACCCCGATCCTCGGCCGCGTCGGCGACCTGATCGGCAAGAAACGCACCCTCGTCGCCGTCCTGCTCGTCGTCCTGGCCGGCTGTCTGCTCGCCGCCCTCGCGCCGAACATCGGCATGCTGATCGTCGCCCGGGTCGTCCAGGGCGTCGGAGGCGCCCTGTTCCCGCTCTCCTTCGGCATCATCCGCGACGAGTTCGCCCCGTCCGAGGTCCCCGGCAGCATCAGCAACCTGTCCGCCGTGATCGCCGCGGGCGGCGGCGTCGGCATCGTCGCGGCCGGCCCCATCGTCTCCGCGCTCGACTATCGCTGGCTGTTCTGGATCCCCGTCGCCGTCGTCGCGATCACCACGCTGATCGCCCTGCGTTACGTCCCGGAGTCACCCAACCGGGCGGAGGGCAAGGTCAGTTGGCTCGGCGCCGTCCTGCTGTCCGCGTGGCTGGTGGCCCTGCTGCTGCCGCTGAGCCAGGCGGGCAAGTGGGGCTGGGGATCGGCCCGGGTGATCGGCCTGTTCGCCGTCGCCGTCGCCCTGTTCGTGCTGTGGCTGCTGGCCGAGGCACGCTCGCGCTCCCCGCTGATCGACCTGCGGGTCATGCGGCTGCCCGCGGTGTGGACCACCAACACCGTCGCACTGCTCTTCGGCGCGGGCATGTACGCGCTCTGGTCCTTCCTCCCGGCCTTCGTACAGACGCCGAGCTCCGCCGGGTACGGCTTCGGCGCGAGCGTCACGACCTCCGGACTGCTGATGCTGCCGATGCTCCTGGCGATGTTCTGCTCCGGCATCCTGAGCGGCCGGCTGGAACCCGTTCTCGGCGCGAAGTCACTCCTCGCGACCGGCGCCGCGCTCGGCGCGCTGGCCCTCGGCTTCCTCGCCCTCTGGCACGCCGCCCAGTGGCAGATCGCCGTCGTCGCGGGTGTGTTCGGCCTCGGCATCGGACTGGCCTTCGCCTCGATGGCCAACCTGATCGTCGCCAGCGTGCCGCCCGAGCAGACCGGCGCCGCCACCGGCATGAACGCCAACATCCGCACCATCGGCGGCTCCATCGGCGCCGCCATCACGAGCGTCCTGGTCACCGGCCGGCTCCAGCCCTCCGGCCTGCCGTACGGCTCCGGCTACACCCACGGCTTCACCCTGCTCGCGGTCCTGTGCCTCGCCGCAGCCCTGGCCGCCCTGCTGGTACCGGTCCGCCGGACGGCTAGGGCGACCGGGACGGCACGGGCCTCGGGCGAACCGTCGCAGGCCGGGCGACCGACCGCCCTGCGCGGCTGACGTCCGCCGCCGTCACGTCCATGCGGTAGGGTTTACCTGCGTGTTCCCGCGGTTCGCCCGGGGGAGACGCGACCGGGACGTGGCGCAGCTTGGTAGCGCACTTGACTGGGGGTCAAGGGGTCGCAGGTTCAAATCCTGTCGTCCCGACGGTCTGAAGGGCCTTCACAGGCAGATGCCTGTGAAGGCCCTTCGTCGTTTGGTCAGCGCATGCCCAGCGGCTGCCGGTACCGCGGCAGCGGCCCGGCGCCCGCCAGTACGGCGGCGCAGTCGGCGTCGGCCCGGCAGGCCCGGTCCGGATTCCGCGGTGCCAGCAGGGTGTTGCCGGTGAACTCGAGGTCGTGCGGGTCCCCGCAGCCCTCGTCGGGGTGCTCCTCGTCGGCCGGGGGCCAGGCACCGGGGAAGTCCCGGCGCCCCAGCCACGAGGGCACCGCGTCGTCCCAGAAGTTGCCGCGGTAGCGCACATTGCGTACGGGGCGGTCGCCCCACTCCTCGCTGCATCCGCCGATGGCGGCGACGTAGTCGTACACGGCGTTGCCGGCCACGGTGGTCCAGGCGGTGCTGTCGTCGGTGTAGATCCCGACGTTCCACTCGCCGTACCTGCTGCTCGTCACCGCGTTGCCGCTGATGACGGCGCCGTCGGCGAAGGAGGTGCCCTGTTCGCCCCGCAGGTAGATGCCGCCGCCGTCGGCCAGGAGCCGGTTCGTCGCGAAGACACGGTTGTCGAGGATGCGGTTGCCGCGCATGATGCCGCGCAGGTCGTCGGCGGGGCCGGAGAGGATGCCGGTGTAGGGCACGTGGTCGACCTGGTTGTGCGCGATGGTGGTGTCCTGGGTCGCGGTGTCCCAGACGGCGGAGGAGGCGCGGTACTCCGCGCCGGTGTGGTGGATCCAGTTGTTGGTGATCCGGTTGCCGCGGTTGGTGCCCTTCTGGTCCGGCGGGGCCACTCCCAGCAGGATCCCGCCGTCGGAGACGTCGGCGATGACGTTTCCGTCGACGGTGTTGTGCGAGCTGTTCCGCGACAACTCCACGGCCTGGGCGCCGAGATGGGTGAACCGGTTGCCCTCCAGCGTGATCCGCTCGGCGGTACGGAAGGCGACCGTGCCGGGCACCGTGAGCAGCTTCGCGTCGTCGCCCTTCCCGGGCCGCAGGTACATGCTCCAGGCGGAGGGGAATCCGGCGGGTTCACCGGGCGCCAGCCAGGTGGCGTACGCGAAGGTCAGGCCGCGCAAGCCGATGTCGTGCAGGGGGCGGCCGGGTCGGCCGGTGCCGGTGACCAGGTTCTCCAGGACCGGGGCGATCACCTCGGCACGGCGCATGTCCTGACCGGGGCGTGGGAAGTAGAGCAGCTCGTGGTGCCCGGGGCGGGAGCGGTCCAGGTACCAGCTGCCGGGCTCGGGCTCGAAGCCGGGGGAGTTCTCGACGGCCGTCGGTGACGCGAGCAACTCCGGCCCCTCGTACAGGGCTTGGACCAGATCCCAGCACGGCTGGTCCATCGTGATGGTGGTGCCGGAGATGCCGGCGACTCCGCAACGGCCCTCGACATAGCCGCCGCGGTAGACGAACTCGATGTCGGCGGGGTTCTTCCAACTGCGGGGAACGGCACTGGTGGTGACGTAACCGCTCTTCGTCACCTTCAACGTGCCCTCGAAGCCGGCGCCCTCGCGCGCGAGCCGCTCGGCGCGGCGCCCGTCGACATAGAGCTGCCGGGTCTCCAGACCGCCCGCGTCCGCGCGCCAGAACCCGCGCAGCCGCGGGTCGGGCCGCCAGCCGGAGATCCGCCGGCCGCCGCTGAGGGTGACCCGCTCCTGCCGCGGGGTCCCGTAGCCGTAAGCCTGGTAGATCACCCCGGAGTCACCGGCGGCCTCCGACAGCCGCAGCGGCGCCTTGAGGGTGTACGTCCCCCCGCGCAGGTTCACCACCAGGGCCGACGTCCTCTCCGGTGCCCGGGCGCGCGCGGCCTGCTGCGCGCGTGCCGGGGTGGCGAAGGGGCGGTCCAGGGTGCCCGGCCAGGAGTCGCTTCCCCACGGGGCGACGTACAACTGCGGTGCGGGCGCGGGCTGTTCGGCCGACACCGCGAGCGGCAGGGCCGTCGTCGGCAGGGCCGTCATCGCCAGTGCCGCCGCGGTGAGTGCGACCGCGTTCCTTCGATTGCGTGAGATGACCATGCTTCCCCCTGGGTGGGTCGTGTCTTCACCCTGGGGGAAGCAGGAGACGGCCGACATCGGGCGATCGTCTACGCGACCGCCATCCTCGGACGGCGCGGGCGGCTACCAAAGTAGGCGGCCCCCGGCCACGCCCGTCATGCGTACGGGTCGAACGCGATCCCCGACGGCTTCGAGGCGGCGAGATGGTACGGGAAGTCGCCGTCGTCGATCTTGAGCGTCGCGGAGCCGAAGTCCGCGCCGATCAGCTTGGAGCGGTAGCCGGCCGGATAGCCGTTCCAGCCGACGAGCCGGGGGAAGAACCAGTTGCCCGTGGCGTTCTCCGCCGGTTCGTCATTGCCGTTGGCGAAGCGGAAGCAGTGGGTCGAGACGCCGTCCTTGTGGTAGACGATCTTCGGGTGGGTGCCGTCGAAGCGGACCGCCGTACGGGCGGCCACCTGATAGCTGTTGTGCTGGGACACCGACACGTACTGGACCTGGTCGTCGCTGATCCACACCACGACGTGCTCCCAGTCGTGCCGGTGCCCGATGGCCGCCGGGCCGAGTGTCGCCTGGTCCTTCTCGAAGTAGCTGGCGTACATCACGGCGCACCAGCCGTTGTTGCACTTCGCGCGCGAGTAGGTGTTGGCGTTGGCCAGCTGGGCGGGGTCGTGGCACTTGCCGTTGACGGCGCCGCCCAGCTTGAGGCCGGGGTTGAGGGTGCCGTCGGCGCCGATCGCGGCGGTGGCGTAGCAGCCGTCGCCGTCGTAGTCGTACGCGGGCGAGAAGGTCTGCTCCAGGCCGTCGGCGTTCTGGGGCAGCAGGGTCAGCACGTCGGCGTGTGCGGTCGAGGGGACCGCCACGACGAGCGTCAGGGCGCCGAGCGCACCGAGCAGCGCCCGGGCGAGGGATGAGGACTTGGGCATCGGTCCGCCTTGTCAGCAGTAGAGGTTGCCGCCCGGCGCGACGCCGAGGATCGAGGTGAACCGGTTGTAGGCGTCGACGCGGCTCTGCACCTGGGCCGGGTTCCTGCCGTCGCACTCCAGGGAGCCGTTGATGCTGCGGATCGTCTGTCCGAAGCCGGCCTGGTTGACCATGGCGTTGTGCGGGGTCATGGTGCCGGGACCGGACTGGGTGTTCCAGTACCACAGGCCCGTCTTCCAGGCCACGGCCGCATCGTTCTGCACCAGCCAGGGGTTGCCCAGGAGGTCGATGCCCAGCGCGTCGCCCGCGGCCTTGTAGTTGAAGTTCCAGCTGAGCTGGATCGGTCCGCGGCCGTAGTAGGCGGCCTGGCCGGCCGGGCAGCCGTACGGCCGGCTCCAGTCGCAGTACGTGGGGTAGTTGGCGGTGTTCTGCTCGACGATGTGGACCAGCCCGCCGGTCTCGTGGTTGACGTTGGCCAGGAACGCGGCCGCCTCCTGCTTCCGCACCGTGTCGCTGCCGGTGCCCGCGAAGCCGGGGTAGGCGCTGAGGGCCGCGGTGAGGCCGCCGTAGGTGTAGAAGGAGTTCCTGTTCGGGAACATCTGGTTGAACTGGGCCTCGGAGACGACGAACCCGGACGGGGTGGTGCCGCCGCCGCTCGCGGGCGCGTTCCACTTCTGGTTCGCCCCGCCGGAGCAGGTCCAGATCTGGAGCCGGGTGCCGTTGGCGCTGTTGTTCTCGCGGACGTCCAGGCACTTGTTCGCGGCCGGATTGACGATGTCGCGCGCCGCGCTGACCACCCACTGCTGGTTGGCGCCGCCTGAGCAGTCCCACAGCTGGACCGCCGCGCCGTCGGCGGTGCCGCGGTCGACGACGTCCAGACACTTGCCGAGCGCGCGCAGGGTTCCGTCACCGGAGTTGGACCAGATCTGGGCGCCTGTCCCGTTGCAGTCGTAGAGCTGTACGGCGGTGCCGTTGGCGCTGCTCGCGCCCGCCACGTCCACGCACTTGCCCGCGAGACCGGATATCGAGCCGCCGGCGGCCTGGGCGGGCGTCGCGGTGAACAGGGTGGTGAGGAGGGCGGTGAGGAGGGCGGAGAGCGCGGCGAAGACCGGGAGTCGGGTACGGGACCGTATGCGATCGGAGAAGGGCATGACTGAGGACGCTCCTGGAGTGTGTCGGGGGGTGAGTGCGTCACACGTGGCATTGCTGACCCGTGAAGCTAAAGGTATGGACCACGCCCGTCAAGAGTTGAAGTAAGTATTGAAGTAAGCGGGTTGACGCTGGACACCGCCGAGTTCGAGCGGGTCCGCCGCCGACCGGTCAGGTGAGCTCGCGGCAGTAGAGCGCGTCCGGTGTGCGGGACGAGCCCACGCGGCCCGTGTACGCGATCCCGGCCGCGTACTCGTCGTCCGCGCACTGGCCCTTGTACCGGCCGTACGCGAAGTCCCCGCCCTTGGCCCCCGTACCCCTGTTGTCGCCCCGGTCGAACCAGACGGTACGTCCGCTCGTGCCGAGCCTCCCGGCCGGGGCGGCCGCGCACAGGGCGGCGGAGACGGCGGCGCCGCGGACGCTGTACCCGGTCAGGAACTGCCCGTCGGGGCACTGGAGTTTGGTGTACCCGGACGCCCAGTCCCGGCCCGCCGCGACATACCGTTCGTCCACGACCACCTGGTGTCCGCCGGCCGGATCCCACAAGGCACCGCTGGACACGTCCGAGCACAGCCCCCGGTTGCCGGTGTGGCTCAGCCCGAGGAGCCGCTGGCCGTCGGGGCAGACGGCCTTGCGGGCGCCGGAGTCCCAGTCGGGCAGGGCCCGCATCCGGCGTGACGCGACGAAGTCGCCGTGGTCGGGGCTGAGCATGGACCAGCCCGGTACGGGTGCCACCGCCCCGGTCCGGCCGTCGGCCCCGACGAGCCGGGTCCAGGCGGCGGCCCGCCAGTCGTCTCCGTCGTACACGCCCATACGGTGGCCCTCGGCGTCCCAGTGCAGCAGCGCCCAGCCGTTGCCCTTGCGGTCCTGGTGCCAGCCGACGAGTGGCCAGTAGGCGAAGTCGGCGTCGGCGCGAATGAGTTGGTCGACGAAGTTCTCGAACCAGGCCCGCTGTTTCGTGCCGGTCTCGTCGCGTCCGCCGACGCCGAACTCGCTGATCCAGACGGGGGCGGTGAAGTGCCGGTCCTGCTCCGCCGTCACGAAGAAGGCCTGGCGGTTCAGGGTGTCGATCAGTTCGGTGGGGCTCAGGTCGCGGTAGCGGGGGTCGGTGGTCTCGCCCGTGCCGGTGGCTCCGCTGTGGTTCGGGCCGGTGTAGTCGTAGAAGTGGGCGGAGTACACGAGCTTGTGGGAGTCGACGAGCGTGTGCGACAGCCGGCGCACCGGCTCCAGGGTGGGGCGTTCGTGCGCGAAGCCGTCGACGGGGATGCCGGTCCAGTTGATGCCCTCGACGATGATCAGGAGGTCCGGGTTGGCCTCCGTGAGGATGCGGTCGCCCACGCGCTGTGAGGCGGCGAACCAGTCGTGGTCGTCGCCGAGGCCCCAGTTGGGGTCGTCCCAGACGTCGCGGCGGACCTCGTTGTAGAGATCGGCGCCGACGACCCGCTTGTTGCCCTGGTAGCGGCGGGCCATGAAGAGCCAGTCGTCCTCCCACGCCGCGGCGGACCGGCTGGTGTTCCAGCGTTCGTTGCCGTCGACGCCGCAGCACCAACGGGTCGTGTTGGTGTGGTTGTTGAGGATCACCGCGAGGCCGGACGCGGTGAGTTCGCGCACGACGACGTCGTACACCTGGAGCGGTGTCCTGCCGCGCAGGGCGGGGTTGGCGGCGACGGACGCGTTCGTGACCGGGCGGGTGTCGTGGATCATCTCGTTGGAGAAGGGCAGCCGGATGCTGTTGATCCCGATCTCCTGGAAACCGGCGATGATCTCGGCCATGGGCGCGCGGTCCAGACCGAGCGGCATCCGGCCGGAGTTCTCCCCGGCGTGATGGTTCGCGTCGTCCTCCGTGCTGCCCGACCCGTTCCAAGTGCCGCTGGCGCCATGCCAGTTGCCCGAGCGCAGCTTGAAGCGGTCGCCGTCGGCGTCCACGATCGAGCGGCCCTGGGTGCTCAGCGGAGCCGTCCAACCCGGCGTGGCCGCGGCTGCCTCCGGGGCGGCCGTCAGCGGTGTCACCAGGAGCGCGGCGGCCAGTGCGGCCCTGACGAGGAATCCGAGCATGGCCACCATCCCGAGGACCGTATTGACGGCTGACGCTGACACCGGCGGCGACGCCGACACCGACGCCGCTATTGTCATGGCAGCGTCATCATGAAGGGTGGCCCGGCATTGGTCCAGTCCTGGCGCGCGGCGGGTCGCCGCGCCGGTGAGGCGACCGGTGACTTCCGGCCGGTCGGGGTGTGCGCACGCCTGCCGCGATCGCGGCCCCCGGGCCCGCCGGACGGCTGGTGCACGACGGTGCTGAGGAACTGATCGCCCTCGCCGCTGCGGCCCCGGTGATCAGCCGGATATGGCTCACCATCAGTGTGCTGCCGGCGCCGCTCCACACGGACTCGTTTCGTCCTCGGGGTGGGACCGGGCGGCCGGGACGAGCAGCTCTCCGAGAGGAAGCGCGTCCGGGGCGGGGAGGGGTGCGGGTTCGCCGACGGCCGGATCGCGGGCGGCGGTTCGCCGGATCTGTTCGCCGGATCTGTTCGCCGGATCTGTTCGCCCGGGCGGTGGCCGGTGTCGACGCCCCGAGGCCCCAGCCCAGGTGGGTGCCTGTCTGCTGGACCACTACGGCGTCCTCGGCGTCCTCGTCCAACAGGGCGCGGGCAGTGCCGCGGTGGGCGCGGAGACGGTCAGGTCCTGTGCCGACGCGTTCGCGGCCGGCGGCTGCGACGAATCCACTCCCGGTCAGAGCACGACAGTCATCCGCACGCTCACGTCGTCGCCCGCCGCGATGCCCCCCGGTGTGCGCACGGCGTTTTTGAGCGGCAGTAGGTAGCCGCCGTTCTTGGGGAACAGTGAAGTCTCGAAGTCCACCTCGCCGATCCGGGCCCGGACCGGGATCACGCCCCAGCCGTAGCTGGCTGCCGCGGCGACCTCGCGGATGTCCGCGCACTCCTCGTCCGGCACGGGGAGGAAGTAGTAGGGCGCCGGACCACGCCACTCGATGACACGGCTGGTGAAGGAGAGCTCCATGAGGTCATTGTCCGTCCTGGAGCTCTCGGTGCAGCCGTCGTGTCCAGGGGTGGTCCCCGCCGAGAACGCGGGTGAAGACGGGGAGGAGCCCGGCGAGTTGGGCGTCCCCGGCCGGCGCGTCGCGGTGGTGCCGGGTCAGCCGGCCCACGTGGAAGGCGTTGAGGAGGGTGTGCGGGTGTTCCCGGCCGAGGGCGGCGGTGCGGTCTTCCAGAAGGGTGGTGAACAGGCGCAGGGATTCCCGGGGTTCACCTTCGGCCTCGGTCCAGCCCGCGATGTTGTGGCGTACGGCGAGGGTGTGCGGATGGGCCGGACCGTTGACCCGCTGCTCGTCGTCGAGGAGGGCGCGGCAGTCGGCCAGGGCCCGGGCGCGGGCGCCCTGGGCAGCCGTCCAGTAGGCCGTGTTGTGGCGGGCCAGGAGGGTTTCCGCGGACTGCGGGCCCAGGATCCGTTCGGTGTCGCGATGGAGTTCGGTGTACCGCCGCGCGGCGTCCTGGGTGTCGCCCGTCTCTCCGGTCCAGCGGGCGAGGTCGTCGCGCAGCAGGCGCACGGCCCGGTGGTCGAGGTCGTCCAGCCGCTCCCGGTACAGGTCCAGCAGCTGCCGGGTCTGCTGCCTGGCCTGCGGGGCCCGGCCGCACACCCCCGTCCAGTACGCGACGGCGTGCCGCACGACGAGCGTGAACCAGGCGTCGTCCCCGAGCCGGGTGCGGCAGTCCGCCTCCAGCCCGGTGAGCAGCCGCAACGCGGCGGCGGCGTTGCCCGTGGCGCCGATCGTGGAGGCGCTCAGATGGCGCTCGCGCAGCAATGCCATGGAGCCCGCCCCCGCCTGGATCGTCGGCCGCGCTCCCAGAGTAGCCAGCGTCGCCGCGGCCCAGAAGACGGACGTCCGTCCCGGCCTCGGTGACCGGCCCGTGGACGCCCTCTTGACGTCCTCGCGCGGCCGATCGACACTCCAGATGGGAATCCTAGTGAACAGGTAGGGAAACATGAGGCGCCTTGAGTCGGCAGACGGCCGAGTGAGCCGTACCTCTCGGCCGTCGCCTCTTCTGACCTCCCGCCGCCACATCGACCTCCAGCGCGTGTGCAGCGCGATCCGCCGGCTCGGCTGAGCCCGCCCGTCCCCGCGCCCCTGCCGCCACTGTCGCCGCGCACCGGCGCACCCCCCTGTCCTGGCCCGACGTCGCTTCCGCCGCGTGTACGTCCGCGCGCCCACACCCGGGGAGATCCATGTCCGTCACACCGTTCGCTCCTGCCTCGACCGCGCAGTCCACCGCCGCGTTCCGGGGCCGGATCGGTCGGGACGCGCGCAGTGGGCACTACGCCGTGCCGCGCCGCTACCGGCTGCATCTGTCACCCGCCTGTCCGGACGGACTGCGCATCGCCGTCGTCCACGGACTGCTCGGCCTCGACGACGCCTGTCCCGTGACGTTCCTCGACGCGATCCCCGACTGTCCCGACGGCGGTCACACCGCGCTGCGTCCGCTCTACGAGGCCAGCGCGCACCGGTACACGGGCGCCGCCGTCGGTCCGGTGCTCAGCGACGACTGGTCGGGCCGCATCGTCAGCACCCATGCCCCGGACATCACCCGCGACCTCGCCCGCCGCTTCGGCGGCGACCGTCCCGCGCTGTACCCGTGTGGCGCGGAGTCGGAGACCGAGGCCGTGGAGCGGCTGTGCGCCCAGGGCATCGAGCGGGCCGCACAGGAGGCCGGCACGGCGGGCACCGACCCCGACGCGCGCGCCGAGGCGCTCGGCACGCTGCTGGAGACACTGGGCTCGCTGGAGCGCTGGCTCGTCGGACGCGAGTATCTGATCCGTAATCAGATCACCGCCGGGGACGTCGAGTTGTGGGTGACGCTGGTCCAACTCGACACCGTGCACCGCCATCACCTGGACGCCTCCGCCGTGCAGCGGATCGCCGCCCATCCCGTCCTGTGGGCCTACGCCCGTCGACTGGCGGCCCACCCCGCCTTCGGCGCGCACCTCGACCTCGACGGCATCGCCCGCCGCCACCACGCCCACTGCCGTGGCCTGGAGGCCGCCGGTGCGGCCGTACAGATCCTCGACTGGGCGGCCCACACCGCCCACGTGGTGGACCGGCATTGACATCCGTTCGGGCAAATGTCTTAACTTACGCCCCAGAACGGTCATGAGCGTCAGCGACAAGCCCTGGCTAGCTGACCGGCAACCCTCGCTCCGCGGTGGGGTGCCCCAGGTGACGACCGGACCGACACACATCGGTAAGCGCGAGGGCCCCACGGGCCGGAAGACACGGTGACGGACATGTACGCAGCTGCCAGGACGGCCAACCGCCGCGCCTCGGGCTGCGTACTGCCGTACGCGAACCTTCTCGTCGCCGACCGGACCGTCGACCTCCTGCGCGTCAACAGCGCACTGTGTACCGCACCGGGCCGAGCCCGCTGTCGGGGCTGACGTCCCCCTCCGCAGCCCCAGCGTTCCCGACGAACACCGCCCGTCCGGTGTGCCGTTGTCCGCCCAGCTCCCGGTTCCCGTGCGTTCCCGTGTGCCACGACCCGCCGTAGCGGAGTCTTCGTAGCCACGTCCTGTGCGCCCGTGTCCGGGGGATCCGATCCCGCCGGAGCCCCTCATGAGTGAACCCCCAGGCGCCGCCGTCTCCGTCACGGAGGCACCGCCGATCGCCGACACCCCGTCGAAGCAGCTGACCGCACAGCGAGTTCTGCCGCTGCGGCGGCCCGGCCGCTGGATCGCCACCGCCGTCGTCCTGGTCCTCTCGGCCCAGTTCGTGCACGGCCTGGTGACCAACCCCTTCTACCAGTGGGACCGGTTCGGCTACTGGTTCCTGCGGCCGACGATCCTCGACGGACTGCTGATCACTCTCGAAGTCACCGCCTACAGCGCGGTGTTGGGGCTGCTCGGCGGTGTCCTCCTCGCGCTGGCCCGGCTCTCCAGGAGCCCCGTCCTGCGGGCGGTCAGCTGGATCTACATCTGGACGTTCCGCTCCATCCCGCTGATTGTCATCCTGCTCTTCCTCTACAACTTCAGCGCCCTGTACCAGACCCTCAGCGTGGGCATCCCCTTCGGGCCGGCCTTCTTCAGTTTCGACGAGTCCCGGCTCGCCACCGACATCGTCGTCGCCGTCGTCGGACTCAGCCTGAACCAGGCGGCGTACGCCGCCGAAGCGGTCCGCGGCGGCATCCTCTCCGTCGACCAGGGCCAGCACGAGGCGGCCGCCGCACTCGGCCTGCCGAAGGGCTACCAGTTCCGCAAGGTCGTCTTCCCGCAGGCCCTGCGCTCCATCACACCGAACTACGTCAACCAGCTCATCGACCTGGTCAAGGCCACCTCGCTGGTGTTCTACGTCTCGCTGCTCGACCTGTTCGGCGCCGCCCAGACGATGGGCGCCACCTACCCCGGCGACATCGTGCCGCTGCTGCTGGTCGTCACCGTCTGGTACCTGATCCTGACCACGGTCGTCTCCGTCATCCAGTTCTACGTCGAGCGGTACTTCGCCCGGGGCGCCACCCGCACCCTGCCGCCGACCCCGTTGCAGAAGCTGCGCACCGCCCTCACCGACCTGCGCGCCCGAATCCGCAGGGAGGCCGCCGTATGACCACCGCGACCGTCAAAGCCGTGCCCGCCGCCGTCGAGGTCCATGACGTGCACAAGTGGTACGGGACCCATCTCGTCCTGGACGGCGTCGACCTGACCGTGCGGCCCGGCGAGGTCACCGCGATCCTCGGTCCGTCCGGCTCCGGCAAGTCCACGCTGCTCCGTGTCATCAACCACCTGGAGAAGCCGGAGATCGGCCACGTCAGCGTCAACGGCGAACTGATCGGCGTACGTCGGCACGGCGACCGGCTCAAGGAGCTGAGCGAGCGCGCCATCCTCGCCCAGCGCAGCAGGATCGGGTTCGTCTTCCAGAACTTCAACCTCTTCCCGCACCTGACCGTGCTGGAGAACGTCGCCGCGGCCCCGGCGGCCACCGGACAGCTCGACCGGACCGCGGCCCAGGAACTCGCCCGCGAACTCCTGGACCGGGTCGGCCTCGCCGACAAGGAGGCCGCCTATCCACGGCAGTTGTCCGGCGGACAGCAGCAGCGGGTGGCGATCGCCCGTGCCCTCGCGCTGCGGCCCGGCGTCATCCTCTTCGACGAGCCCACCTCCGCCCTGGACCCCGAACTCGTCGGCGAGGTCCTCGCCGTCATCAAGGACCTCGCGAAGAGCGGTACCACCCTGGTGATCGTCACCCACGAGATCGGCTTCGCCCGGGAGATCGCCGACCGGGTCGTCTTCATCGACGGCGGCCGGATCGTCGAACAGGGCCCGCCCGCCGAGGTGTTGGACAAGCCGCAGCACGAACGGACCCGGGACTTCCTGAGCAAGGTCCTCTGAACTTCCCCCCACGCCACGCTCCACCCCTTTCCGAGCATCACCTCTCCGAGTCCCACCTTCCGAGCACTCTTCTCGAACGACAAGGACAGCCATGCCCACCCAGTTCTCCCGACGCAGCCTGATACGGGGCATCACCGCGGCCACCGCCGTCGCCACCCTCGCCACCGGGCTCGCCGCCTGCGGGGGCGAGAGCGACGCCGCCACCAAGACCTCCGACGCCGCCGGCACGGTGACCGTGGGCCGGCTGTCCAACGGCGCGGCCACCGAGACCAAGCTGAAGGTCGCCGAGGTCAAGTCCATCAGCGCCCTGCTGCCCGCCGACATCAAGAAGAGCGGCAAGCTGGTCATCGGATCCGGCACCCTGCCCTCCGGCAGCCCGCCGCTCGGCTTCATCGGCAGCGACCAGAAGTCGCTCACCGGCTCCGAGATCGACCTCGGCCGCCTGGTCTCCACCGTCCTCGGGCTCGAACCCCAGGTGCAGCGGTCGACGTGGGAGAACCTGTTCATCGGCCTCGACAGCGGCAAGGTGGACGTGGCCTTCTCCAACGTCACCGACACCGAGGAGCGCAAGCAGAAGTACGAGTTCGCCTCCTACCGCAAGGACGATCTCGCGTTCGAGGTGAAGAAGGACAACACCTGGAACTTCGACAACAACTACGAGAACCTCGCCGGCAAGACCGTCTCCGTCGGCAACGGCACCAACCAGGAGAAGATCCTCCTGGAGTGGAAGGCGAAGCTGGAGAAGGAGGGCAAGAAGCTCACCGTCAAGTACTTCCAGGAGACCAACAGCCTGTACCTGGCGCTGAACAGCGGCAAGATCGACGCCTACTTCGGCCCCAGCCCGAACCTCTCGTACCACACCACGCAGACCGCGAACACGCCGCAGGCGACCCGGGTCGCGGGCCAGTTCTCCGGTGCCGGTGAGACCCTCCAGGGCCTGATCGCCGCGACCGCCAAGAAGGACAGCGGCCTCGCGAAGCCGCTGGCCGCCGCGATCAACTACCTGATCGAGAACGGCCAGTACGCGAAGTGGCTGGGGGCCTGGAACCTCTCGGGCGAGGCCGTCGCCAAGTCCGAGGTGAACCCGCCCGGACTGCCCCTCACCAACTCCTGATCAACCGTCAGAACGCTCTGCGAGAAAGGCCGTCGTGGTCCACCAGATCGCCCTCGGAACCCGTCTCCTGGACAACCCCGTCTGGGCCGCCCTGGACGGACCGCACGCGGCCTTCGCCGAAAGGGCCGGCCGGGCGGCGCGCTATCCGGCGGACGTGTACGCGTTCGCCGCGCTCGCCGACCCGGCGGACCCGGCCGCCTGGACAGACCTGCACACCCTGCTCGGCCCGGCAACCACCGCGAAGATCAAGGGAGTCGAGACCGTGCCCGAAGGGTGGGACGTCGTCGGCGGCGGCCAGGGCGTCCAGCTCGTCGACACCCGGCTACGGGCCGAACCCGCCCCGGAAGCCGTACGCCTCGGTCCCGACGACGTGCCCGACATCCTGGACCTCGTCGCCCGCACCAGACCCGGCCCCTTCCTCGCCCGCACCGTCCACCTCGGCACCTACCTCGGCATCCGGCACCACGGCAGGCTCGTCGCCCTGGCCGGCGAACGGCTCCGCCTGCCCGGCTGGACCGAGATCAGCGCCGTCTGCACCGACCCCGCCCACCGCGGCCGGGGCCTGGGCACCCGGCTGGTGCGGGCGGTCGCGGCGGGCATCAGGGAACGCGGCCAGACCCCGTTCCTGCACGCCGCCGCGAACAACACCACCGCGATCCGGCTGTACGAGTCGATCGGCTTCACCCTGCGCCGCCGGACCACCATCCTCCAGGTGCGCACACCGGGAACAGACGCCGGAGCGACGGCGTTGTGACCCCCGACGAGACGCGCACCACCAGAACGGGAGGCAGGGACATGTGCACCCCCTACCTCCGTCTGCACATCGACCTCCAGCGTGTCGCCGGCGCCCTCTGTCGCCCCTGACCTCCCTCTCCGCCACCGTGCCCTGAGTGCCGCATGCCCGGGCCGGTGATCTCGTACGGATCTCCAGGAAGGCACCCACTCGTGTCCCCTTCTTCCTCCCTGCACCTCGCCGTGGCCCTCGACGGCACCGGCTGGCACCCGGCCTCCTGGCGCGAGCCGGTCGCCCGCCCCCGGGACGTGTTCACCGCCGCCTACTGGGCCGACCTGGTCGCCGAGGCCGAGCGCGGCCTGCTCGACTTCGTGACCTTCGAGGACGGCCTCGGCCTCCAGTCCTCGGTCTTCGGCGCCCCGGACGGCCGCACCGACCAGGTCCGCGGCCGCCTGGACGCCGTACTGATCGCCTCCCGCGTCGCGCCCCTGACCCGGCACATAGGACTCGTGCCGACCGTCGTCGCCACCCACACCGAGCCGTTCCACATCTCCAAGGCGATCGCCACCCTCGACTACGTCAGCACCGGCCGCGCCGGACTGCGCGTGCAGATCTCGCCCCGCCCGGACGAGGCCGACCACTTCGGTCGCCGCACCGTCCCGTCGCTGACCCTGGACGAACTCCAGAGCCCGGCCGGACAGGAACTCGTCAGCGACCTCTTCGACGAGGCCGCCGACTACGTCGAGGCCGTCCGCCGGCTCTGGGACAGCTGGGAGGACGACGCGGAGATCCGGGACGTGGCCACCGGCCGCTTCATCGACCGCGACAAGCTGCACTACATCGATTTCGAGGGCAGGCACTTCAGCGTCAAGGGCCCCTCCATCACCCCGCGCCCGCCGCAGGGCCAGCCCCTGGTCAGCGCGCTCGCGCACCAGACCGTCCCCTACCGGCTGGTGGCCCGCCAGGCCGACATCGGCTACGTCACCCCCCAGGACACCGACCACGCCCGCGCGATCGTCGCCGAGATCCGCGCCGAGCAGGAGACGGCAGGCAGGGCCGACGAGCCCCTGCACATCTTCGGCGACCTGGTGGTCTTCCTCGACGAAGACCCGGCCGAAGCCGTTGCCCGCAAGGAGCGCCTGGACGCCCTCGACGGCGGCGAGTACACGAGCGACGCCCGTATCTTCACCGGCACCCCGGCCCAACTCGCCGATCTGCTCCAGGAGTTGCAGTCGGCCGGGCTGACCGGCTTCCGACTGCGCCCCGCCGTCCTCGGCCACGACCTCCCGGCCATCACCCGGGGCCTGGTCCCCGAACTCCAGCGCCGCGAAGCCTTCCGCACCGCCTACGAGGCCGACACCCTACGCGGTCTGCTGGGCCTCGCCCGCCCCGCCAACCGCTACGCCGCAGCCTGAGCCTCTGAGCCGGAAGGACCCCGCAGAGCCATGACCAAGCCGCAGAAGCAGATCCATCTGGCCGCCCACTTCCCGGGCGTCAACAACACCACCGTGTGGAGCGACCCGAAGGCCGGCAGCCACATCGAGTTCAGCTCCTTCGCCCACTTCGCACGGACCGCCGAACGCGCCAAGTTCGACTTCCTGTTCCTCGCCGAGGGCCTCCGACTCCGTGAACAGGGCGGCAAGATATACGACTTGGACGTCGTCGGCCGCCCCGACACCTTCACGATCCTCGCCGCGCTCGCCGCCGTCACCGAGCGCCTCGGCCTGACCGGCACCATCAACTCCACGTTCAACGAGCCCTACGAGGTGGCCCGCCAGTTCGCCAGCCTCGACCACCTCTCCGGCGGCCGCGCCGCCTGGAACGTGGTCACCTCCTGGGACGCCTTCACTGGCGAGAACTTCCGCCGCGGCGGCTTCCTCCCGCAGGAGGAGCGCTACTCCCGGGCGAAGGAGTTCCTGGCCACCACGAACGAGCTCTTCGACTCCTGGCACGGCGACGAGATCCTCGCCGACCAGGCATCGGGTGAGTTCCTGACGGACGCCAAGGCCGGCTCCTTCGTCCACACCGGCCAACACTTCGACATCCACGGCCAGTTCAACGTCCCGCGCTCCCCGCAGGGCCGCCCGGTGATCTTCCAGGCCGGCGAGTCCGAGGAGGGCCGCGAGTTCGCCGCCTCCTCCGCCGACGCGATCTTCAGCAGGTACTCCGCCCTCGAGGAGGGCCGGGCCTTCTACACCGACGTGAAGAACCGCCTCGCCAAGTACGGCCGCTCGCATGACGAGTTGCTGATCCTGCCCGCCGCGAGCTTCGCCCTCGGCGACACCGACGAGGAGGCCGAGGAGCTGGCCCTGGAGGTGCGCCGCCAGCAGGTCAGTGGCGCCACCGCGCTCAAGCACCTGGAGTTCGTCTGGAACCGGGACCTGTCCTCCTACGACCCCGAGGGCCCGCTGCCCGACATCGACCCGGACGTCAGCGACGACCACATCTCCAAGGGCCGCGCCCAGGTCCGTATGTACCGCGACCCGGTCGCCGTCGCGCGCGAGTGGCGGGAGCTGGCCTCCGCCAACAAGTGGTCCATCCGCGACCTTGTCATCAACACGGGCAACCGCCAGACCTTCGTCGGCTCCCCGGAGACGATCGCCCGGACCATCAACGAGTACGTCCAGGCCGACGCCAGCGACGGCTTCATCCTCGTCCCGCACATCACCCCGACCGGCCTCGACGACTTCGCCGACAAGGTCGTCCCGCTGCTCCAGGAACAGGGCGTCTTCCGCACCGAGTACGAGGGTTCGACCCTGCGCGACCACCTCGGCCTCGCCCATCCGGACCAGACGGCGGGCGAGCAGCGGGCGGCGTCGTGAAGTTCCTCGCGATCACGCTGATCGTGCACCGGCCGGACCCGGTCACCGGCGTACAGAAGTCGACGCACGACCGGTTCCGCGAGGTGCTCGACAACGCCGTGCTGGCCGAGGAGCTGGGCTTCGACGGCTTCGGGGTGGGGGAGCGGCACGAGCGGCCCTTCATCTCCTCCTCGCCGACCGTCGTGCTCAGCCATGTCGCCGCCCTGACGAAGCGCATCAGGCTCTTCACGGCGGTCACGACCCTGAGCCTGCTCGACCCGGTGCGAGCCTACGAGGACTACGCCACCCTCGACCACCTCTCCGAGGGCCGCCTCGACCTGATCATCGGCAAAGGCAACGGCACCGCCCAGCGTGAGCTGTTCCAGGTCACGCCCGAGGACCAGTGGGACCGCAACGCCGAGAGCTACGAGGTCTTCCGCAAGCTCTGGCGACAGGACAAGGTCACCGCCGACACCCGCTTCCGGCCGCCGCTGAAGGAGGCCGAGGTGTGGCCGCGCCCCTACCAGCGGCCCGTCCGGGTCTGGCACGGCAGCGCCACCAGCAAGGAGTCGGTGGACCTCGCCGCCCGCTACGGCGACCCGCTGTTCTCGGCGAACGTCACCAACCCCATCGAGCCGTACGCCGAGTTGATCCGCTACTACCGCGAGCGCTGGGAGCACTACGGCCACGACCCGGCGGACATCGCGGTCGGCGCCGGGACGGCCGGGCTGCTGGTGACCCGCACCTCCCAGGAGGCGCTCGACATCTACCGGCCGCTCTTCGAGGCCAACCTGGCCTTCTTCGAGAAGGCGGGTCTTCCCGTCGTCTTCGAGACTCTGGAGGACTTCGTCGACCGCAGCTCCGCGCTGATCGGCAGCCCCCAGCAGATCATCGACAAGGTGCACCGCTACCACGAGCGGTTCGGTCACTCCGTCCTCCATCTGCACGCCGACGCAAGCGGGTTGACGGACACTCAGCACCGGGACTCGCTGGAGCTGTTCCAGGCCCAGGTCGCCCCCGTGCTGCGGCGTGACATCCCGGACCCGCCGTTCCCCTGGGGACCCGTCCTGGAGGAGTCCGCCCATGCCTGAGATCCCCCTCGGCGTCCTGGACCTGGTCCCCGTATCGACCGGCTCCACCGCCGCCGACGCCCTGCGCAACTCCATCGACCTCGCCCAGCGGACCGAGCGGTTCGGCTACAGCCGCTACTGGTTCGCCGAGCACCACCTCAACCCGGGCGTGGCGGGCACGTCACCGGCGGTCGTCCTCGCCCTGACGGCCGCCGCGACCTCCACGATCCGGCTCGGCTCCGGCGCCGTCCAGCTCGGTCACCGCACCGCGCTGAACACCGTCGAGGAGTTCGGACTGCTCGACGCCCTGCACCCGGGCCGATTCGACCTGGGCCTGGGCCGCTCGGGCGGACGGCCACCCGCGGAGGGGACGACGGAGACCGCGGGCCGCGCCTCGAACGGTCTGCTCATCCCGCCCCCCTTCTCCTTCGCCCGCCTCCTCGGCTCACCCCGGATCGCCCTCCAGCGCAAGCTGCTCCTGCTGCCCGGCGCCGAGTCGCAGGAGTACGCCGAGCAGATCGACGACATCCTCGCCCTGCTGGCCGGCACCTACCGCTCCCCGGAGGGCGTCGAGGCACACGTGGTGCCGGGCGAGGGTGCCGACGTCGAGCTGTGGATCCTGGGCAGCAGCGGCGGCACGAGCGCCGAGACGGCGGGTGCGCGGGGTCTGCGGTTCGCGGCGAACTACCACGTCAGCCCGGCCACCGTCCTGGAGGCCGTGGACGGCTACCGCTCCTTCTTCGAGCCCTCCGACGTCCTCGACAAGCCGTACGTCAGCGTCTCGGCCGACGTCGTGGTCGCCGAGGACGACGAGACGGCCCGCGAACTGGCCACCGGGTACGGCCCGTGGGTCCGCAGCATCCGCACCGCCGAGGGCGCCATCCCGTTCCCGACGCCGGACCAGGCCCGCGCCCACGCATGGACCGACGAGGACCGGGAGTTGGTGCAGGACCGCATCGACACCCAGTTCGTGGGCTCCCCTGCCACGGTCGCCGACCGCCTCGAACAGCTCCAGGAGGCCACGAATGCCGACGAGTTGCTCATCACGACCATCACCCACGGCCACGCCGACCGGGTGCGGTCCTACGAACTGCTCGCCAGGGAATGGCGGAAGCGAGGTCACTCCGGCCAGTCGAGCTGATGCCCGGGCGTGCCCACGGACCTCCCGTGGGCCATCGCCTCGGCACGGCCCGCCGCGTCACCGCGCCTGTAGCGGAAGACCCTGCGGGCGAAGACGACGACGCGCTCGTCCCCGGCGGTGAAGTCGGCGTACCACCCGTGCGCCGGCTCCAACGCCTCGGCGAGCGCCTCGGCGATCTCCCGGGCGGCGCCCTCCTCCGCCTCCCACTCCACGAGCGTCCACAGAGCGGGCTGCCCCGCCGAGGCGCTCGCCGAGACGTCGAGCCGCTTCACCGCACGGACGCGCAGGCCCCGCGGGGCGAACTCGGCGCCGGGGCGCAGGCTCTCGCCGAGGACGTAACCGGTGATCATGAGCTGTCTCCCTGGTTCGAAGGCTGGGCGAAGGAGACGCTACGGACGTATAGCTGACATCCTCTGTCCGTCATACGTCGATGAGGGGACCCCTCGGAATGCGCGCCGACCGCCTGCTGTCCCTGCTGCTGTGCCTCCAGTCCCGCGGGCAGCTGACGGCACGTCAACTCGCCGCCGAGCTGGAGGTGTCGGTGCGCACGGTCTACCGGGACCTGGAGGCGCTCGGCGCGGCCGGCGTCCCGGTGGTGACGAGTGGCGGCCCCGGAGGCGGGTGCCGGCTGATGGACGGCTGGCGCAGTCCGCTGCTCGGCATCAGCGCGGAGGAGGCGACAGCGCTGCTGGCCGTCTCCGCGGGCGGCCCGCTGGAGCGGATCGCCCTGGGGGACGCGCTGGCGCAGGCCCGGCTGAAACTGCTGGCGGCACTGCCGGCGTCCGGCCGCGACGACACCCGCGCGGCGGCGGGCCGCTTCCACATCGACAGCCAGGCCTGGTTCAAGCCCGCCGAACCGACCCCGGCGCTGCCCGTCCTGGTGGATGCCGTACGTCGGGACCGCTGTCTGCGTCTGACCTACGCGGGCCGGGACGGTCGTACCAGCGAACGCACAGTGGACCCGCTCGGCCTCGTCGCCAAGGCGGGCATCTGGTACCTGATCGCCGCCTCTGACAAGGGAGTTCGGGCCCATCGGGCGGCCCGCATCACCCACGCCACCCCGCTCCCGGAGACCTTCACGCGCCCGGACGGCTTCGACCTGACGCGGTTCTGGGAGCGCTGGACAGCCGAGTTCGAGGCGAGCCTGGACCAACTCAGGGTGACGGTACGTCTGTCGAAGGCGGGCCTGGCCGCGCTGCCGGCGGTCCTCGGCGACGCGGAGGCGGGCGCCCGGGCCACTCCGGACAGGGAGGAGGGGTACCAGCTCGACCTCCACTTCGACGACCCGCAGGCCGCCTGCCGCCGACTGCTCGGCTTCGGCCCGGAGGCCGAGGTCCTCGGACCGCCAGAGGTGCGGGAGCTGATGGCGGACACGGCACGCAGGACCGCCGCCCGCTACTGAACCACCAGGGCAGCGGCACCCCAGCAGACGGCGAGGAACACGGCGAGAATCCCGGTCGCCACGGCATTGCGCGCCTTGGCCGTCGCGGCACGCGTCTCACCGGCCGCCCGCAGCCCGCGCCCGGCACCGAGGAACACCCCGCAGGACACCGCGCACAGCCCCGCCGCGATCGGCAGCAACCACAGGACCATCACCAGCAAGTCCCGCAGCTCATCGCCCGTGCCGCCGTCCGAAGCAAGCATGAGCGGATCCTAGGCGGGCGGGCCGGCGGCGGCAACGGCCGCGACGAGCACGTCCAGCGACTCCTCGGGCGACTGCCCGGCGGTGTCGACCACCACGCGCTCGCGCTCCCACGGCTCGTACTCCCGGCCGACGATCTCCGCCCAGCCGGGCAACGGCAGCCCCGGCACATCGACCGACCGCGAGACGGCCCGACGGCGGTGCTCGACCGGATCGGAACAGCGCACCTCCACCTCGACGACCCCGACACCCGCCCGCACCGCGGCCTCCCGCCACGCGTCCCGGGTGACGGCCAGCGGATTGACGGACTCGGCGACGACGGTCAGCCCCTGCCGCAGCTGCTCCTCGGCGAGGGCGTATCCGACGACGTACCCCACTGGCCCCACCGGATGGTCCGTCAGCCCGGAACGGACGATCGCCTGCTCGATGGTGTCGATCCTCAGATGCACCGCCCCGACACGGGCGGCCAGGAGCCGGGAGAGCGTGGTCTTTCCGGCCGCGGGAAGCCCGCCGACGACGATGAGCATGCCGTCATCCTGCCGCAGCCGACGAATGTTCATACGGGCGCAATGCCACACCCTGGCGATTCCCGGAGCCGCGTGCCTACCGTGAGGAGGTGATCGGTCCGGTGTTCTTCCGCAGGCTGCACGTGGACTTGGCGCGCACGGGCGCGTCCCGCTGTCCGCGCCCCTGACGCCCGCCCGCACCCCGGCGCCCCTCGCCGCGCCCGGCTGCCTCGTCGTCCCCGCACGACGACCCTCCCCGCACCACAGCCCGAGGAGTAGGCATGACCACTGCCGCACGCCCCGACATCCGCCGCGCAGGACCCCGCTTCGGGGCCGAGATCGACGGAGTGGACCTGACCCGGCCCGTCGACGACCTCACCGCCGGCGAACTGCGCCGCGCCTTCGCCGAGCACAAGGTGCTCGTGTTCCGCGGTCAGCATCTGACGCCCGATCAGCAGGTGGCGGCGTTAAGGATCTTCGCCGAACCCTTCGACCACCCGACCGCCCTGCGCCACCCCGAGAACCCGCTCGTCTACCCGTACAACGTGCGCCAGACCGGCAAGGCCAGCACCTGGCACATCGGCGGACTGTGGCGCACCCCCGTCTTCGCCATCGAGTCCCTCGTCTACGAGGAGGTCCCCGAACTCGGCGGCCACACCCTGTGGGCGGACCTCCAGGCCGCCTACGACGACCTCTCCGAGCCCTTCAAGCAGCTCCTCGCCTCGGTGAACGCCGTCTACGACGGCAACGCGGAGAACTACGCCCAGGGCAGCGGGAAGACCGCGAAGGGCGACCCCGTCGAGCACCCGGTCGTCCTCGAACACCCCCTCACCGGACGCAAGGGCCTGTTCATCAGCTCCTCGGCCCAGGGCCTCACCGGTGTCACCCCGCAGGAGGGCCGCGTCCTGCTCGACCATCTGCTGCGGCACGCCTCCTCACCCGACTACACGATCCGTTTCGGCTGGCAGCCGGGTGACTTCGTGCTCTGGGACAACCAGGCGACCTGGCACTACGCCGTCGACGACTACGGCGACGGCGCCCGCGTCTACCGCAAGGTCCTCGCGGTGGAACCGTTCCACCCGGCGCCCACGGAGTAGCCCACGAGGTCCAGCAGCCGCCGCCCGTCGCGGCCCGCGAACCACTCGGCGTGGCCCACGTAGTACTCGTAGGCCAGCCGGGTGTTCTCCGGCGAGCGGGTGACTCCGTGGAAGTAGCCCAGCTCGGAGAGCGCGAACTCCGCGTGCACCAGCGGCAGCAGCGCGGGGAGCGCCGCCGACTCGGCGGGGGAGAGCGGGCGCAGGGACTGGTAGCCGTCGAGGAGGGCGACCGCGTCCTCCTCGCGGACCGGGTGGCCCGGCAGCAGCCACTGCACCGCGTTGCGTTCGATCGCCGTGGCCAGGTCGTGGACGGCGGTCGTGCGGTCGCTCATGCCGAAGTCCAGGACGGTGGACACCTGCCCTTCGGCGTCCCACAGCAGGTTGGACGCGTGCCAGTCGTTGTGGGTCCACAGCGGGAGCAGGCCCGGCAGGTGAGGGGCCAGCTCCTCGTGGAGGGGTATCAACACGCGGTGCGTGTCCGCGCGCCACGCGAAGTCCCGCAGACCGTCCGCCAGTCGGGGGCGCCGCGCGACGAACCGATCCAGCGCCGCCCACGGATCGTCCGCCGCGAACACCGTGAACGAGGCGACCAGCGGCTGCACTCGACGCCTCGGCGCCTGGAAACCCTCCGCCGCCAGGTGCAGCCGGGCCAGCGCCTCACCCGCCGCCCGCGCATGCGTGACCGACCGGAACGGCGACCAGGACAACGCGTCCCGGTACAGATCCGAGCCGACCCCGGTCGAGTGGACCTCGTACGTCCACTCACCGCGTGCCGTCGCGTCCAGCACCTCCACGACCGGCGCGCCGCGCTCCCGCAGATGGCGCAGGAACGCGTGTTCCTCGGCCAGCCCTTCAAGGGTTCGTACGACGGTGTGGTGCCGTTTCACGAACAGCCGCCGTCCGTCCCGCTCCACGAGGGCCGCCGCCGACAGCGGACGCGGGCTGCGCCACACCACCCGGGCCGGGCCGACCACGCCCGTCACCTCGGCGTCGGTGAGCGGCGCCCAGTCGGGCTCGGTCGGCTCGGTGCCCATGCCGTGCGCCTGATGTGAACTCACGCCGCCGTCACCGCCGTCGTACCGCGCAGGGACCCGAGCACCCGGCGCTCGGTCGCCGCGAAATCGGGCGTGGTGAAGTCGTCCTCACCGCGCGGGCGGGGGAGCGGCACCTCGACACGGTCCACCACGGTGGCGGGGCGCGCGGACAGCACATGCACGGTGTCCGCGAGCAGGACCGCCTCGCGGATGTCGTGGGTGACCAGCACGACGGTCCAGCGGTGGCGCTGCCACATGCCGGCCAGCCACAGCTGCATCTCGGTCCGGGTCAGCGAGTCCAGCGCGCCGAACGGCTCGTCCAGCAACAGCACCGGCCGCTCCAGGACGACCGTGCGCAGCAGCGCGGCCCGCTGCCGCATGCCGCCGCTGAGCTGGGAGGGGTACGCCTTCTGGAAGCCGTCGAGCCCGAAGTCGGCGAACAGCGCGTCGGCCCGTGCCCGCGCCTCCTTCTTCCGCACGCCCTGCGCCTCAAGTCCCAGAGCCGTGTTGTCCAGGACGGTCCGCCACGGGAACAGCAGGTCCTTCTGCGGCATGTAGGCGACCTTGCCGGACTCAACCGACGCCGGTTCGCCCTCCACCAGCACCTGCCCCGACGTGGGCCGATCGAGACCGGAGACCAGGTTGAACAGGGTGCTCTTGCCGGAGCCGCTCGGGCCGATCACAGCCGCGAACTCGCCCGGTTCGACGCAGAGTTCGAGGTCCCTCAGCACCTCCAGTTCGCCGAAGGACTTGCCGACGCCCTCGATCCGCAGACTGCTCACCTGCCCACCTTCCGCTCCCAGGGCAGCACCAGCCGCTCCAGCAGATACGTGGCCCCGAACAGCGCGTTGCTCAGCGCCGCCGTGACCCCCACCGCCGCGAACACCAGGTCCGTACGGAACGCGCTCTTCTGCGCCTGCATATAGATTCCGAGTCCCGCCTCGGCGCCCGCGTACTCGGCGAAGACGGCGCCGACGACGGCGTACGTGATGCTCACGCGCAGCCCGGCGAAGAAGTACGGCATCGCGCTCGGCACCCGCACCAGCCGGAACGTCCGCCACCGGCCCGCGCCCAGCGAGCGCAGCAGCCGCATCGCCTCGCGGTCGGTCGCCGCGAACCCGGCGGCCAGGTTGGCGGCCAGCGGGAAGAACGTCGTCAACGTGACCACCAGCATCTTCGGCAGCAGCCCGAAGCCGAACCAGATGATCAGCAGCGGTGCCACGGCGACGATCGGGATCGTCTGCGAGGCGACGAGGAGCGGATACAGGCCCCGCCGGGCCGCCGACGAGAAGTCGAGGAGCACGGCGACCAGCCAGGCCGACGCGAACGACAGGGCGAAGCCGAGCAGGGTCTCCTGGAGCGTGGGCACGGTCTGCGCCCACAGGTCCTCGCGATTCGCCCAGCCCTGCTCCACCACCCGCGCGGGAGACGGCAGCATCGTCGGATCGACCCCGGCGGCACTCACGTACAGCTGCCAGCCGCCGACCACCACGGTCAGTACCAGCAGCGGCGGCCACAACGACCGCAGCAGCGGCCTCACTTGGCGGCCGGCAGGTAGGCGTCGGTGAAGAACTCCGCGGCGTCCGGGGCCTTCGTGAGCTTCTTGCCGTCCGCGTCGACCAGCAGCCCCGCCTTGTACTCGAAGTCCGCGAACGCCTGCCAGCGCTCGGCGCTCTGGGTGCCGAGCGTGCCGTCCGCCGCCTTGTAGTACTCCTTGGCCAGCAGCGCCTCGCTCTTCTTCACCAGCTCGGTGTTGGTGAGCACGCTCCTGTTCTCGGAGATCAGCAGGTCGGCGGCCTTGTCGGGGTTGTCGGCCGCGTAGCGGTAGCCCTTGTCGAGCGCCGCGAGGAACTTCTTGGCGAGTGCCGGGTTCTTCTTCAGGAACCGGTCGGAGGACGCGACCAGCGTCGAGTAGATCGCCGGGAAGCCGTAGTCGGCCAGCTGGAAGTTCTTCAGCGGCTTGCCGCTCAGCTCCGCCTCCAGACCCTCCCAGGTCGGCATGGGCATCGCGAAGTCGGCCTTGCCCGCGTAAAGCGCCGCGTACGCCGAGGTGTTGAGGGTGACCTGCTTGAAGTCGCCCTCGCCGCCCGCGTTCTGGATGACCTTCTGCAGCAGCGGCTTCTCGTAGGGGGCGCCGAACCCGGCGTACGTCTTGCCGTCGAGGTCCTTCGGGGAGCTGATGTCCTCGCGGCCGGCGCGCACCGCGATGGTGACGTTCGTCTTCTGCGTGACCGCGTACACGGAGGTGATGTCGGCACCGGCCGCCCGCGCGGTCGTCACGCCCTCCTGGTAGGAGATGCCGAAGTCGGCCTTGTGGGCCGCGATCAGCGTCTCGGGCGCGGTCGAACCGTAGGGCACGATCTTGAGGTCGATCCCGGCGTCCTCGAACCAGCCCTTGGCCTGGGCGACGTAGATACCGGTGTGGTTGGTGTTGGGCGTCCAGTCGAGGGCGAGGGTGACGGTGGTGGTGCCGTCCTTCGCGGCGGCCGAGGAGTCGGCGGCGCATCCGGTGGCACCGAGCAGGGCGCCGGCGGCTATGACGGACAGGAGAGTACGGCGGTGCATGACGGGTCCTTCGTACGGAGGGGAGGGCGGCGGCTAGGGCCTGTCCGGCGGATCAGGCCGGCTGTGAGAAACGGCGCCTCGTGACCAAGCCGAGCGGGGTCTGGTGCGTGCATCTGCAAGGCGGAGGAGGGAGTCGGCGACTGACGACAACGCCGCAGATGTGCGTGCCAGGGCCCGCGACGCCGGGATGATCCGCCGGGCAGGCCCTAGGGGGCGGTCAGGCCCGACACAGCGCGCTCGCCACCCGCTTGAAGTCGACGGCCAGCCGCCGGGTCAGCCGGGGCAGGAGCGTCACGCGGCCACGTCCAGCAGGCCGTTGGTGAAGGAGCGGTCCCAGCCGCGGTCGTGTGCGAGGGCGCCGTTCTCCGCGAGCCAGTGCGCGTACGGGCCCATCCGGGAGGTGTCGATGACGCCCCAGCGGCCGTCGGCGTCCGTCCAGGTCGGTGCGATCAGGGCGAGGGAGCGGGCGATGAGCGAGCGCGGGAAGTACGGGATCACACCCTCCAGCAGCTCCAGGGTGGCCTCCTGCTCCCGGGCGGCGGCCGCGTAACCCTGGGCTGTCACGGCCAGGAAGTCCCTGACGAGAGACGGCTGTTCGGCGAGGAGTCGTTCGCTCGTGCCCAGCAGGTAACTGTGGTAGCGGGGTGCGCCGATCTCGTCCACCGGCCAGGTCACCCGGCGCTCCTCGGGCAGGTCGCCGCGCAGCGCGTCCCAGGACCAGTAGTTCCCGAAGGTGGCGTCGGCCTCGCCCGCCTCGATGTCGTCCACGGTCAGCTCGCGGGTGCCCGCGTCGACGGTGATCACCGCGTCCGGGTCGCCGCCGTCGGCCGCGACCAGATGGCGGACCATCGCACGGCCGCGCGGGGTCGGGTTGAGGGCTACGCGGCGGCCCTCCAGGTCACGGGGGCGGGTGATCCCCGTCGAGGTCGTCGTCTGGACCGCCTCCAGGCCCCGGTGGTTGACGGCCGCCACCGCGATGAGCGGCTGTCCGTGCTCGGCACGTCGGGCCAGCAGCCGGTTCGGCGGGAAGATCCCGAAGTCCACCTCGCCCCGGGCCAGGTACTCCAGCGTGTCCCCGCGCCCCGGGTCCTGCACCACCAACTCCACGTCCAGACCTGCCTCGGCGTACCGGCCACGGGCACGAGAGACGTACAGACCGGCCGAATTCGGCCAGGGGTGGAAATAGTCGAGCATGACCCGTATGTGTGGCATGGGGGTACTCCGAAGGAGGTGCGCGAGAGCGCGGTGAACGGTGAGAGGGGCGCGGGAGTGTCAGCGACAACAACAGGAGCAGCGCACCGGGGTGTGGGACACCGGTCGCTCGGGCTCGACTGCTGAAGACACGTGGACTCCTACGCGGGACGCCTGGATGGCGTGGTGTGTGCGGTCGGCGTCCCCATGGGGATCCGTTCGGCGAACGGATCCCAGACGCCCTCTCAGCCCAGCCGGGTAGGGGCTCCCGCGTAGATGGCCGAAACCATAACCGCATGCCCGGGATGCTGTGCAAGCGATGTCCGGAATATGGGATGACCTTGCTCGACGGGCGAGACGCCCAGCTCACGGGCGTACGATCGGCCGCCATGACCTCCCTGCTGCCCGGCCCGCTGGTCGACGACACCTGGCTCGCCGCCCGCCTCGACGACCCCCGGCTGGTCGTCCTCGACGCCACCGCCCTGCTGCCCTCACCCCGGCACGACGGCGACCACCGGTGTGCGAGCGGCCGCGCGGCCTGGGTGGAGCGGCACCTCCCGGGCTCCCGCCACGCCGACCTGACCGGCGACCTCTCCGACCCCGACGCCCCGTACCACTTCGCCGTACCGGCCCCCGAGGCGCTGGCCGGCGCACTCGCCGCGCTCGGCGTGGGGGAGGGCAGCGCGGTCGTCGTCTACGACGACGGCGGCGGCATCTGGGCGGCCCGGCTGTGGTGGATGCTGCGCGCGATCTCCGTACCGGCCGCCGTGCTCGACGGCGGCCTGGCGGCGTGGGAGGCGGCCGGGCACCCCCTGGTCCACGGCGAGGACGCCGAACCGGCCCCCACGGTCACGCCCCTGACGCCGGTCCCGCGCCCGGAACTCTGGACGGACCTCGACGAGGTGGCCGCCATCAGCCGCGGGGAACGCCCCGGCACCCTGGTGTGCGCCCTGCCGGCCGGCGGCTTCGACGGCACCGCCCCCACCCGCTACAGCCGCCGCGGCCACATCCCGGCCAGCCGCAGCCTCCCCGGCCGCGAACTCCTGGACCCCGAGGGCCGCGTGCTGCCCGGCCCGCAACTCGCCGCCAGGGTCGGCACGGTGCTCGACGCCGAGGACTCGCCGGTCGTCCTGTACTGCGGCGGCGGCATCTCGGCGGCGGGCGCGGCGCTCGCCCTCACACTCCTGGGACGCGAGGACGTGTCGCTCTACGACGGTTCGCTGGAGGAGTGGTCCAAGGACCCGGCGCGGCCGCTGGAGCCGTGAACGCCGCGTGGCCGACGGGGCCGTGAACGCCGCCTGGCCGGCGATCGTCTCCCTCCCCCGAAGGTGACGATCGCCGGCCATTCCCCCGGCGCCGGACAGTGGTCCAGCCTCGCCCGTGTGCGGTCTGTACGCGCTGTCTCACCAGCACATGACCGCAGTTTCCCCCGAACCCCACGCGGAGTACAGGCGCACACGGACGAAGTATCGGCGGCCCTTGACGAGACGGGCCTTGACGGTGGCGTTGTGCGGCGCTCCTCCGTCGTCCTGGCCGGCGAGATAGCGGGGCTCCCCGTCCCGCTCCTCGAAGACCACCACGACGGTGTCGCTGTCGCCGAAGGTGCCCACGCTGTACTCGCGGGTCTCCGGCGGCTCGACGGTGAAGTCGGCCTGTTCGCCCGGGCCGAGACCGAGCGGAGCCGAACGGAACGGCACCAGCGCGGGCGGCCGCGACGGGCCCGCCGACGGGTACCAGCGCAGGACGTACTCCTTGTCCAAGGGCGAGAGCGTGCCGCTCGGGTTCAGACCCGCACGGAACTGCTCCGGCTCCAGGATCAGCCCTGCCGAGAACGGATACTCCATGATCGACTGCGGGTCCCAGGCGGAACCGTTCACCTCACGGACGTCCAGCTTGCGCAGGATGTTGAAGAACGTCTTGTCCCGGGTCCAGTGGTTCGGCGGGCCCGCGAGATCCGCGTAGACGGCCTCGTCGTCCCAGTGGATCCCGGCGAACGGGTTCTGGTGCTCATGGTGCATACCGAGCGCGTGCCCGATCTCGTGCAGGGCCGTCCCGCGCTCCCCGGGCGCGGTCAGGTCCCAGCCGAAGTTCATCGTCCGCTCGTGCAGCCCTACCCGCAGTGCGTCCTTGCCGACGGTCGACCAGGAGCCGTCGCCGAGCTGGAACCCGATGCGCAGTTCCGCCTCGCCGCGGTCGCCCACCTCGGCGAAGGTGACGCCGACGCCGAGGTCCTGCCACTCCTGGAAGCACTCGCGTACGACGTCCCGCTGCTCCTTGGCGCCGACCCACGACACCCGCCGGGTCGCCCCGCTGCCGGGAACCGCGATCACCGAGGCGTCGGACTCGCCGTCGAAGAAGTAGTAGTGCAGGACGGTGTTGTTGACCCACATCCGGCTTCCGCCGATGAGCGCACTGAGCCTCTCGGCGGCCAGCCCCGGTGTGAAGGCGGGGGCCGGCTGCTGCGCGAGGGAGCAGTAGCGGGAGGTCATGCGCCAAGAGTGCCGTCGGTGCTCCGCGGGCGCCTGAGTCGAGGGCTACTCAAGTCCCCGTGTATCAGACGTGAGTACTCGGGCTCTTGTCTGCGTGACGACTTTCGAACGCGATGCGAAGACCCTGGAACTGCCCTGGCCGTTCACCGGCCGGGAGGACGAACTGGAGCTGATCCGACGGTCCTCGGCCGCGGGTCACCACGGCATCGTGGTGACCGGTCCGGTGGGCTGCGGCAAGACCCGGCTCGTCACGGAGGCCGTACGCGGCACCGACTGCGCCAGGGTGGCCGGGACGCCCGAGACCCGGCACATCCCCTTCGCCGCGTTCGCCCATCTGCTGCCCGAGCCGGTCTCCCTGCACCGGGCCGTCCAACTGCTTTCCGCGGTACGGCTGTTGCTGGTGGACGACGCCCACCTGCTCGACGACGCCTCGGCCGCCCTCGTCCACCAGCTCGCGGTGCACGGCCGCACCCGGCTCCTGGTGGTGGCCACGGACGGGGCCCCCGTACCCGGCGCGGTGTCGCGTCTGTGGACCGGTGAACTGCTGCCCCGCCTCGCTGTGGAGCCACTGCCCCACGAGGAGACGGCCCAGTTGCTGGCGGCGGGCGTCGGCGGCGGCGTGGAGCCGTTCACCGTGAACCGGCTGCACCGGCTGTGCCGGGGCGATCTGCGGCTGCTGCGCGAGGTGGTCGGAGCCGTACGGGAGGAGGGGCTGCTCGTCCGGCTGCCGGGCTCGGACGAATGGGCGTGGCGTGGGCCGGTGCCCGTGACGGCGACCGTGCGGGAACGGACGGCCGGCGTCCTGGACCGGCCGGACCGCGAGACGCTCGAACTCCTCGCGTTCGCCGAGCCGTTGACGCTGGACATGGACGGATTCGACCTGCGGGTCCTGGAGGACCTGGAGGCCGAGGGCCTGGTGCGGGTCGACGACCACGGTGGCGTGGGCCTCGCCCACCCCCTGCACGGTCCCGTCCTGCGGGCGGCGGCCGGCCGGCTGCGGGCGCGGCGGCTGGCCCGTACGCCGGAGCAGTGCAAGGCGGCCCTGGAGGACGAGGCGGCCACGCTGTCGCGGCGGATGGAGCGGGCCGACGTACGGACCTCGTGCGCACCCGTGGGGGAATGGCTCGTCGCGGAGGGCGAGCCGGTGCCGTCCTGGTACGCGGCCGTGCGGGCGGGGTTCGCGCGGCTGCGGGGAGAGCTGCGGGAGGCGGCGGCCTGGGCGAGGGAGGGGCTGCGGGACACGGCGGGCGATCCGGCCTGCGGTGCCGAACTCGCCCTGGCCGTTCTGCAGTCCGGCGAGATGACCGACCCCGACGCGGACACCCGGGTGCGCACCGATCCGCGGACGGCACCCTGGCTGGCAGCCGCGCGCGGCGACCTCGACACGGCGCTGGAGACGGTCACCGACGCCTACGACGCCGTACGCCTGGGAGCCCCCGGGGAGTCGCCCGGCGCGGGCGTCTTCGCGCTGCACGCCGACGCGCTCGCCCGTGGTGACGGGCCCGCCCTGGACCTGGCCGCCGAGCGGCTGGAGGAACGGGGGTTCCTGCTCTTCGCCGCCGAGGCCAGCGCCCAGGCCGTGCACATCCACCGCGACCCGCGCGCCGCCCGCACCTCACGCACCCGTGCGGTCGCCCTGGCACGCCGCTGCCAGGGGGCCCGCACCCCGGCCCTGTCCGGACTCGTCCTCGGTGAACTCACCGCCCGCCAGCGGCAGATCGTCACCCTCGCGGCGGCCGGCCTCAGCAACCGCCAGATCGCCGAGAAGCTGACCCTGTCCATCCGCACCGTCGGCAACCACCTCTACAGCGCCTACGCCCGACTCGGCGCCGGCGGCCGCGGCGCACTGCCCTGGCTCGTAGAACTCCCCGACGCCCAACCGGCCTGACCGGCCCACCGACCGGCGGTCTGACCCCCGTGATCGGGGGAGGGGTCAGGCCGCCACATCCGGCCGCGGGGCGTCGGGCGGCCGTCGCTCGGCCCTGCGGGGTTTCGAGCCGCGGTGGTTTGGCCTGCGGGGCGTCAGGCCGCGCCGAATGCTGAGAATGCCCAGCCTGTCGCCTGGTGTGTGGCGTCTCCCGGGAGTGCGGCGCGTGCGTCGCGCAGTGCCTCGGCCAGGGAGAGCCCCGTGTCGAGCCCCTTGTGCAGGGCGAGCATCAGCGGTACCACCGCCGCGTCGTTGACGGGTGCCGTGCACGCCACCACACCCGCGGTGCCCAGCGGGAGCAGTGCGGTGACCAGGCCGAGGAGTTCGTCGGCGCCGACCGACGCGAAGCGGGCGGTGTCGCAGCAGGACAGGATGATCCGGTACGGGCTGCGGTCCAGCCGCTCGAAGTCGTGCACGATGAGCGGCCCGTCCGCCATCCGCAGCGACGAGAAGAGCGGGCTGTCGGCCCGGAACGTGCCGTGCGCGGCGATGTGCGCGAGGGCGGCACCGTCGAGTTCCTCCAGCACGCGCGGCACGCGCGCGTCGTCGTCCTCCAGCACCGTCGACCCGCCGTACCGGCCCGCCAGTTCGTGCACCTCCGCACCCTCCGTCGCCAGCCCCGGCCCCCGCACCAGCACTTGGCGCCCACCGGGAGGCGGCTCGGTCTCCCGGGCCCGCAGCCAGCCGCTCGCCGACGGCGACACACTGAGCACCCGCTCCCGCAACGACGGCAGCAGCGCCCACGGCACCCGGTGCAGCCTTCCCGGGGGCACCACCACGACCGGACCGGACCCGAGCTGCGCCGCCGCCGGACCGAGCAGCAGCTCCTCCAGCCGGCGCCCCGCCTCCGCCACCAGCGGAAGCCGCGCCTCCGCCCCGGGGTGGGCCAGCCGCCGCAGCCCCGCCTGCACATGCTCGGCCTCGGTCTCCGCGTCCGCCAGCAGCCCCGCCTCGAACCGCCGCACCCGCCCCTGCCCGCACAGCAGCACCTGGACACGCCCGTCCAGCACGGCGAGTTCGACCAGCCGCACGTCGTCCCCCAGCCGCTCCAGCAGCCGCGCCGGGTCGAACCGGCTGCCGTAGCCGGGCGCGTCCCCGCGGATGTGCAGGGTCCGGGAGCGGATCTCCCGCTCCAGGCGGCGCTGTTCGCGATCCAGCGCCGGCACCGGACGGCCCTCCATGCGGGCCCCCTCCGCGCGGGCCGCGATCTCCCGGAAAGCGGTCAGATCGCCGAGGAGCGTCGGATCGGCCGGCGGCCGGGTGGGCGGCGTGGACAGCGCGGTGGCCCGCCAGCGCTCGCTCCACACCAGCAGCCGGCGCGGACCGGAGTCGAGACTGGCCTGCTGGGCCAGCGCGGCGAGTTCGGCGCCCTGGGCGGTGGCCCGGGCCCGCAGCTCGGCGGCGCCCAGCGTCATCCGGTGGTCGTCGAGCACGTCCAGACCGCGTCGGCAGGCCTCCAGCACACCCCGCCCCGACCCGGCCGCCCGGGCCCGCAGCGCCTGCGCCGCCCACCCCGTCATCCGGGCCAGCGGCGGACCGCTGTGCCTGCTGCGGGCCGCGACGGCCAGATGCCGTTCCGCGTCGGCCGTCCAGCCCAGCCCGAGCGCGATCCGGCCCGCGAGCAGCGAGGCCTCCGGCGCGGCCGGCGCGCCGAACGAGGCCAGCCGCTCCGCCACTTCGGCCGCGTCGGCGACGAGCCGCCCCGAACCGCGCCCGGCCATGACCCGCGCCTCGATCAGCACCAGCCGGGCATGCGTCTCCCACCAGGTGCGCCGCTGCCCGGCGAACAGCCGCACCGCCAGCGCGGCACGCGCGATCGCCGTGTGCGGATCGCCCGCCAGACGGGCGGCACGCGCGGCGGCCAGCAGCAGCTCGGCCTTGCGCGTGGACTGCCCGCCGATCCGGTCGAGCACCCCGATCGCCGCGTCCGCCTCGGCCAGCGCCTCCGGAACGAGCCCGGCGGCCATCAGGACCTCGCAGCGCCTGATGTAGAGCATGAAGGACGGCGTGCCGAGCTTGGCGTACCGCTCCTCCGCCTCGTCCAGCAGCCGCAGCGCGACGGGCACGTCCCCGGACCGGAACGCGGCCAGCCCCCGGCTCTCCACCACGTCCGCCTTGTCGTGGTCCTGCCCGGTGGTGTCCCACAGCGCCTCGGCCGCGGTGAAGTCGGCGTCCGCCCGCTCCACCGCGCCCAGCGCCAGATGCACGGTCGCGCGCAGGGTGAGCGCCCGCGCGGTCCAGATCACGTCGTCCGCCTGCCGCAGCACCGGGATCGCCCGGCGTACGTCCTCCAGCGCCTCCCGGTGCCGGCCGAGGACCCACGAGGCGAAGGCGCGGCGGAACAGGACGCGCGCCCGGGTGTGTCCGCTGCCGATCGCGACACCCCGCTCCAGGGCGTCCAGGCCCTCTCGGGTGCGCCCCGCGTGTACCAACGCGACCCCCAGCGCGGCCAGCACATCCGCCTCGCGGTCGGCGGACTCCGCGCGCGCCGCGAGATCGCGGGCGCGCCGCAGATGCTCCAGCGCGATCCTCAGGTCGCCCCAGTCCCGTTGCCAGATGCCGATGACCTGGTGGGCGATGGAGGCGTGCAGCGGTAGGGGATCGGAGCCGAGTACCTCTTCCGCCCTCGCCAGCGCCTGGTTGGGGGCGGCGAACACCATGGGCAGCAGTTCGAGAACCGAGTCGCTTCTCGCCGTCACTCAACGGATGGTAGTGGCCCGGGTAGCGCGCCACACCGGTTTGGCGCTGTATCAATCAACGGCCCCGCGACTCTGACTGACGACCACCGCCCCAGTGGGAGGACACGCCATGGCACCACAGCGATTCCACGAGCAGTTCGACCAGATCCAGCGTTCGATGCCCGACGTCGCCCTGGCCCTGGGGCCCGACGATTCGGCCGAGTTCATCTACGAGAAGGGTGTGGTCCTCGCCCGGGACGGTGAGGAGGCGGCCCTCGTCGAGGACACCGTGCGCACCCACTTCACCGCGGCGACCGGTCTGAGCGGCGACCAGGTGCGCCGGGCCGGGCCGCAGACCAACCGCTCCGGCATCACCCGGATCCAGGTCGGCGACCCGGGCCACGGCGACCGCCGCGCCGACCGGGGAGTCGCCAACGCCCTGCGCGCCATGCGTGAACCCGAGGGACGCGCCGGACGCCGGCTCGTCAGCCGCAACCACGTGGTGTCCATCGCGGTCAACTCCTGCCCCGGCGACGAGCCCGTGCCCGCCCCGCTCAACCAGGGCACCAACCCGGCCCCCGCCGAGACGGGTTACGACGCGGACACGGCCGTGGGCGTCCTGGTCATCGACAACGGCCTGACCCACGACCATGCGCTGGTCCCGCTGCTCGGCCACGTCCAGGGCGACCTGCACGGCACCGAGACCGACCCGCAGGGCAACCTGCTCCAGTACGTCGGCCACGGCACCTTCATCGCCGGGATCCTCGCGGCCGTCGCACCCAACACGAACATCACCGTGCGCAACACCCTCAACGACGCCGGCGCCATCCTCGAATCCGACTTCGGCGAGGCCCTGTTCGCCGCCGTCGACGCGGGCGGCTGGCCCGACATCATCAGCCTCTCCGCCGGCACCTCCAACGGCCGCACCGACGGTCTGCTCGGTGTGGACGCCTTCATGCAGGAACTCCGGCAGCAGCGCACCCTGCTGGTCGCCGCGGCCGGCAACAACGCCAGCGCCACACCCTTCTGGCCCGCCGCCTACGCCTCGCTGCCCGACTACGCGGGCTCCGTCCTGTCGATCGGCGCGCTGCGCACCGACGGCGACCATGGCGCCTGCTTCAGCAACCACGGCTCCTGGGTCAACGCCTACGCGCCCGGCGAGCGCCTCACCAGTACCCTCACCGGTTTCGACGCGCCGATCCCGTACCTCTACCAGCACTCCACGTACGAGGCCTGCCGCTTCCACTTCACCTACCTGTGCACCTGCCAACACCCCCGCCACGCGGGCGTGTTGAGCGAGGACGGCACCCCGGCCAAGCCGGACCAGGTGATGTTCGACGGGTTCGCGCACTGGAGTGGCACCTCCTTCGCCACCCCCGCCGCCGCCGGCATGGTGGCCGCGTACATGACCGCCAACAAGGAGGGCGACCCGCGGGCCGCCCGGCAGCAACTGATCGCGGCCAACACCGAGTTCGCGGAGGTACGAGGGGCGCACGTCACCGCGCTCATTCCGCCGACCTGGCGCCCGAGCACGGCTGTACAACTGTGAGGGCCGAACTCGCCTCCGTCACGGCGTACGATGACTTGCCGTACACGAGGGGTGGGGCCGTGGACCGAGCAGATGTCGGCGCGCTGGTCCAGTCCGCCGTCGACGGTGACGCTGCGGCCTGGAAGGCGCTCGTGGAAGGGCTGAGCCCACTGGTGTGGTCCGTCGTGCGCGCGCACCGGCTCTCCGACGCCGACGCGCACGAGGTGTACCAGACGGTGTGGTTCCGTTTCGCCCAGCATCTGGGCCGGATCCGCGAACCGCAGAAGGCCGGCTCGTGGCTGGCGAGCACCGCACGGCACGAGTGCCTGAAGGTGCTCAAGAGCTTAAGGCGGCTGACGCCCACGGACGATCCGCAGCTGCTCGACCGGGTCAGCGAGGACCGCACCCCCGAGCAGTCGCTGCTCGACTCCGAGGAGGCGGCCGTGGAGAGCGAGCGGATCCGTCGTCTGTGGCAGGAGTTCGAGGAACTCGGGGATCGCTGCCGTCAGTTGCTGCGCATCCTGATGGCCTCTCCGCCGCCCAGCTACCAGGAGGTCTCCTCGGCCCTGGGTATCGCCGTGGGCAGCATCGGACCCCTGCGTCAGCGCTGTCTGCGCCGGCTGCGGGCACGTATGGAAGCAAGGGGGGCGGTGTGAACACCGTGAACGACGACTTCGACGAAGAGGCCCACGACGGCGAGGAGTTCGACGTCGACCTGCTGGAGGAGGAGCTCCGCCGGGCCGCCTCGATCCTCGATCCGGTACCGGCCGAGCTGCTGCAACTCGCCGTGGAGGCCTACGCGCTGCACGACCTCGACGCCCGCATCGCCGAGCTGACCTTCGACTCGGTGGTGGACGCCATCCCGGTGCGGGGGGCCGTCGACGTACCGCGGATGCTGACCTTCCGCGCGGGCGAGGTCACCGTCGACGTCGAGGTGACCGGACAGGAACTGCTGGGGCAGGTGCTGCCGCCCCAGCAGGCCCTGATCGAGGTGCTGACCGGTCCCCAGGTGACCGCGCCACTGGTCACCGACGACATGGGCCGCTTCACCGGCGAAGCGCCCCCCGTCGGCCCCTTCGCACTGCGGCTGCGGGCGGGCGGGGAGGTCGTGGTCACGGAGTGGCTGCGGGTCTGAGTCCTTCGTGGTCCGAGCTCTTCGCGCGAGGGTCGGTCTACCAGGTCACGGGGAGCTCCTGGGGTCCGCGGATCATGGTCCTGCGGCGCCAGGCGACCTGGTCGGCCGGGACCGCGAGGCGCAGGCCGGGCAGCCGGTCGAGCAGGGTGTCGACCAGCAGCTCGATCTGGAGCCGGGCGAGGACGGCGCCGGTGCAGTAGTGCGCGCCGTTGCCGAAGGACAGATGCGGGTTGGGGTCACGGTCGGCGTCGATCTCGTCGGGGGACGGGAAGACGTCGGGGTCGCGGTTGGCGGCGAGGTAGGAGACGTAGACCGCCTCGCCGGCCGCGATCCGCACCCCGTGCAACTCGACGTCCTCCAGGGCGATCCGGGCCAGGCCGACCGAGGTGCGGTGCGGGATGTAGCGGAGCAGTTCGTCGAGGACGGGTCCGCGCGCCTCGGGGTGTTCCCGCATCCTCCGCATCAACTCGGGCCGGGTGAGCAGCAGATACAGCATCTGACCGCAGTTGTGGGTGACGGCCTCGCCGCCGATCTGGAGCGGCGCGGCCAGCCCGACCGCCTCCGCCTGGCTGATCTCGCCCCGCCGCACGGCCGAGCCGATCAGCGAGTACACGTCGTCGCCCGCGCTGTCGGCGCGTGCCCGGACGGTGTCCGCGATCCAGCCGAACATGCCCTTCTTGGCCTCCGCGGAGGCCTCGGCCCCGCCCTTCGTGGAGACGATCCGCGCCGCCCAGGCGTGCATCCGCTCCCGGTCGGCGGCGGGCACCCCCATGACCTCGCAGATCACGGCGACCGGGAAGGGCTCAAGGACCCGCTCGACGAGATCGGCGGGCGGTCCGTCCCGGACGACACCCTCCACCAGCGGGTCCAGGATCTCCTGTGCTCGGGGCCGTAGCCGCTTCATCGCGCTCACGGTGAACGCGTCGGCCACCGCCTTGCGCAGCCGGTTGTGATCGGGCTGGTCGGCCCACGCGGGGGAGCCCGGCTGGGGACTGAAGTGCGGGGCGAGCCGGGTGACCTGACGGGTCATGCCCGCGGTGCGGCTGAAGCGCGGATCGTTGGTGATCACTCTGACGTCCTGGTAGCGGGTGGCCAGCCATGCCCAGCCCTCCCCGAACGGCAGCCGGATGCGGGTCAGCGGTCCTTCCCGCATGAGGTCGGCGAGAATCGGATCGAACTCGGTGCCGTCGAGGTCGAGGGAGGGCCAGTCCCGTACCTCGGGCAGGTCCTGGCCGGTCAGCGTGCTGGTCTCCTCGGTCATGCCCCCAGCCTCACCGCCCCCGCGGTGCGCTGTCGCGCGGGAGTGCTCCAGCCGGAGGTCAGCGGGTGGTGGCGTCGACGAGGGCGGCGAGCGCCGACGCCAGGATCCCGAGCCCCGGGCCGGCGGGTCCGCCGGGTTCGCTCATATAGGTGTCCCGACGGATCTCCACCATCAGCGCGGACACCCGGGGATCACGGCCGTGGAACTCCAACGGCACGTACGTCCCGCCGAACGGAGTGTCCAGCCCGATCCCCCCACAGCCCGCGAACGCCTCCCGGGCGGCTTCGACCAGCTCGGCAGAGGTGTGGAAGGGGTCGGTCCCCAGACACACCGGCGGCCTCGGCCCCTCGCCGTGCAGCTCGTAGGGGAGCGGTGCGGTGGGGTAGGAGTGCACGTCGATGATCACGGCCCGCCCCGTGGCGGCGAGCCGCCGGGCCACGGCATCGGTCATGGCCCGCGCGTACGGCCGGAAGTACCGCGCGATCAACGGTTCGGGATCGAAGCCCTCGGGCCGCAGCGGCGTGCGCCGGGTCGTCCGCGTGTACACGGCGCCCATCCCGACGGCGAGCATCTCCTCCCGCTCGTCCGGGAAGCGCTCGGGATCGACGACCAGCCGGGAGAGCCGGTTCACGAACCGCCACGGAGCGACGCGCGCCGCCCCGGCCGCCCGGGCGGCGAGCTCCGCGGTGTGCGCGTCGACGATATGGTCCAGCTCCTCCTCCAGCGCGGCGTCCGCCACCACGATCCCCGCCCGCACCTCGGCAGGTATCTCCCGCGCCGAGTGCGGCACATGCAGGATCACGGGGGATTCCCCGGCTCCCGGCACCAGCTCGAAGGACGGTTCGGCAGAGGTCACGCGGCGGCTCCGGGGGCGTTGTCAGTGGTGTGGTGCACGATCACAGCATGAACATCAGCAATCCGCAGGTGACCGCGTACCCGTTTCTCAAGGCGCTCTACGAGGACGACTACTACCCCGACCATGTGCTGGACCGGGGCAGGGACATCCTGCTGCGCCTGTGCGAGCGGATCGAGACGGAGCGGCCCGCCGATCCGGCCGGGTTGTATGTGCTGACGCAGGCGGCGACCGAGGAGTTCAATGAGCTTCAGGGCGACGACTTCGACATCGAGACCATCGGCCGTGAGGAGATAGCCGAGGAGTTCTGGTTCGTGGCGAAGGCCTACGGTTTCGCGGAGGCGGACGTCGAGGAGCTGATCGCCACCCGGGACTGGTGAGGCGCGCGTCGTGCTCAGGGCCGGACCAGTGGCAAGGTGCGGGACAGCCCGCGCGGGGTGGGCGCCGCGGTGCAGTGGACGCGTACGTCCAGCAGGGAGTGCCGGAAGTCGTAGGTGGGGACCGTGTCGACGAGGAGGTGGTAGGTGACCGTGGTGCCTGCCCCCAGGCGGCCGGGGCCGATGTGGAGCTCGGTGCCGCGCATGCGGGTCGGCGGGGCCTGGGCGTCGTCGGGGAGGGACTCGGTGCGCAGCAGCTCGGCGTAGGGCACGGCGAACCGGACGCGGAAGGGCTCTCCGCGGTCGAAGGCGCTGCTGGCGATATCCCGTCTGCCGGGGTTCGTCAGCACCACGGTCACCAGATGCGGGTCGGTCAGCGGAGTGCCGTTGCGGCTGATCTCCAGGCTGCCGTCGATCGGGCCCCGCACCAACGAGGTGTGGCTGACCGTGCAGATGAGCCGACGCCTCGGGTGCGCCACCCGGAACGCGGCCCAGATCGTGCCACATCCCAGGAGAGCGGCGACGGGGACCCCGACCGCGGTCCAGAAGGTCTCCGTCGCGTAGAACGCGCCCGACGCGACGGCCTGGGCGGATAAGACGTGGTACACGGACAACCCCCCTTGGCCGGGTCCGTTCAGTGGCGGTGCGGGCGGCTCTCGCGGGCCGCTCCGAGGAACGCGCGCCACATGAGTGGCGAGAAGAGAAGGGCCGGCTGCTCCGTGTCCTTGGAGTCCCGGACCGCGACCACCCCCTCGACGACGGCGAGTTCGACACACGCCCCGTTGTTGTTGCTGTGGCTGCTCCTGCGCCATATGGCGCTGTCGAGACCGGCCTGCGGCGGACGCCGGCCGTCGTACGTGTTCATGACTCCTGCATCTCCCTGGTGAGCTGTTCCAGCAGGGCGAGCGCCTCCTGAGGATCAGGAGCCGCCGCCCGGAGTAGATCGAAGGTCTGGACGAAGGTACGGACGTCGCGCTCCTTCTCCAGGTAGACATTGCCGGCGGCGGATTCGACGTAGACGACCATGGACGCATGGGGCTGGAACTCCAGCAGGGAGAAGGGTCCCGCCATGGCCACGTGGGCACCCTTGGCCGTCGGCATGATCTGGAGCGTGACGTTCGGCATGGTCACCGTTTCGGCGAGGTGCCGCAATTGGGCCGCCATCACCTCCCTGCCGCCGACCGGCCGGCGCAACGCGCTCTCCTCCAGCACCACCCACAGCTCCAGCGGATCGGGCTGCCGGGTGAGCAGTGTCTGGCGCTCCTTGCGGAAGCGGACCAACTGGTCCGTCTCATGAGGCTGGTTGAACCACGCTGTGGCGATCACCGCACGGGCGTAGTCCTCGGTCTGGAGCAGGCCCGGCACCACCGTCGACTCGTACTGGCGCAGAACGCGGGCGTCGGACTCCAGGCCCGCGTAGGTGGCCATGCCCGAGGGGAGTACATCGCCGTAGTGCGCCCACCAGCCTTGCTGCTGGGCGTCCTTGTGGATCTGCATGACGGTCTCGATGCGCAGCGGATCGGTGACGCCGTACCACTCCAGGAGGTCGCGCACGTCACGGGCTTTGACCGGGGCCTGTCCCGTCTCCACGCGGCTGATCTTCGACATGGAGCACTCCAGATGGGTGGCGGCGTCCTCGATCCGCTTGCCCGCCTGTTCCCGGAGCCGCCGCAGTTCCGCACCGAGTTGGCGCCGCCGTACGGTGGGTCCTCCGACCGTGGCCATTGCCTCACCCCTCGCATGTGATGGTGCGGAGTATTGCTTGACGCAAGTGTGCCACGCGCTCAACATGCTTGTACCAGGGAAGAGTTGTATCAAGACATTTGGCTCACGCAATTGCGTGGTGGAAGTCGCTCGGTCGTCCGCAGGCCGGACACACGACCGCCCCGGTCGGGAGAACCCGGCCGGGGCGGAGCCGTGCGGCGTGCTCGCGTCAGTTCAGGGACGCCAGCGCGTCGTTCCACGTCGTGGACGGGCGCATGACCTTCGCGGCCTTGGCCGGGTCGGGCTGGTAGTAGCCGCCGATGTCGGCCGGCTTGCCCTGGACGGCGTTCAGCTCGTCGACGATCTTCTGCTCGTTCGCGGCGAGGGTCTCGGCGAGCGGAGCGAAGGCCTTCGCCAGGTCCGCGTCCTCGGTCTGCGCCGCCAGCTCCTGCGCCCAGTACAGGGACAGGAAGAAGTGGCTGCCGCGGTTGTCGATGCCGCCGACGCGACGGGTCGGGGACTTGTCCTCGTTGAGGAAGGTCGCCGTGGCGCGGTCGAGGGTGTCGGCGAGGACCTTGGCCTTCGGGTTGTCGGTGGCCGTTGCGTACTGCTCCAGGGACGGGACCAGCGCGAAGAACTCACCGAGGGAGTCCCAGCGCAGGTAGTCCTCCTTGACCAGCTGCTGGACGTGCTTGGGCGCGGAGCCTCCGGCGCCCGTCTCGAAGAGGCCGCCGCCCGCCATCAGCGGGACGACCGACAGCATCTTGGCGCTGGTGCCCAGCTCCAGGATGGGGAAGAGGTCGGTGAGGTAGTCGCGCAGGACGTTGCCCGTGACCGAGATCGTGTTCTCGCCGCGTCGGATGCGCTCCACCGACAGCTTGGTGGCCTCGACCGGGGCGAGGATCCGGATGTCCAGGCCCTCGGTGTCGTGCTCCGGCAGGTACGCGTTGACCTTGGCGATCAGGTTGGCGTCGTGCGCACGGGTCTCGTCCAGCCAGAAGACGGCCGGGTCGCCGGTGGCGCGGGCGCGGGTGACGGCCAGCTTCACCCAGTCCTTGATCGGCGCGTCCTTGGTCTGGCAGGCGCGGAAGATGTCGCCCACGGCGACCGGCTGCTCGATGAGGACGTCGCCGGCCTGGTCGACCAGCCGGGCCGTACCGGCCGTCTGGATCTCGAAGGTCTTGTCGTGGGAGCCGTACTCCTCGGCCTTCTGCGCCATGAGGCCGACGTTCGGGACCGAGCCCATGGTCGACGGGTCGTAGGCGCCGTTGGCGCGGCAGTCGTCGATCGCGACCTGGTAGACACCGGCGTAGGAGGAGTCCGGGAGCACCGCGAGGGTGTCGGCCTCGGCGCCGTCCGGGCCCCACATGTGGCCGGAGGTGCGGATCATGGCCGGCATCGAGGCGTCGACGATGACGTCGGACGGCACGTGCAGGTTGGTGATGCCCTTGTCGGAGTCGACCATCGCCAGGGCCGGGCCCTCGGCGAGCTCGGCGTCGAAGGAGGCCTTGATCGCGTCGCCCTCGGGGAGGGAGGCGAGGCCTCCGAAGATGCCGCCGAGGCCGTTGTTCGGGGACAGGCCGGCCGCGGCCAGCGTCTCGCCGTACTGCTCGAAGGTCTTCGGGAAGAAGGCGCGCACCACGTGACCGAAGATGATCGGGTCGGAGACCTTCATCATCGTGGCCTTCAGGTGCACGGAGAACAGCACGCCCTGGGCCTTGGCCTCGGCGATCTGCGCGGTGAGGAACTCCCGCAGCGCGGCCACGTGCAGCACGGACGCGTCGACTACCTCGCCCGCGAGGACCGGTACCGACTCGCGCAGCACCGTGGTGGCGCCGTCCTCGGCGACCAGCTCGATCCTCAGCGCGCCGGCCTCGGAGATCACGACGGACTTCTCGGTGGAGCGGAAGTCGTTCTGCCCCATGGTCGCGACGTTGGTCTTCGAGTCCGCGGTCCAGGCGCCCATGCGGTGCGGGTGGGTCTTGGCGTAGTTCTTGACCGAGGCGGGGGCGCGACGGTCGGAGTTGCCCTCACGCAGGACCGGGTTGACCGCGGAGCCCTTGATCTTGTCGTAGCGGGCCTGGACGTCCCGCTCCTCGTCGGTCTTCGGGTCGTCCGGGTAGTTCGGCAGCGCGTAGCCCTGGCCCTGGAGCTCGGCGACCGCGGCCTTGAGCTGCGGGATCGACGCCGAGACGTTCGGCAGCTTGATGATGTTGGCCTCGGGCGTCTTCGCCAGTTCGCCCAGCTCGTGCAGGGCGTCCGGGATGCGCTGGTCCTCGGTCAGGTACTCCGGGAACACCGCGATGATGCGCCCGGCCAGCGAGATGTCCCTCGTCTGGACGGCGACACCCGCCTGCGAGGCGTACGCCTGGACCACCGGCAGGAAGGAATACGTCGCCAGGGCCGGGGCCTCGTCAGTGTGCGTGTAGATGATGGTCGAGTCAGTCACCGGGTGCTCCGCTCCACGTCTGCAACATTGCTCGACATCAAGATATCTCCTGATCGACCGAGGCTCGACAGGGGTCCGCGCACACTGTCCGAGAACCCGCGCATCCGCTACGCCGTTCGAAGCGTCCGATCCCGCGGTCATGCGAGTCGATCACACGTCTTCCGACGGCCGGACCCGACCATCCGGCCGCCCGAACGAAAGCGGACCATGCGATATCGCACCAGAGTGAGGGCCCCGCCGCCCCGCCCGGCACCGCCGCGGTCCTGAGCCTGGCGTCCCCGGCACTCGCGGCCCCGGCGACCGGCACGCCCGGCCCGGAGACCCTCGGCGACCCCGTCCTCCCCGGCCTCGGCAACGACGGCTACCGCGTCTCGGCGCACCACCTCGACCTCGCGTACGACGCCACGACCGAGCTCGTCCTGTCGATCACCCGCATCCAGGACCTGAGCCGCTTCTCGCTCGACGCGCTCCGCCTGGCCATACGCACCGTGACCGTGGCCGGTGCCGCGGCCGGCTTCGAGCAGGCGGGCGAGAGGCTGCGGATCACCCCGGCCGAGCCGCTCGCACCGGCCGACCGGTGGACGTCACCGTGGCCTACTCCGCGGACCCGCGCCGCGCCCTCGCGCACACCGCCTGGGTCCCCACCCCGGACGGCTTCGCGGTGTGCCCCCAGCAGGACTCGGCGCACAGCGTCTTCCCGTGCAACGACCACCCGGCGGACAAGGCGGACTGCACCTTTCCCGGCACCGTCCCGGCGGGCCGCCGAGCACCCAGCACCACGGGGGCGGTCGCACCGCCCGCACGTACCGCTCCCGCGAGCCGATGGCCACCGAACTTGTCCGGACCACCACCCTGGGGCCCGCGCTCGTCCTCACCTCGAACCTGGTCAGCTGGATCGAGCAGCGCCTCGGGGCGGTACCCGTTCGAGAAGTACGGCCTCCTGCCGTGCAACAACGACGCCGCGGACGCCTTCGACTTCACGGGTCTGGAGACCCAGACCCTCACGCTCTACAGGCCCGCCCACCTGCTCCAGGCCGAGTCGAAGATCGGCTCGCACATGATGCACGAGCTGGTCCACTCCTCTTTCGGCAACAGCGTCAGCCCCGCCACATGGTCCGACCCGTGGCGCAGGAGCTCGGGCCTGGTCGCGTCACCCAACGCGGCCAACCTCTTCGACAGCCAGACGGTCTTCAGCATCATCGAGCGGACCTTCCGGGACCGCTTCCGCGACTCCTCCGCGACGACGGACGACTGCATCGCCGTCGCCTCGGAGGTCTCCGGCAGCGATCAGTCAGGGTTCCTGCGGGGCTGGCTCCACGGCACGAAGGCCCCGCGGATGCCCGGCCACCCGGACTGGACCGTGAGGCCGACGAGCTCGGCCCTGCGGCTGCCGCAGTCCAGGCCGAGCAGCGGTTGCCACGACAACTCGGCCACCCTGTGAGGCGATCGGCGCCGAGCTGATCAGTCGAGGCGGGCGGGGGCGACTTCACCCGCCTCCTCGGCACCCCGCTGCTGCGGGATCACCACGGCACCCTGCTGAAGCGCCACCGTGCGGGTGGGCGCCGGGATGCGGATGCCCTCGGCGCGGTAGCGCTTGTGGAGGCGCTTGATGAACTCGTGCTTGATGCGGAACTGGTCGCTGAACTCGCCGACGCCCAGGATGACCGTGAAGCCGATCCGGGAGTCGCCGAAGGTGTGGAAGCGGACCAGCGGTTCGTGGTCGGGGACCGCGCCGGTGATCTCGGTCATCACCTCGGCGACGACCTCGACGGTCACCCGCTCGACGTGTTCCAGGTCGCTGTCGTAGCCCACACCGACCTGGACGAGGATCGTCAACTGCTGCTCGGGCCGCATGAAGTTGGTCATGTTCGACTTCGCGAGCTCCCCGTTGGGGATGACGACCAGGTTGTTGGAGAGCGCGCGTACGGTCGTCTGACGCCAGTTGATGTCCTCGACATAGCCCTCCTCACCGCTGCTCAGCCGGATGTAGTCACCGGGCTGGACGGTCTTGGAGGCGAGGATGTGGATGCCCGCGAAGAGGTTGGCGAGGGTGTCCTGAAGGGCGAGGGCGACCGCCAGACCGCCGACGCCGAGGGCGGTGAGCATCGGCGCTATGGAGACGCCCAGGGTCTGGAGCACCACCAGGAAGCCGATCGCCAGGACCAGCACACGGGTGATGTTGACGAAGATCGTGGCCGAGCCGGCGACGCCCGGGCGGGACTGGGTGACCGTCCGCATCAGGCTGGCCACCAGCCGGGCCGCCGCCACCGTGACCACGAAGATCAGCAGCACGGTCAGGATCTGGTTGGTGGTGCGCTGGGTCGTCTTCGTCAGCGGAAGTGCCGCCGCGGCGACGGCGATACCGCCCGCGATGGCCGCCGCGGGCACCACCGTCCGCAGCGCGGCCACGATGACGTCGTCGCCGCTCCATTTCGTGCGGTCGGCGTGCTTGCCCAGCCACTTGAGCAGGATCCGCAGCAGGAACGCGGCAACCAGGCCCGCGACCACGGCGATTCCGGGGACGACGAGGTCGTCCATGGTGAGATCCCGTTGAAACGCTGTCACGTCGCCACCTGTTCGAAAGTGCTGAAAGTGCTGAAAGTGCTGGATGAGCGGCCGCGCGGGCCGTGAAGGTGCCACGACGGGCACGACCGCTCATCCTGCCGTATCCGGCACAGGAGTTCGTAGATGGCCCCGGGGGCGGACGTCCCCGCTCAGACGATCCCCTCGGCCAGTTCTGCCTGGTCACGGTCGGAGCCGTACGCCGCCGTGGTGGGGGTTCCGTACGAACGGCGGGCGGCGTACCACCACACCGTGGCGAGGACGAGTACGACGGCGAGGGCGACGGACGCGTAGTTCATCGTGTCGACCGTCACCGGCGAGGACTGGGGCAGACAGAAGAGCACCGTGACGAACGCCACCCACACCACCGCGATCCATCCGATGGGCCTGCTCCACCGGCCCAGGCTCCAGGGCCCCGGCTGGAACCGGTCACCCGCGCGCAGCCGCAGCAGTACGGGGATGGCGTACGCGGGGGTGATGCCGATGACGTTGATGGCGGTGACCGCCCCGTACGCCGTCGCCGAGTACAGGGACGGCAGCGCGAGCAGGGCGGCCACCACGACCGACAGCCACACGGCCGCGACCGGGGTCTGGGTGCGGCTGCTGACCTTGCGCCACAGGGCCGAGCCCGGCAGCGCCCCGTCCCTGCTGAACGCGAACACCATCCGGCTGGCGGCGGCGACTTCGGCGTTGCCGCAGAACAGCTGGGCGATGATCACCACGATGAGGAGCGCGCTCGCGCCGTCCGTGCCGAGCCCGTCCAGCAGGATCTGCGCGGGCGGCACCCCGGTGTCGGTGGCCCGGGTGGCGTCGTAGTCCTGGATGGCGAAGGTGAGTCCCGCGAGCAGCACGAAGCCCGCTATCCAGGAGACCCAGATGGAGCGGACGATGCCCTTCGCGGCCGACACGGAGGCGTTGGAGGTCTCCTCGGACAGATGGGCGGAGGCGTCGTAGCCGGAGAAGGTGTACTGGGCGAGGAGCAGGCCGATCGCCGCCACGTACAAGGGAGACGACCAGCCGGTGTCGTTGACGAACTCGGTGAAGACGAAGGACGGCGACTGGTGGTGGTCGGGGACGATCGCCAGCGCGCCGACGATGAGCGCGACGCCCGCCAGGTGCCACCACACGCTGATGGAGTTGAGGACGCTGACCAGGCGCACGCCGAAGAGGTTCAGTACGGCGTGCAGCAGCAGGATCGCCAGGAAGATCAGCATCGTCTTCTCCGGTGTCGGCTCGAAGCCCCACTGGAGGTTGGCGAACGCGCCCGCGAACAGCGCCGCGCCGTAGTCGATACCGGCGATCGCCCCCAGCAGACCGAGCAGATTGAGCCAACCCGTGTACCAGCCCCAGCGGCGGCCGCCGAGCCGGTCCGCCATGTAGTACAGGGCTCCCGAGGTCGGGTACGCGCTGGTGACCTCGGCGAGCGCGAGGCCCACGCACAGGACGAATAGGCCGACCCCGGCCCAGCCCCACAGCATCACCGCGGGGCCGCCCGCGCCGAGGCCGAAGCCGTACAGGGTCATGCAGCCGGACAGGATCGAGATCACCGAGAAGCTGATCGCGAAGTTGCCGAAGCCGCCCATACGGCGGGCGAGGACCGGCCGGTAGCCGAGTTCGCGCAGGCGCTGCTCCTCGTCGTGGGGAGGGCGGCCTTCGGTGGTGCGGGACATACGTACCTCCGGAACTGGTGGTGGGTCACGCGGGACGGCAGCGCGCCCGGGCCTGGAGGAAGATCTCCACGGCCTGGGCGGTGTCGCCCTGATCGGGGGTGCGGTACGCCCAGGGCAGGGGCGTCCAGTAGGGGCCGAGCGCCTCGAACACCCGCGTGGCGTCCGTGAACTGGAGGGCGCCCCACAGGGCGTGGGCGACATGGTTCAGGTCCAGCAGCGAGCGCTCGGCGGTGAAGGTCTGCTCGAACCAGGCGTACAGCGCGCGCTGGGCCTCGCGGGTGGCGTCCTCGGCGACCCAGTGCAGATCGAGTGCGGCGTCGCGGCCGCCGGAGCGGCGGTAGCGCTCGACCCGGACGTAGAGCGGCAGGACGTGCAGCGCGGAGCCCGGGGGAGCGGTGTCGGTGGCCCAGTGCGCGTAGCCGGCGGCCTCCGCGAGCCGTCCCGAGGTGCCGTGCTCGTAGAGGAACTGGAGCATCCGGTGGTGGGCCTCGCGGTTGTACGGGTCGCGCTTGTCGGCCTCGGCCAGCAGGCCCCAGGGGCCCGGCGGGAGCATCGGCCCGGGCGGTGCCACCCGGTGCTCGGCCCACTGCCGCTCCCGGTCGAGCCGGGACAGTGCGAGCAGGCACACCCAGGGGACGGGGTCCGCCGGGGCGGCCCGGGCCGCGGCGTGGCTCGCCTGCCAGGCCTCGTGCCACATTCCGAGGGTGTACGAGTGGCCCTCGCGGTGGGCCCGCAGCGCTCGTTCCACGGCGACCCTGGCGTGCATCACCGTGGCCGGGACGCTGTGCGGTTCCTCCTGGAGCCAGGCGCGCACCACGTCGGTGCCGGCGGCCGCGGCGGCGAGGACCTGGGTGCGCTGGGTCCACTGCCACCAGGCCGTGGTCTCCGTGAGGATCCGGCGCATCGACATCCAGCGTCCCGTGCGCACCTCCTGGAGGGTGGCGCGCAGCGCGGTGTCGTGGCCCGCGGGATCGTAGGCGGGGCGTGCTCCGTCTCTGGCCATCAGCCTCCCGCCCCGGGCAGCGGGCGGGTTCTGACGGCAAGGTGGAGTAACAACAGCCCTCCTCTGGGCGGCAGTCGAGGAGTTCACGTCGGTCGCGGCGGTCACTATAGAGGCGGGGGTTCCGCTACTCCTCCCGTTTCCCGATCTTTTCGAACTCCTTTGCGGGGAGCGGTGGTTGACCGACAGTCAGCTTCGCTTGACGCGATGTGTCGGACGGCGGCAGTCTGTCGCACGGTGATCGCCGAGGGATGATCCGAAGCCACACCCCGGGGAGGGCGCGATGACAGGTCCGGTGCTCGCTGTCGACCAGGGAACATCCGGCACCAAGGCCCTCGTCGTCTGCCCCGAACGCGGTGTCATCGGCGCCGGCTTCGCCGAGGTGCGGACACGCCATCTGCCCGGCGGCCTGGTCGAGGCCGACCCCGAGGAGCTGTACGCCTCCGTCGTCGACGCAGGCCAGCGCGCCCTGGCCGAGGCCCGCGAACCCGTCGTGGCGCTGGGCCTCGCCAACCAGGGCGAGACCGTGCTCGCCTGGGACCCCGACACCGGCCGCCCGCTCACCGAGGCCCTCGTCTGGCAGGACCGCCGCGCCGAGTCGGTGTGCGAGGAACTCGCCCCGTACGCCGACGAGTTGCGCGAACTGACCGGACTGCCCCTCGACCCGTACTTCGCCGCGCCCAAGATGGCCTGGATACGCTGCCACCGCACCCGCGAGGGCGTCGTCACCACCACCGACGCCTGGCTCGTCCACCGTCTCACCGGCGCCTACGTCACCGACGTCGCGACCGCCGGCCGCACCCAGCTCCTCGACCTCGACCGCGCCCGCTGGTCACCGCGCGCCCTCGACCTGTACGGACTCGCCGAGGAGCGGCTCCCCGAGGTCGTCGACAACGCCCGGCACATCGGTACGACCAAGGAGTTCGGGCCCGAGATCCCGCTCACCGGCCTCGCCGTCGACCAGCAGGCCGCCCTGCTCGCCCAGCGCATCACCGCACCCGGCGGCGCCAAGTGCACCTACGGCACCGGGGCGTTCCTCCTCGCCCACACCGGCGACACCCCGAGACACGGCACCTCCGGCCTGGTCAGCTGTGTCGCCTGGCGGCTCGGCGGACGGACGAGCTACTGCCTCGACGGCCAGGTGTACACGGCCGCGTCCGCCGTGCGCTGGCTCACCGACCTCGGCGTCATCAAGGGCGCCGCCGACCTGGACACCGTGGGCGGCACGGTGCCCGACAGCGCCGGCGTCACCTTCGTCCCCGCACTGGCCGGGCTCGCCGCCCCCTGGTGGCGCGGCGACCTGCGCGGCTCCCTCACCGGGCTCGGCCTCGACACGGGCCCCGGGCACCTCGTGCGCGCCCTGTGCGAGGGCATCGCCGCCCAGGTCGCCGAGCTCGCCGACGCGGCCGGCGCCGACCTCGGCGCAGCCTTCGACACCCTGCGCGTCGACGGCGGCCTCACCCGCTCCGCCCTGCTCATGCAGGCCCAGGCCGACCTGCTGCAACGCCCCGTCGAGGTGTCCGCCCTGCCCGACGCGACCGCGCTCGGCGTCGGCGCCCTGGCCCGGCTGGGCGCACAGCCCGGCCTGACGGTCGTCGAAGCGCTGCCCGACTGGCGACCGGCCGCCGTCTACGAGCCGCGCATCACCCCCGACGAGGCCGCCGAGCGCCGCGCGGGCTTCCGCACCGAGGTCGCCGCACTGCTCGACCGGACACCCGCATGACGGTCACCACGACCGGACCGCTGCCGTCCACGGCGTACGACGTGGCGATCGTCGGCGCCGGAGTCGTCGGCAGCGCCCTCGCCCGCGAACTCGCCCGGTACCCGCGGCTGCGCGTCGCGCTCGTCGAGGCGCAGGACGACGTGGGCCAGGGCACCTCGAAGGCCAACACGGCGATCCTGCACACCGGGTTCGACGCGGTCCCCGGCTCGCTGGAGGCACGGCTCGTGCGCGAGGGGTCACGCCGACTGGCGGAGTTCGCCGCCGAGTCGGGCATCGCCGTCGAGCGGGTCGGCGCCCTCCTCGTCGCGTGGGACGAGGAACAGCTCGCCGCGCTGCCCCGCCTCGCGGAGAAGGCCGAGCGGAACGAGTACAAGGAGTCCCGGCTGCTCGGCAGCGCCGAACTCTACTCACGCGAACCGCACTTGGGGCCCGGCGCGCTGGGGGCGCTGGAGATCCCGGGCGAGAGCATCATCGACCCCTGGACGACGACCCTGGCCTACGCCACCCAGGCCGTCCGGCACGGAGTGGACCTGCACCTCAACTGCCGTGTGGAACAAGGCGTCCGGACCACCACCCGGGGTGCCCTGAACGCCCGTTGGGTGATCAACGCGGCCGGTCTGCACGCCGACACCCTCGACCGGCGGCTCGGCCACGACGACTTCACCGTCCACCCGCGCCGAGGCCAGCTCATCGTCTTCGACAAGCTCGCCCGGTCCCTGGTCCGGCACATCCTCCTGCCCGTCCCCACCGCCCTCGGCAAGGGCGTCCTGGTGGCACCCACCGTCTACGGCAACGTCCTTCTCGGCCCCACCGCCGAGGACCTCGACGACAAAGGGGCCACGCAGTCCTCCGCCGAAGGCCTGTCCCTGTTGCGCGAGAAGGGCCGCCGCGTCCTGCCCGAACTGCTCGACGAGGAGATCACCGCCGTCTACGCCGGGCTGCGCGCCGCCACCGAACACGACGACTACCGCATCCGCGTCCATGAGGAGCAGTCCTACGTCACGGTGGGCGGCATCCGCTCGACCGGCCTGACCGCCTCGCTCGCCATCGCGGAACACGTCGTCGGACAACTGGCCGAAAGCGGACTGGAGCCGGGCCCCGCGCGCGACCTGGATCCCGTGCGCATGCCCAACCTCGGCGAAGCCTTCCCCCGCCCCTACCAGCGTCCCGAACTCATCGCCGCCGACCCGGAGTACGGCACCCTCGTCTGCCACTGCGAACGCGTCTCCCGCGGCGAGATCCGCGACGCCCTGGCCGGTACGGTCCCGCCGGGCAGCCTCGACGGGCTGCGCCGCCGCACCAGGGCCCGGTCGGGACGCTGCCAGGGGTTCTACTGCGGGGCGGCCGTACGGCACCTGTTCGAGGAGGCCCGGACATGACGTTCTCCGCGCAGGCCCCGCGGTGACCCGGCAGGTCGACGTCCTCGTGGTCGGCGCCGGACCGGCGGGCCTCGCCGCCGCCGCGCGTCTGGCCGCCGGCGGTGCGGGCCGGGTCGAGGTGCTGGACCGCGAGCAGCGGGCCGGGGGAGTACCACGGCACTGCGCGCACGGCGGCTACGGCACCTGGCTGCACCCGCTGACCGGGCCCGGCTACGCCCGGCTGCTCACCGACGCGGCGCTGCGGACCGGAGCGGTCGTACGCACCGGGGTGACCGCCCTCGACTGGGCGGGCCCCCTCGCGGTCACCACCGTGAGCCGGGACGGACCGCAGACCGTCGAGGCGCGGGCCGTGATCCTGGCCACCGGCGCCCGTGAACGCCCGCGCGCCGCACGGCTGGTGCCGGGGACCCGGCCGGCCGGTGTCTACACCACCGGTGAACTCCAGCAGGCCGTGCACCTGTACGGGCAGCGGATCGGGACGCGGGCGGTGATCGTCGGCGCGGAAGGCGTCGCGTACTCGGCCGCCGACACCGTACGGGCCGCGGACGCGGACGTCGTGGCCATGGTCACGGAGTCGGACCGGGCGCGGACCACCCGGCTCCGCGCCCAGGACGCCCGCCTTCGCCGGCGCGTCCCCCTGCTCACCGGGACCGCCGTCGTCGAACTCCTCGGCCACGGGCGGCTGTCCGGCGTCCGCGTCCGGCACCGGGACGGCCGTACGACCGTCCTGGCGTGCGACACCGTCGTGTTCACCGGCGACTTCGTGCCCGAGGACGAGCTGGCGCGCAGAGGAGGGCTGACCCTGGCCCCCGAGACCTCACGGCCCGGAGTGTTCGCCGTCGGCGGTCTGCTGCACCCGGGGGAGAGCGCGGGTGCGGCCGCCCGTGCCGGTGCGCGGCTGGCCGCCACCGTTCAGGAGTTCTTGAACGACCCGTGCCGACCCGCCCCGGAGGCGAACCGGGCGGCGCCCTCCAGGCTCTCCTCCAACACCCCCATGCCGTAACCGAGTTCGCCGCGTAGGGCGGCCGTCTCGTCCAGCCCCTCCTGGTCCAGCACCGACGCCCGGTCCGCGCGCAGACAGGCCTGCGGGAACTCCGCGACGGCGGCGGCCATTTCCTCGGCCGCGGCGCGTGAGGTACCGGTGGGGACGACGCGGTTGGCCAGGCCCATTTCGTACGCCTCCGGGGCCGCCACCGGCCGTCCCGTCAGGATCATGTCCAGCGCGCGGCCGGTGCCGATCAGCCGGGGGAGCCGTACCGTACCGCCGTCGATCAGCGGAACGCCCCAGCGGCGGCAGAACACCCCGAACACCGCGTCCTCCTCGGCGACCCGCAGATCGCACCAGAGCGCCAGCTCCAGACCGCCGGCCACGGCGTGCCCGGCGACCGCCGCGATCACCGGCTTGGACAGCCGCATCCGGGTCGGCCCCATCGGGCCGTCGCCCTCCTCGGTGACCCGGTTGCCGCGTTCCGTGCCGAGCGCCTTGAGGTCGGCGCCCGCGCAGAACGTGCCGCCCTCGCCCCACAGCACCGCCACCCGCGCCTCGGCGTCCGACTCGAACTCCCGGAACGCGGTGGCGAGTTCGGCGGCGGTCGGGCCGTCGACCGCGTTGCGCGCGGCGGGGCGGGACAGGACGACGGTGGTGACGGGGCCGTTGCGTTCGCTCCGGACGGGCATGGCGGGCTCCTTCGGTCGGACGGCCTTCGCTGAGATCGCCTTCGCTCGGACGACCTTTCCTCGGACGCCCTTCGCTCAGATGACCTTCATTCGTACCAGGGCCCCGAGCGTCAACGCCCCCGGGACCAGCGGAAGCCAGACGGTGATGATCCGGTACGCCAGCACCACGGCCGTGGCGATCACCGCCGGACCGCCCGCCGCCACCAGCGCCACGACCAGCGCCGCCTCCACCGAGCCGATCCCGCCCGGCGTGGGCACCAGCGCGACGGCGACCGTCGCCGCGAGATACGCCACCGCGATGTGCAGCGGCGGCACCGGCAGCCCCAACGCCTGCCCCACCGCGACCAGTCCGGCCGCCTGCAACGCGGGGAAGGCGAGCGAACCGCCCCACAGGGCGAACGCCCGGGCCGGCCGGGTGTGCACCTCGCGTGCCTCGCAGAGCGCCGTACGCAGGAACGAGGTCACGGTCGTCCGCACCCGGCGTACGCACACGAGCACGCCCGCCGCCACGGCCACCACCAGGCCCAGGGCCGGCAGCAGCGCGCCGACCGCCCCCTCGGGAAGGAGGGCTCCCAGGCTCAGCGCGTCGGGGAAGGCGATCAGCAGCGCGGCCAGCAGACCGAGGCGGCCGATCGACTCCGCGAGCAGATACAGGGCGAGCGCGGCCGAGGAACGGGCGAGCGGGAGCCCGCACACCGTCATGAAACGGAGGTTGACCGCGCTCGCGCCCAGGCCGGTGGGGAGCAGGTGATTGGCGGCGCCGGCCGCGAACTGGGTCGCCAGCAGCCGCCGTTTGGGCAGCCCCTGAACGACCGCGCCCTGGCGGGTGCAGGCGGCGGCGACCCAGGTCAGACAGGTCGCGCAGACGGCGACCAGCAGCCAGGGCCACTCGGCCGACTCCAGATGGCCGAAGCCCTCGGACAGGACCGAACGGTGCTGCACGGCGACGACCGTGACGAGCAGAAGCGGAAGCAGGCACAGGATCTGACGGATCCTGCGGGCGGGGACGCGACGGGGGCTCACGTCCTCAGAGGTTCTCCGTGCCGTGCCAACTGCGGGTTGCGGAAGGGCGGCCGGGGGATTGCGTACGGTCATCGGATCCTTCGAGCGGGGGGACATCGAGAAGGTGTTGACCTCAACAACGCTTGAGGTCCTACGTTCGCTCCCATGAGCATGGAAACCACAGCCTGGACACAGCTGCAGAGCGTGATGCACGCCGAGCAGGAGACACGGCCCTTCGCCCGCACGACGCTGCGCCGCATCGGCGCGTTCGCCCGGCCGCACCGCACCCGGATCGCCCGGTTCGTGGTGCTCGGGGTGGCGACCGCGCTGCTCGCCGTCGCCACCCCGGTGCTCGCCGGCCACGTCGTGGACGCGATCGTGACGGGCGACGACGAGGGCACCGTCGTACGCCTCGCCCTGCTCATCGCGCTCATCGCGGTCGCCGAGGCGGCACTGGGCATCCTCGGCCGACGGCTGTCGTCGACCCTCGGCGAGGGGCTCATCCTCGATCTGCGGACGGCTGTGTTCGATCATGTGCAGCGCATGCCGGTCGCGTTCTTCACACGGACACGTACGGGAGCGCTGGTCTCCCGACTCAACAACGACGTCATCGGTGCACAGAGGGCGTTCAGCAACACACTCTCCGGAGTCGTCAGCAATCTCGTCACCCTGCTGCTCACCCTCGCCGTCATGCTCACCCTGTCCTGGCAGATCACCCTGCTCGCCCTGGCCCTGCTGCCGGTCTTCGTGATCCCGGCCCGCCGCATGGGCCGCCGGATGGCCCGGATGCAGCGGGAGGCGGCCGCGCTGAACGCGGCGATGGGCACCCGCATGACCGAGCGTTTCTCGGCGCCCGGCGCCACACTGATCAAGCTGTTCGGCCGCCCCGAGCAGGAATCCGAGGAGTTCGCGGCCCGCGCCCGCAGGGTCGCCGACATCGGCGTGCGCACGGCCACCGCGCAGTCGGTGTTCATCACCGCCCTCACCCTGGTCTCCGCCCTGGCGCTGGCCCTCGTCTACGGCCTCGGCGGCTGGTTCGCCCTGCGCGGCACCCTGGAGCCCGGCGCGGTCGTTTCCCTCGCCCTGCTCCTGACCCGGCTGTACGCCCCGCTCACCTCCCTCGCCGGAGCCCGCGTCGAGGTGATGAGCGCCCTGGTCAGCTTCGAGCGGGTCTTCGAGGTGCTCGACCTGAAGCCGCTGATCGAGGAGAAGCCGGACGCCGTCGACGCCCCCGACGAGCCGGTCGCCGTCGAGTTCGAGGACGTCCGCTTCGGCTACCCGTCCGCCGACAAGGTCTCCCTGGCCTCCCTGGAGGAGGTCGCCTCCCTCGACACCCGGGGCGGCGACGAGGTCCTCAAGGGCATCTCCTTCCGCGCCGAACCGGGCCAGACGATCGCCCTGGTCGGCTCCTCCGGCGCGGGCAAGTCGACGATCGCCGGGCTGCTCCCGCGTCTGTACGACGTCGACGAGGGCGCCGTACGGATCGGCGGCACCGATGTCCGCGACCTGACCGCACGCTCGCTGCGCGCCACGCTCGGCATGGTCACCCAGGACGGCCACCTCTTCCACGACACGGTCCGCGCCAACCTGCTGCTGGCCCGCCCGGAGGCGACCGAGGCCGACCTGCGCGACGCGCTGCGCCGCGCCCGCCTCGACGTCCTCGTGGACTCCCTCCCCGACGGCCTCGACACGGTGGTCGGCGAACGTGGCTACCGTCTCTCCGGCGGCGAGCGCCAGCGGATGACCATCGCCCGGCTGCTGCTGGCCCGCCAGCGTGTCGTCATCCTCGACGAGGCGACGGCCCACCTCGACAACACCTCGGAGGCGGCGGTCCAAGAGGCACTCACGGAAGCGCTGGCAGGACGGACCGCGATCGTCATCGCCCACCGTCTGTCCACCGTCCGGGCGGCCGACCAGATCCTGGTGGTCGAGGCCGGGCGGATCGTGGAACGGGGCACGCACGAGGAGCTGTTGGCGGCCGGCCGACGCTACGCCGAGCTGTACCGGACCCAGTTCGAGGAGCGGCGGGGCGAGGTCACGGAGATCGAGGCGGCCGCATAGAACAGTCACAGGCGACACGTCAACCCCGCAGATTCACACAAAGAACGACAACATCATTGCCTCGCTCGGACCGGCAACTTAGTGTGCGTTCGGTTTCCCAACAGCACCGAACAGGATCTGACGCTCACTCAAGCAGTGCCCCCACACTGTCGTTTCGAGGAAGGCCACGGTCATGTCGCACTTTCCCGTGTCTCCCGTCAGCCGCCGCCGTCTGCTGGAAGGAGGTGCCGCGGTCCTCGGCGCGCTCGCCCTGCCCGCAACGACCACCCCGGCACGGGCGGCCGACGCGGCGGCCACTCCCGAGTGGAACGGCAACATCGCCGTCTTCCGGCTGGGGTCCGAGCCGCCGCACACCACCCTCATGCCGTACGCGGACGTGAGACAGGCCCTGGCCGCCGACCGCACCCGCTCCCCGTACCGGCTGAGCCTGGACGGCAAGTGGAAGTTCGCGTACGCCGACCGCCCCGACGACCGCGACCCGGACTTCCACCGCACGGACGTCGACGACAGCGACTGGGACACCGTCCCCGTCCCCTCCGCCTGGCAACTGCACGGCTACGACCGCCCGATCTACATCAACATCACCTACCCCTGGTGGGGCCCCAACGGCCTGGGCGAGGAGGCGCAGCCCCCGGCCGCACCGACCCGCCACAACCCCGTGGGCCAGTACCGCCGCACCTTCACGGTCCCGCGCGACTGGACGGGCCGGCGGACCTTCCTCCACTTCGAGGGGGTCAAGTCCGCCCACTACGTGTGGATCAACGGGGAGCTGGTCGGCTACCACGAGGACTCCTACGACCCCGCCGAGTACGACATCACCCCGCACCTGAAGGCGGGCACCAACCAGATCGCGGTGGAGGTCTACCGCTACTCCGACGGGGACTGGCTGGAGGACCAGGACATGATCCGGCTGAGCGGCATCTTCCGCTCGGTCTACCTGTACTCCACCCCTGCCGTGCACCTGCGTGACTTCCGCCTGGACACCCCGCTGAGCGACGACTACGAGTCGGCCGAACTGTCGGTCACCGCGAGCGTGCGGGACTACGGCGGCCGGGGCGGCGGCCGGTACTCCGTCGAGACCCAGCTGTACGACCCGAGCGGGCACCCGGTGTGGCCCCGGCCCCTCCAGCAGACCGTCGCGCTCGACGCCGGCGCGGAGGAGACCGTACAGGCCGCGAAGGCCGTGCCCCGGCCGCGTCTGTGGTCGGCCGAACACCCCGACCTCTACACCGCCGTGCTCCGCCTGCGTGACCCGGCGGGCAAGGTGATCGAGACCCTCTCCCACCGCGTCGGCCTGCGCGAGTTCGCGCTCAAGGACGGCCTGATGCGCATCAACGGCCGGCCGGTCTCCTTCCGGGGCACCAACCGCCACGAGATGCACCCGGTCCACGGCTCGGCCCTCACCCGCGCGGACATGGTCGAGGACATCGGGATCATCAAACGGCTCAACATCAACACCGTCCGCACCTCGCACTACCCGAACAACCCGCAGTGGCTCGAACTCGCCGACGAGTACGGCCTGTACCTCGTCGACGAGACCAACCTGGAGACCCACGGCATCCGCGGCGAGTACCCCGGCGACCACGCCGACTGGACCGCGGCCTGCGTGGACCGCGCCCGCAACATGGTCCACCGCGACAAGAACCACGCCTCGGTGGTCATCTGGTCGCTCGGCAACGAGGCGGGCGGCGGCAGCACCTTCAACGCCATGTACGACTGGATCACGTCCTACGACACCACCCGGGTCGTCCAGTACGAGGGCGACGACCGCCCGGGCATGAGCGACATCCGCTCCGAGATGTACGACAGTCCCTCCCGCGTCGAGGCACGCGCCAAGGACACGGCCGACACCCGGCCCTACGTGATGATCGAGTACTCGCACGGCATGGGGAACTCCAACGGCAACTTCAAGAAGTACTGGGACGTCGTCCGCCGCCACGACGTCCTCCAGGGCGGCTGGATCTGGGACTTCGTCGACCAGGCCCTGGAGTGGCCCACCCCCACGCGCAAGCGGTTCACCGAGTCGGGACCCGCCGCACTGCGCGGCGAGATCCAGGCACCCGCCGGCACCTTCACCCGCGCCGAGGGCGTCTCAGGCGGCACCGTCTTCGCCCGCGACACCGGCCTCGACCTCACCGGCTCCCTCACCCTGGAGGCCTGGGTCACCCCGCACGTGACCGGTGGCCATCAGCCGATCCTCGCCAAGGGCGACACCCAGTACGCGCTGAAGCAGACGAACAGGAACCTGGAGTTCTTCATCTACGGCGGCGGCCAGTGGATCAGCGTGAGCTGGGCGCTGCCGGCCGACTGGACCGGCCGCGAACACCACGTCGCGGGTGTCTTCGACGCGGCCGCGGGCACCCTGACCCTCCACGTCGACGGCGCGGCCCGGGCCACCCGCACCACCACGCGGCGCCCCGCCGACAACACCGCGTCCCTGGCCCTGGCCACCGATGTCGACAACCCCACCCGGGAGTTCAGCGGCACCGTCCGACGGGCCCGGGTGTACGCCCGCGCACTGAGCGCCGCCGACCTCGCCTCCACCGGCCGGGGACCCGGCGACGAGGGCGTACGGTTCTGGTTCGACGCCGCCACCGTCCACCTCACCGAGCAGCGGCCCCGGGAGCGGACGTTCCACGCCTACGGCGGCGACTGGGCCGACAACCCCAACGACGGGGCCTTCTCCGGGGACGGCATCGTCACCGCCGACCGCGGACTCACCGGCAAGTCCGCCGAGGTCAAGCGGATCTACCAGGCGATCGACGCGGTCTGGGCGTCCGGCGGCCCGGGAACGGTGACCCTCACCAACGAGTACCTCTTCACCAACCTCCGTGAGTTCGACGGACGGTGGGAGCTCGTCGCCGACGGAAAGGTGGTCCGGCGCGGCAGGCTCAGCCGGGCCCAGCTGGACCTCGCGCCGCTGTCGAGCAAGGACATCACCGTGCCCTTCGAGATACCGGACGACCCGGCGCCGGGCGCGGAGTACTTCCTCCAGCTGTCCTTCACCACCACGCAGACCACGAAGTGGGCCAGGGCCGGCTTCGAGGTGGCCCGGCAGCAGCTCGCCGTCGACTCCGGCAGCCCCGCCGTGACCCCGGTGCCGCTGGCACGCGTCCCCGCGCTGAGCCACCAGGACGCCGACGGGACGGTCACCGTCACCGGCAAGGGCTTCTCCGTCACCGTCGACAAGAAGACCGGTGTCATCACCTCCTACCGGTCCCGAGGCGCCGAACTGATCTCCTCCGGGCCCGCCCCCAACTTCTGGCGGGCCCCCACCGACAACGACCGCGGCAACGGCCAGCACACCCGCAACCAGACCTGGCGCGACGCCGGTACCCGCCGCCAGGTCACGGACGTCGTCGTCAGCACCCTCGGGGACAAGGCCGTCGTCATCGAGGTCGGCGGCACCCTGCCCACGACCACCGAGTCGACGTACACCACCACCTACACGGTCTTCGGGAACGGCGAGATCAAGGTCGACAACACCCTGCACCCGGGCGCCGCCTCGCTGCCGTACATCCCGGAGGTGGGCACGCTGCTGTTCCTGCCCGCCCGGCTGGAGAAGCTGCGCTACTACGGCCGCGGGCCCGAGGAGAACCACTGGGATCGCAACAACGCCACCGACGTGGGCCTGTACTCGGGCACCGTCACCGGCCAGCGGACCTCCTATCTGCGCCCCCAGGAGAGCGGCAACAAGACCGACGTCCGCTGGATCGCCCTCACCGGCGGCGACGGACCCGGCCTGCTCGTCACCGGCGAACCGCTCCTGGAGATCAACGCCTCCCACCTCACCCCGGAGGACCTCTCGGTCGGGGCCCGCCACGACTACCAGCTCACCCCGCGCAAGGAGGTCGTCCTGCGCCTGAGCCACCGCCAGATGGGCGTCGGCGGCGACAACAGCTGGGGCGCGCACACCCACGACGAGTACAAACTGTTCGCCGACCGCGACTACGCCTACACCTACCGGCTGCGGCCGCTGACGGACGTCGACGAGGCGACGGCGGCGTCACGCAGGCCCACCGGCCTGGAGTGACCCGGATCGCCGGAACAACGGAGTGACGGGGGTCTCGGTGCGCGGCCGGGACCCCTTCCGTACGCTGGACGCGCCCGTGCACCCAGAGCCCCTGACCTGGCGGGACCAGGCGGGGAGCCGACACCTCGGAGCACTCCATGCTGCGCACCATGTTCAAATCCAAGATCCACCGTGCCACCGTCACCCAGGCCGACCTGCACTACGTGGGATCGGTGACCATCGACGCGGACCTCCTCGACGCCGCCGACCTGCTGCCCGGTGAGCTCGTGCACATCGTCGACATCACCAACGGCGCCCGCCTGGAGACCTACGTCATCGAGGGCGAGCGCGGCTCCGGAGTGATCGGTGTCAACGGGGCCGCCGCGCATCTCGTCCACCCCGGCGACCTGGTGATCATCATCAGTTACGCTCAAGTGACCGATGCCGAGGCGCGGGCGCTGGAGCCGAGGGTCGTGCACGTGGACCGCGGCAACCGGATCGTGGCCCTGGGCGCCGACCCGTCGCAGCCGGTGCCGGGCTCGGACCAGGAGCGCAGCCCGCGGTCGGTACCGGCCTGATCCCCGTACGGCCTTCGACCAGGAGCGTGCCCATGAGCGACATCGAGATCCGCGACGACCGCCCGGCCGGCCGCCTTGAGGCCGTCGGCGACGGCGAAGTCGTGGGCCGTATCGAGTACTTCGTCCTCGCATCGCCCGCGCCCGCCCTGGTCCCCGTCCACACCATCGTGGAACCGGCCCACGAGGGAAAGGGCATCGCGGGCTCCCTGGCCCGCGAGCTCTACGCGACGGCCGAGCGCGAGGGCATCGTGGTGGCGCCGCTGTGCCCCTACGTCGTCAAGTGGGCCGAACGCCACCCCGAGGAGGCCCCGCCCGCCGACCCCGCGCTGCTCCGCGCGGCGAAGGAGTGGCTGGCGGCGCATCCCGGCCGGTTCTGAGGGTAGGCGGGGCAGTAGTCCACAGAGCCGACGTCACCACTGGCTGGAGGACACCATGACCAACCCGTACCCGGACCCCGTCCACCCGGGCCCGACCCCGGGCCCCTACCCGGAC
>NZ_JABERD010000014.1 GCF_013044505.1 Streptomyces sp. S3(2020) | reverse complement strand
GTTGAGGCCGCTGCCGATGCCGGCGCCGCCGCTGGTGGCGGTGCGGTAGGGGTGTGCGGTGTCGGCGGCGTAGAGGTAGGCGTGGTAGTTGAAGTCCTCCTGGGCGTGGACGATGTCGTACGGCGCTTTGCGCTGGCCGATCGTCGTGGTGCTGGACTCGCGGGGCGTCGGGGCGCTGGAGATGGCCTCGGGCAGGCCGGCCACGTTGTAGCTGAGGACGCTGAAGGTGCCGGAGTCGGCGGCCGCCGCGGGCGGGGCGGCCGCGGTGAGCCCGCCGAGAACGGCGGCTGCCGTCGTCAGACAGGCGAGGAGTCTGCGCATGGGGGTGTGGCTCCTGGGGAGAGAAAGCGGTTGTGATGGGAACATGGCAGAAGTTACCGCCGGTTACCCAGGGCCTGTCGAGAGTCGCGGCGGTTTTTCCCAGCAGATGCCTGCCGTACACAGGGGATTCGGCTCCCCGCCGAAGGTGATTCACGGCCCCGTCCGGGGGTGGCGGCCCCGTGTGGTCAGGACGGCCATTCCGGTTCGGACAGGGTCGCGCTCAGCGCGTCGAGGAGCACCTGGGCCGGTTGGGACGCGGGCGGCTTGCCGTACACGGCGGCCACGACCTGTCTGCGCATGCCGGGAATCCGGTCCAGCCTGACCCGCGGGTGCCTGTTGGCGACGAGGGTCAGCCCGGGCAGGAGGCTCACGCCCAGCCCCGCCGCGACGAGCGCCTGTACGGCGACGTAGTCGTCGGTCTCGAACTCGAGGATCGGCGAGAACCCGGCCCGCCCGCAGGCCGCGACGAGATGCTCGCGGCAGCGTTCGCACCCCGCGATCCAGCGAGTCCCGGCGTAGGTGGCCAACTCCGCCCGGGGGCCGTCCCAGGAACGGTCCACCGGTGTGACCACGTACAAGGGCTCGTCGAGAAGCGGCGTCATGGTGGTGTCGCGGCGATCGCCCTGCGGCGGGTCGCCGTGCTCGAAGATCAGCGCCACGTCGACGTCGTTGTTGCGCAGGGCGCTGAGCGCGTCCGGCGGTTCGGCCTCGCGCAGGATGAGCTCGATACCGGGATGCTCGGCGGCGATACGGGCGGCCGCGAGCGGCACCAGGGTGGCCAGCGCCGAGGGAAAGGCGGCCAGGCGGACCCGGCCGGTGTGCAGTCCGGCCAGCTCGTCCAGTTCGGCGTGCACCGATTCGACCTGCGCGAGGATCGATTCGGCGCGGTTCACCAGCAGCCGGCCCGCCTCGGTGAGGCGGATGCCGCGCCCCATCCGCTGCAACAGCGGTACGCCGACCTCGGCTTCGAGTTTGGCGAGGTGGTGGCTCACGGACGGCTGAGCGTAGTGCAGCGACTCGGCGGCCGCCGTGATCGAACCTTCACGGGCGACGGCCACAAGTACACGCAACCGACTCAAGTCGATCATTTGTGAATCATAGCCACCTTCGATGACAGCCTCGAAAACACGCATTGGACCGTTAACAGGGCTGCTGGGAGGGTCGGTGGGAAAGTTCGTGCGAGAGCGATCGACCGCGCATGTCCGCGTCGACCGGCTCACCCCCTGTCACGCGTGCCTGCCCCTCGGGCGCGGAGAGGAGACGTTGCATGACCACGGCTGTGAATCCACCGTCGCAATCGATGTCGGTCGGCGACCGCGCGGCGCGGACCTTGGCGAACGCCACCAAGACCGTTCCCCAGATGACCTCCATCACGCCTCGCTGGCTGACGCACCTGATGTCCTGGGTGCCGGTCGAGGCCGGTATCTACCGGGTGAACAAGGTCGTTCACCCCGAGTCGGTCCGCATCGAGTGCGACACCGACGACGAGTCGCCACTGCCCGACACCTTCGTCGACTATTCGCCGGAGCCCCGTGAGTACCGGCTCAAGGCGGTCCAGACGGTCCTGGACCTCCACACCCGTATCGCCGACCTGTACTCCAGCCCGCACGACCAGACCGCGCAGCAACTGCGGCTGACCATCGAGGCGGTGAAGGAGCACCAGGAGGGCGAGCTGATCAACAGCCCGGACTACGGGATGCTGAGCAGCGTGGCGGACACGCAGCGGATCTCCACGATGACGGGACCGCCGACGCCGGACGACCTGGACGCTCTCATCACGAAGGTGTGGAAGCAGCCGGCCTTCTTCCTCACCCACCCGGAAGGGATCGCCGCGTTCGGCCGGGAGTGCACCCGGCGCGGAGTTCCGCCGGCCACGGTGAGCATGTTCGGCTCGCAGTTCCTGACCTGGCGCGGGCTGCCGCTCATCCCGTCGGACAAGGTCCCGCTGGAGAACGGGAAGACCAAGTTCCTGCTCCTGCGCACGGGCGAGTCGCGCCAGGGCGTGGTCGGACTGTTCCAGCCCGGGCTCGCGGGGGAGCAGGGGATGGGCCTGTCGGTGCGTTTCATGCAGATCGACCGCAGTGCCATCGCCTCCTACCTGGTCTCCCTGTACTGCTCGCTCGCGGTGCTCACCGAGGACGCGCTCGCCGTGCTCGACGATGTCGAGGTGGACAAGTTCCATGACTACGCCCCCAGCTACCGGTAACGGAGCCGCCCCGGAGTGGCTGCCGGACGAGGAGACGCTCAACCGGCTGGCCGGGGAGTTCTTCCGAGCGCTTCCCGGGCAGCCGGCGGACATGGCGGTGCCGGCGTCGGCGGCGGGCCCGGAGCAGGGTCCGGCCCACGGCCCGGTTCCGGTTCCGGTCTCCGACGTGCCGGTGGAGTGGCCGACGCCGGTCGGTCTGCCGGCCATGGACCCGCCCTCGCCCGCCGCGACGGCAGGGACGGGCGGGGTGGGCCCGCAGGCCGGTCTGCCTCATGCGGGCCTGCCTCATGCGGCGCCGCCCGCCGGGATGAGCCCGCTCGCCGGGCCACCGCCGACCAGCGCCCCGGCCGGATACGCGGCGAGTGCGCCCGGCGTGGGCGGCCCCGTCCCGGAGCTGCCGGTGTCCCCCGGACCGCAGTCCACCGTGTCGTCGTCCGCGCCGCCACCCGTACCGGCGTCCGTACCGGTATCTGTGCCGGGTGGCGCACCGGCCCAGCTCTCGGTTCCCGGGCAGTTCTACTTCCTCACCGAGGCGCCGGGGTATCCCGCGCAGGCGCCCCCGCTTCCCGGCTTCGGGCATCTGGGGCTGCCGCCCCTCCCCGAGGCCATGGCGCCGACGGCCACGACCTCGCCGTACTACTTCGTCGAGGAACCCGGCACACCCGCCGTACCCGCGGCCCCCGCCACCTCCCCGGGGCTGCCGCTCGACCCGCATCCGGCGTTCGACGTACGGGCCGTCCGCCGGGACTTCCCGATCCTGTCCGAACTCGTCAACGGGCGTCCGCTGATCTGGCTGGACAACGCCGCGACCACGCAGAAGCCGCAAGCGGTGATCGACCGGCTGGTGGAGTTCTACTCGCGGGAGAACTCCAACATCCACCGGGCGGCGCACGAGTTGGCCGCGCGGGCGACGGACGCTTACGAGGGTGCCCGGAAGACCGTCGCCCGGTTCATCGGGGCCGGGTCCGCGGAGGAGATCGTGTTCGTCCGGGGCACCACCGAGGCGATCAACCTGGTCGCCAAGGCCTGGGGGCCCCGGAACATCCGCGAGGGTGACGAGATCGTCATCTCCCACCTGGAGCACCACGCCAACATCGTGCCCTGGCAGATGCTGGCGGAGCAGACCGGCGCGGTCATCAAGGTCATCCCGGTCGACGACGACGGCCAGTTGTTGCTCGACGAGTACACGGCCCTGCTGTCCGACCGCACCAAGCTCGTCGCGGTCACCCAGATGTCCAACGCGCTCGGCACCGTCGTACCGGTCGAGCAGATCATCCAGATCGGGCACCGGGCCGGGGCACGCGTGCTCGTCGACGCGGCACAGTCGGTCCCGCACCTGCCGATCGATGTCAGGGCGCTGGACGCGGACTTCCTGGTCTTCTCCGGGCACAAGCTGTTCGGACCGACCGGGATCGGGGCGCTCTACGCCAAGCGGGAGATCCTCGAGGACATGCCTCCGTGGGAGGGCGGCGGCAACATGATCACCGACGTCACCTTCGAGAAGTCCAGCTACCAGTCGCCACCGAACCGCTTCGAGGCCGGCACCGGCAACATCGCCGACGCGGTGGGGCTGGCCGCGGCCATCGACTACGTCGAGCGCATCGGCCTGCCCAACATCGGCGCCTACGAACACACCCTCGTCGAGCACGCTACGGAAGGTCTGCGCTGCGTGCCCGGGCTCCGGTTGGTCGGCACGGCTCCGCACAAGGCGAGCATCGTGTCGTTCGTCCTGGACGGCTACGAGCCGGCCGAGGTGGGCACCGCGCTCAACGAGGAGGGGATCGCGGTGCGTTCGGGCCACCACTGCGCGCAGCCGATCCTGCGCCGGTACGGCCTGGAGGCGACGGTCCGGCCGTCGTTCGCCTTCTACAACACGCACGAGGAGGTGGACACGCTGGTCACGGCGGTTCACCGGCTCGCGGACCGCCGAGGCGGGCGCCGCTAGCCCGCGCCTCCCGGGGCGAGCCGGGGTTCGCGAAGTGCCTTCCGCGCCGGGGTGACGAGACCTTCCCAGGGTCTCCGTCGCACCGGCAGGAAGGCACTTGTGCGTTCGCCGGACCGACGGGATTGTCGATCAGGGGACCGGGCAGCCTGGCGCCAACTGGAGGCGTTCGGCGAGAAGACGCCGCCGTCACTTGCGGACGCTGTCCGAGGCCACCCCAAGATCCCGGGCAACCGCGACACTTGGCGGCACCTCAGGCCCCGCACACGTCGGCACGATCCGCGCGCGCAGGGCCAGGGACTGGGCCGATGTCGCCCGATGCCTCCACCGCTCCAACACCGCCCGCTCCGTCAACCGGTTTGCCGCCCCGGTCGGCGAGCGCCGGTCGCCGGCCTTGGGCGGGCGGCTACTCGGTCAGTGCGCCCATGGCCCGGTCGAGCAGGAGGGCGAGGGAGACGGTGCCCTCGCAGGCCACCCACCCTCTCGCGGCCGCGTCCAGGCAGGCGAGGGCGGCTGCGACCAGCGCGGTCGGCCTGGGATCCTCCGGCCGGCCAGGGCCGGCTTCCAGTCGCCTGGCGATCTCCGGCACCATCTGTTCCTGCCACTGCAACTGCTTCTCGAAGTGCCGGGCGCGCAGTGACGGCGTCTGCTGCAGCAGGCGCAGAAAGCTCAGCGTCTGCTCGGGTGCTTCCTCGTTCACCCGCACCAGGACGTCGAAGGCCCGGCGCAGCGCCACCCAGGGCCGCTCCTCGTCGGGGCGGGCGGCGAGGGCTTCCGCGACGTGCTGGCCATCGCCCTCCAGACCACTCAGCACGATGTCTTCCTTGGTCCCGAAGTACCGGAACAGGCTGGCGCGCGACAGTCCCGCTTCGGCGGCGATCTGGTCGGCGGTCGTCCGCTCGAAGCCCTGATCGGTGAAGAGCCGGAGCGCCACTTCGGTGACTTCCGCCCGGACTGTTGCCCGCATGCGTTCACGCAGACCGGGCGGCTTGGGCGGGGTGTGCTTGGCAGTGCTGGCGGAGTCGGTCATACGAGGAATGTTACAGCTAAGGCTCATCTTGAGACGTAGTCTCAAATAGATGTAGAGTCTCTCGGTGGAGGCTTCATTGCGAACGGAGTGCCGCGAACCGGCACCCCGCCAGGCTGCCGCCTGCCTCTTCCACCCGACCCGTTCTTCGAAGGAAGCTGCTATGACGACCGCGTTCGACCCGATCGACCTGAGCGGCAAGGCGCTGGCCAACCGCATCGCGATGGCGCCGATGACCCGCAGCCGCGCCGATGCTCCCGCGGCCACGGCGACGGAGCTGATGGCCACCTACTACGCCCAGCGCGCGAGCGCCGGCCTGATCATCACCGAGGGCATCCAGCCGTCGGTCGTCGGCCAGGGCTACACCAGCACCCCCGGTCTGCACTCCGCGGCACAGGTCGACGCCTGGCGGAAGGTGACCGACGCCGTCCACGCCCAGGGCGGCACGATCTTCGCGCAGCTGATGCACACCGGCCGGATCGGCCACCCCAGCCTGCTGCCCGACGGACTAGTCCCCGTCGCCCCCTCCGCCGTCGCGGCGACGGGCCAGGTGTTCACCTATGAGGGCCCCCAGGACTACGTCACGCCGAAGGAACTGGACCCCGACGGCATCGCCCGGACGATCGCCGACTACGCCGATGCCGCGCGCAACGCGATCGCCGCCGGTTTCGACGGCGTGGAGATCCATGGGGCGAACGGCTACCTGATCCACCAGTTCCTCGCCCCCAACACCAACCTGCGCACCGACGGCTGGGGAGGCGGGCCGACGGACCGGGTCCGCTTCGGCATCGAGGTCGCCACGGCCGTCGCGGAGGCGATCGGCGGCCACCGCACCGGCTTCCGGATCTCCCCCGGCAACCCCTACAACGACATCGCAGAGACCGACCCGGCCAACGTGCTGGAGACCTACACCGCCCTGATCGCCGGTCTCGCCCGGCTGGACCTCGCCTACCTGCACCTGCTGGAGAGCCCGGACCGCGACCTGACCACCCGGCTGCGCAAGAACTGGCCGACGGCGTTCGTCCTCAACCCCTTCACCCACCCCGAAACCACCGGCCCCGGCGCTCTCGCCCGCATCGAGGACGGCACCGCGGACATCATCGCCTTCGGCGCGCTGTTCCTGGCCAACCCCGACCTGCCCGCCCGGCTCGCGGCCGACGGCCCCTACAACACCCCTGACGCGGCCACCTTCTACGGCGGCGACCACCGCGGCTACACCGACTACCCGGCGCTGCCCGCCCACAGCGTGTGACCTGAAAAGAAGTCACCACCGCCGGACAAGGCGGGACACGGCGTTTCAGGACACGGGGAGGCCGTCCTCGCCGAGCTCCCATGGCCCGCCGCGCCCTGCGAACCGCTCCCGAGGACACGGCAGCGACACCACGTTCACCGGGCTCCGGTGCGGGGGAGGTCCTGTTCGGCCCAGGCGGCCATGGCGTCGAAGACGGTCTGAAGTCGTGTGCCTGCTTCGGTGAGCTGGTACTCCACCCGGGGTGGGATCTCCGGGTAGGCGGTGCGGGTGACCAGCCCGGTGAGTACGAAGCGTTGCAGCCGTGAGGACAGGGTTTTGGGGCTGATCCCGGGCAGCGCGGCGCGCAACTCGGTGAAGCGTTTCGGGCCGGTCAGCAGTTCCCGCACGATCAGCGTCGCCCAGGTCCCGTCCAGCACGGTCAGGAACCGGGCGATCGGACATTCCGGCAGAGGGTGATCCAGATCACTCACGTATTCCCCATTAGTTCATTTGAGGGAACTAGTTCCCTTGGGGAACTGTAGTCGGTGAGCGGCTTTCCCGCACCACACCCCTTGGAGGACCTGATGACCACGATCACTACGAACAACACCGCCAGTGAGATGGTGCGCTCGGCCACGAGCACCGCATTGCGGGTCGCCGCGCGCGAGCTGGAGCTCTACGACACGGGCAACGTCGACGGGGCGGACGAGGTGTTCGCCCCGAACGTGATCGACCACAACCCCGCCACCGACGCGGCCTCGGGCATCGACGGCATGCGAGCGTCGATCGCCGCGGTCCGCGACGGCTTCACCGACACACAGCACCGGATCCTCTTCCAGCAGGAGCTTCCCGGTGGCTGGGTGGCCCTCCACTGGCGGATGACGGCTGTCCACACCGGAGACGCCTTCGGGTTCCCCGCCAGCGGCAACACGGTCGACATCAACGGCCAGGACATCATGCGCATCGTCGACGGCAAGATCAGCGAGATCTACCACGTCGAAGAACTGCTCAAGCTGACCCAGCAGATCAGCGCCCCCGCTCAGCCGGCGTGACGACAGAGATCGTCTCGGACGACGCCTGGTGACACTCGCCGGTGCCGGGGCCATGACCGCCACCTCGACGGCCGGGATCAAACGGCAACTCGCCGAGATCAAGCGCTAGGCATCCCTCGGTCGCCCGTCGGCCACCACGCCCACCGCACTCGCCCGCCATCGAAGAGGCCGGTCACCCCGAGCAGGACCGCCAGGGGAACTGACGGTCAGGTCGGGATCGCTGACGGCGGGGCGTGCGCTCAGACGGGATAGGCGTGGGTCTGTGTCGCCTTCACCGTCGCCCAGACCTCCGCGCCCGGGTGCAGATCGAGGTCGGCGGCCGCGACCGTGGTCAGGTCCGCGGCGAGCGGCAGCTCCCCGGTGAGGTCGGCGCGGATCTGGTCGCCGTGGGTCTCCAGGCCCGCGACCTCGCAGCGCCAGAGATTACGGGCACTGGCGCCGGTGGGGCGGTCGCGGTAGAGGGTGACCGCGCTCGGCGGGAACGCCACGAAGACCGGTCCGGCAAGAGACTCCGTGGTGGTGATGGAGGGGCCGGTGTCTAGGCGGACGGAGTGGCCGTCGGCCTCGCCCCGGTAGAGGTTCAGGCCCACCAGCTGGGCGATGTAGTCCGTACGGGGATGGCGGGCTATGTCAGCCGGGGCGCCCTCCTGGACAACCCGGCCGTGCTCGACGACGACCAGACGGTCGGCCAGCACCATGGCGTCCAGGGGATCGTGGGTGACCAGGACGGCGACCGCCTCGAAGTCGGCCAGGTGGCGGCGGAGCCGGGAGCGCACTTCCAGGCGGGTGCGGGCGTCCAGGGCGGCGAGGGGTTCGTCGAGGAGGAGCAGCCGGGGGTGGGTGGCCAGGGCGCGGGCCAGGGCGACGCGCTGGGCCTGGCCGCCGGACAGCTTGCGCGGCTTGGCGTCGGCGTGGTCCTTGAGGCCCAGCCGCCCGAGCCACTCGGCGGCCTGGGCGCGGGCCTCCGCCTTGGTGGCGCCCTGGCAGCGCGGGCCGAAGGCCACGTTGTCCAGCGCGGTCAGGTGAGGGAAGAGCAGGTAGTCCTGGAAGACGACGCCGACCGGGCGGGACTCCGGCGGCGTGCGTTCCAACGCCGTTCCGTCCAGCCGCAGATGGCCCTCGGTGAGCGGCGCCAGGCCGGCGAGGGCGCGCAGGGCAGTGGTCTTCCCGGCACCGTTCGGGCCGAGCAGGGCGACCACTTCGCCGGGCGCGACGCTCAGGGCCACGTCGAGGCGGAAGGTGCCGCGCTCGACGACGAGGTGGGCGTCGAGGCCCTCGGCGCGAGCGCGGGCGTGGACGTCGGTGGCGGCGTCGTGTGTCTCGGTCATCCGGCTGTCATCCATCGGTCGCGCAGGCCGGCCAGTACCGCGATGGACACGGCCAGCAGGACGAGGCTGAGGGCGATGGCCGCCTCCGGGTCGCTCTGGAGCGCCAGGTAGACGGCCAGCGGCATGGTCTGGGTACGGCCCGGGAAGTTGCCCGCGAAGGTGATCGTCGCACCGAACTCACCGAGCGCCCGCGCCCAGGCCAGGACCGCGCCGGCCGCGATGCCCGGCGCGATCAGCGGCAGCGTGACCCGGCGGAACGCGGTGAATCGGGAGGCGCCGAGCGTGGCGGCCGCCTCCTCGAAGCGCGGGTCGGCGGCGCGCAGGGTGCCCTCGACGCTGATGACCAGGAAGGGCATCGCGACGAACGCCTCCGCGACCACGACCCCCGCCGTGGTGAACGGCAGCGTGATCCCGAACCAGGAGTCCAGGTACCTGCCGACGATGCCGTTGCGGCCGAGCGCCATCAGCAGCGCCACACCGCCGACCACCGGCGGCAGTACCAGCGGCAGGGTGACCAGGGCCCGTACGAGGCCGCGGCCGGGGAAATCGACGCGGGCCAGCAGCCAGGCCAGCGGCACGCCGATGACCAGGCTCACCGCGGTGGCGGCCGTCGCGCAGACCAGGGACAGCTGGAGCGCCTGCCAGACCTCGGAGCTCGTCAGCAGCTCGGGCAGACTGCGCCACGGGGCCCGTACGAGCAGGGCGAGGAGCGGCACGAGCAGGAACGCCAGACCGATCAGCGCGGGCACCAGCAGGGGAAGCGGTGCGCCCCGGCCACCGCCGCCCGTGCGGACGCGCCGACGCCGCGGCCCACCCCGAAGGGTGTCGGCCGCGGCGTCGGACTTGTGTCCCGGGAGCATCACGGCTTGAGGAATCCGGCCGCGGTCAGGACCTTCTGGCCCTCGGCGGACCGCACGAGCGCGATGAACGCCTGGGCGGCCTCGGTGTTCTCGGAATCCTTGAGCAGGGTGATCGGGTAGTCGTTGATGGCGTCGGCCGATTCGGGGAAGTCCACGCCCTCCACCTTGTCACCCGCGGCGTTCACGTCCGTCTTGTAGACGACCGCCGCGTCGGCCTCCTTGAGCTCCACCTTCGTCAGGGCGGCCTTGACGTCCTGCTCGTAGGAGACCGGCGTGAGCTTCAACTCGCTGGCGTCGAGGGCCTTCTGCGCGGCGGCACCACAGGGCACCTCCTTGTCGCACAGGACGACCTTCAGGTCGGAGTTCGTGAGGTCCTTCAGCGAGTCGACCTTGTCGGGGTTGCCCGGCAGGGTGGCGATCTCCAGCTGGTTGCGGACGAAGGTGGCGGGCGTACCGGAGTTGTCGCCGGCGTCCGTGACGATCTTCATCGTCTTGGGGCTGGCGGAGGCGAAGACGTCGGCCGGGGCGCCGCCGGTGATGCTCGCCGCGAGGGAGTCGCTGCCGCCGAAGCTGAAGGTGACCTTCGTGCCCGGGTGCGCCTCCTCGAACTGCTTGCCCAAGGTCTCGAAGCTCTCCTTGAGGGAGGCCGCGGCGAACACCGTGACCGTGCCGGACAGCTTGTCCGAGGCGGACGCCGACGCGGAGGAGTCGGAACCGGCGGACGAGGAGTCGTCGGAGGAGCAGGCGCTCAGGGCCAGCAGCGCGGTGGCCCCCAGGGCGGCCACCTGCATCGGTCGGCGGGTCCGGCGCACGGTACGGGTCATCACGGGTCTACTCCCTCTGGTCCTGACGGACACAATCACCTGTGGTCCTGACGGACCCTCTACGGTCTCTCGACGACCACGTTGGTCGACTTGATCACGGCAACCGCCGGAACACCGGGCTCCAGCTTCAGTTCTTCAGCCGACTCGCGGCTGACCAGCGCCACCACCCGGTACGGTCCGGCCTGGATCTCCACCTGCGCCGACACGTCTCCGAGGATCACGTCGGTGACGATGCCGGTGAGGCGGTTGCGGGCCGAGGAGCCGGTGGGCTCCCGTCCCGCACGGTGCACCTGCCGGGCGTAGGCCGCGAGGACCGGCCCGGGGATGATCCGGCGGCCCAGCTCGTCGCGATCGGCAGTGAGTTTCCCGCTGTCGACCAAGCGCCGCACGGTGTCGGTGCTGACGCCGAGTAAGGCGGCAGCGTCTCCGATCCGGTAGGTGTGCATGCGCTGAGCATACTGCCGCATATGCAAGGCATAAGTCTTCTGTTGATTCGCATGAGCCGGAATCCTGATCCAGCAGGTTGGCATGTGCGTTTGTACGGGTGGTGGGTCCGGGTACGGTCATCCGGGAGGTGGTAGCCCGTGAGTCAGTCCCTCGCAACTGCCGGTACGGCCGCCGACTCGGCGGTGGAACTCGCCCTCACCGGCGATCTGACCCGTCCGGCCCGGTTGACGGTGCCCGATCTGCTGACCTGGCCCCAGCACGAGGCCGACGTCAGCTTCGAGTGCGCCACCAGTGGTGTGCAGCGCCACCGGTTCACCGGGCCGCTGCTGCACGACGTGCTGGCGGCCGCCGGCCCCGGCTTCGACCCCGCCCGGCGCAAGGACCGCCTGCGATTCCTGATCGCGGTGTCCGGCACGGACGGCCACCAAGCCCTGCTGTCCTGGGCGGAGATAGACCCCGACTTCGGCCGCGCACCGGTCCTCCTCGCGGTCACCCTCGACGACACCCCGCTGGACCGCACCGGCCCCCAACTCGTCGTCCCACAGGACCGCTGCGGCGCCCGGTACATCAGCGCCATCAACGCGATCCATGTGGACGGCGGTTACACGGCGTGGCCGTGACGCCGAGCGCCGTCTGCGGGGCGACGGCCGACCGATCGGCTGGGAAGAGGTACGGACGGCTCCGGCCGCGCCCGCCGACCCGCTGTTCTCCGGAGTCCCCGAGCACCTGCGCGTCCTGTACCGGCACGGCGACACCCCGGACCTCCGGGCCGGCGCGAGCCTGCTCGCCTCTCCCGGTTCACGTGAGTCCGACCCCGACGACCCGGCCGTCCTCGCGCCGCACCGCGACACACCGAACCCCCAGGCGCTGTCGTCCCCGGCGGAGGCCACCCATGCAACTGCGTCAGCTGGAATACCTGGTCGCTCTCGCCCGTGAGCGGCACTTCGTGCGTGCGGCGGCCGCCTGCTACGTCTCCCAGCCCTCGCTGTCCGCGGCGATACGCCGCCTCGAACACGAGCTGGGCGTGCCGATCGTGCGCCGGGGGAGACGTTACGAGGGACTCACCCCGGACGGGGAGGTGGTGCTGGCCTGGGCGCACCGCATTCTCGCCGAAGGCGACGCGCTGCGCCAGGAACTGTCCGCTCTGCGCGACGGCTTGACCGGCACCCTCCGCCTGGGCGTGGTCCCCACCGCACTGCCCGTCGCCTCCCTGTTGACCACCCCCTTCTGCGACCGCCACCCACAAGCCCGGGTGAGCATCGAGTCGCTGTCGTCAGCTGCCATCACCCACGGTCTCGCCGAGTTCGAGCTGGACGCGGCGATGACCTACCTAGACGACGACTCCCCGAGCGGAGTGCGTCGGCTGCCGCTGTACGAGGAGCGCTACGTACTGCTGACCCCGCTCGACGGCCCACTCGCAGGCGTCCCCACCGCGAGCTGGTCACAGGCGGCGACCCTCCCGCTGTGCCTGCTCAACTCCCGGATGCGCAACCGCCGCATCATCGACGAGTGCTTCGCCGCCGACGGTGCCACCGCCGTCCCCGCGATCGAGTCGGACAGCGTCGCCGGCCTCTACGCGCATCTGCCCGGCGGCCGCTGGTCCAGCGTCATCTCGCACGCGTGGCTGCACATGTTCGGCGTACCGGACGGAATGCGGGTCGTACCGTTGGACGGCCCCGCGCACGGACCGCGGGTGGGACTGGTGACCGGCCCCGACGACCCACCGTCCGTGCTCGCCGGGGCCCTGCTGGCCGAGGCACGCCGCGCCGGCGTGCGGGAGGCGCTGGACGTACGGCTGCGGACCTACCTCGACGACCACGGCCACTGATAGCCGTTGGCTATACGGGTATAGCGAGGAACGCTTTGACCAGGGCGTTCGGACCCGAGGATGGTGAACGGCACCTTCCCGCAACGCCAGTTGAGGAGCCGCGACATGGCCAAGGTGCTCTGCGTCCTGTACGACGACCCGACCGACGGATACCCGACCACGTACGCCCGCGACGACCTCCCCACCATCGACCACTACCCCGGCGGCCAGACCGCGCCCACCCCCGACGCCGTGGACTTCACGCCAGGGCGCCTCCTCGGCAGCGTCTCCGGCGAACTCGGCCTGCGCGCCTACCTGGAGAAGGCCGGGCACACCCTGGTCGTCACCTCTGACAAGGACGGCGACGGGTCGGTCTTCGACCGGGAACTGACCGACGCGGACATCGTCGTCTCGCAGCCGTTCTGGCCGGCGTACCTCACCCCCGAGCGGATCGCCGCCGCCAAGAACCTCAAGCTCGCCGTCACCGCGGGCATCGGCTCCGACCACGTCGACCTCGACGCGGCGATCGCGCACGGCGTGACGGTCGCCGAGGTCACGTACTGCAACAGCATCAGCGTCGCCGAACACGTGGTGATGATGACGCTGTCCCTGGTCCGCAACTACCTGCCCTCCCACCGGGTGGTACTCGACGGCGGCTGGAACATCGCCGACTGCGTGGCACGGTCGTACGACCTGGAAGGCATGCACGTCGGCACGGTGGCCGCCGGACGCATCGGCCTGGCCGTCCTGCGCCGCCTCGCGCCCTTCGACGTGAAACTGCACTACACCGACCGGTACCGGCTGCCGCGCGAGACCGAGGAGGAACTGGGGCTCGTCTTCCACGAGAGCGCCGCCCGGATGGCACCGCACTGCGATGTCGTCACCATCAACGCGCCCCTGCACCCCGAGACCGAGGGGCTGTTCGGCGACGAACTGCTGGCCACGATGAAGCGCGGCGCCTACCTCATCAACACCGCCAGGGCGAAGATCGTGGACCGGGACGCCGTCGACCGCGCCCTGCGCAGCGGGCAGTTGGCGGGCTACGCGGGCGACGTCTGGTACCCGCAGCCCGCCCCCGCCGACCACCCGTGGCGCACCATGCCGCACCACGGCATGACCCCGCACATCTCCGGCTCCTCCCTGTCCGCGCAGGCCCGCTACGCGGCCGGTACCCGGGAGATCCTGGAGTCCTGGTTCGCGGGCCGCCCGATCCGCGACGAGTACCTGATCGCCGACGGAGGCGGCCTGGCCGGCACCGGCGCCCACTCCTACTCCGTGAACAAGTGACCCGTGGGGGCCACCGCCGCCCTCGCTCAGACGCGGTCGATGCGCACGCTCGTCGACCGCACCCGCGCGGTGGCCTCCATACCGACCCGGGACACGCCTCTGCGCGGCCGTCCCCGTGGTCGGCCCAGGTCACGTCAAGACGGCGTCAAGGTGCCCGGGTCCGGCGCCAGGGAACCGCTAACAACCGCACGGCCTGCCGCGCGAAGCCGCTTTCTTGGGAGGAGGAAATCCTTCCGCGCAGGGGAGTCGAGCCAGTGAGCGGAGCGCGTCGGCGGCGATGAGTGACGTACGGCCAGGACGACTGAAGGTCTACCTCGGGGCGGCACCGGGGGTCGGCAAGACCTGTCGGATGCTCGACGAGGGGCGACGACGCGCCGCGCGCGGGGTGGATGTGGTGGTCGGGTTCGTGGAGTGCCACGGACGCCCGCACACGGAGGCGATGCTCGACGGCCTGGAAACCATCGCCCGAATGTCCTGCACCCACCGCGGCGGACACTTCGAGGAGATGGACCTGGCCGCCGTCCTCGCGCGCCGCCCGCAGGTCGTGATCGTCGACGAGTTCGCCCACAGCAACGTCCCTGGCGACGGACGGCACCCCAAACGCTGGCAGGACATCGAGTCCCTGCTCGACGCCGGCATCGACGTCGTCACCGCGCTCAACATCCAGCATCTGGAATCCCTCAACGACGTGGTCGAGAAGATCACCGGCGTGCCCCAGCACGAGACGGTCCCGGACGAGGTCGTACGGCGTGCCCGGCAGATCGAGCTCGTGGACATGCCACCCGAGGGACTGCGCCGGCGGATGGCACACGGCAACATCCACGCCCCGGAGAAGGTCGACGCGGCCCTCGCCGACTACTTCCGCCCCGGCAACCTCACCGCGCTGCGCCAGCTGGCCCTGCTGTGGGTGGCCGACCGGGTCGACGAGGCGCTCCAGGAGTACCGCTCGCGGCACGGCATCGCCGGGGTGTGGGAGACCAGGGAACGGGTCGCCGTGGCGCTGACCGGCGGGCCCGAGGGGGAGACGCTGATACGGCGGGCCGCCCGGATCGCCGACCGGTCTGCGGGCGGCGACCTGCTGGCCGTGCACGTGGCGCGCAGCGACGGTCTCGCCGCCGGTGTCTCGCACGCCTCACTCGCCCGGCAGCGCCGGCTGGTCGAGGACCTCGGCGGCAGCTACCACTCGGTGGTCGGCGACGACGTCGCCACGACCCTGGTGGAGTTCGCCCGCGCCGAGAACGCCACGCAACTCGTGCTGGGCACCAGCCGCCGCGGCCGGCTGGCCAGGTTCCTGACCGGACCCGGCACGGGCGAGACGGTGACCGCCCTCTCCGGGGACATCGACGTGCACCGCGTCACCCACGAGCGGGCCGGACACGGCACACTCCTGCCGTCGCGCCGCCGCACGCTCTCGACGGCCCGGCTGATCGCCGGCCCGGTCGCCGGGCTGGTGCTGCCGCTCCTCCTCACGGCCGTCCTCGCCCAACTGCGGGACACGCTGAACCTGACCAGCGAAGCGCTGCTGTTCCTGCTCACGGTGGTCGGTGTGGCCTGCATAGGTGGGGTCGTCTCGGCGGTGATCGCCTCGGTGACCGCGTCCCTGCTGCTCAACTACTGGTTCATCCCGCCGATCGGCCGGTTCACCCTGGACGACCCCAACGCCCTGCTCGCCCTCGCGGTCTTCGCGGTCGTGGCCGCCACCGTGGCCGCCGTCGTGGATCGCTCGCTGCGCCTGTCACGCCGTTCCGCCCGCGCGACGGCGGAGGCGGAGACCATGTCGTCCCTGGCCGGCAGCATCGTGCGGGGCGAGGCGACGATTCCGGCCCTGCTGGAACGGACGCGCGAGACCTTCGGCATGGCGGCGGCGGAACTGGTGGACGAACCCCCCGACGGGGCCGGCGTGACGACCGTTCCCGCGGGTGCCGGTGCCTACCTCGCCCTGCGCGGGCGCACGTTGTCGTCCTCCGAGCGGCGGGTGCTGGCCGCGTTCGCCGCCCATGCGGGGTCCGCGGTGGAGCGGGCCCGGCTGGCCGAGGCGGCGGCCGAGGTGGAGCCCGTGAAGGCCGCCGACCGGCTGCGTACGGCACTGCTGCGGGCCGTCGGCCATGACTTGCGCACCCCGCTCGCCGCGGGCTGGGCCGCCGTGACCTCGCTGCGCAGCCGGGACGTGGAGTTCTCCGCCGAGGACCGCGACGAACTCCTCGCCACCGCCGACGAGTCCATGGCCAAGCTCAACCGTCTGGTGGAGAACCTGCTCGACCTCAGCCGTCTGGAGGCCGGTGCCCTCACGCTGAACCTGCGCGCCACTTCCCTGGAGGAGGTGCTGCCCATGGCGCTGGCGGACGTCCCGGGCGTGGAGGTGGCGGAGGTGGAGAAGATCCCGGCGCTGCTCGCCGACCCGCCGCTGCTGGAACGGGTGGTGGCCAACCTGGCCGGCAACGCCGCCCGACATACCCCGCCCGGGAAGAAGGTACTGGTCACCGCCAGTGCCCTGGCGGGCCGGGTGGAGCTGCGGATCGTGGACCGGGGGCCCGGCCTGCCCGCCGACGGCAGGGAGCGGCTCTTCGAGCCCTTCCAGCGGCTCGGCGACACCGACAACACCAACGGTCTCGGTCTCGGGCTGGCGCTCGCCCGTGGTCTGACCGAGGCCATGAGCGGCATCCTCACGCCCGAGGACACTCCCGGCGGCGGCCTCACGATGGTCGTGTCCCTGCCGCTCGCCGCCGACGACGGAAGTCAGCGGGACGTCCCGACCGGCACACCTTGACACGCCTCTGACGGACAGCCGACGGCTCTCCACCCCTCGACCACGGCACACCGGCCGGACGCAGCGAACCCGCCCAGGTCACACAGTCCGTCAAGGCTCCGTCAGGGTCTGCCCGTCGGGCGCGAAGAACCCGCAAGGAACCGTCGGACGCGGCCGGGAACGGACAGAACCTGGATGCCGCCGCGCACACCTCAGCCCTCGTGCGCGACCGAGGCGAGAAGGAGCCCCCATCCATGTCCGTCCTGACCACCGAGCCGAACGCCGCCCCCGCCGGCGAGGAGCCACCTGACACCGGTGAACGCCATCGGCTGACCGCCGTCACCGGCCTGGCCGCGCTCTCCCTGGACGCGATGGCGTCGGTGGCCTACGGCCCCGAGGCGATCGTCCTCGTCCTGGCGGCCGCCGGGGCGCATGGCCTGGGCTTCACGATGCCCGTCACGCTGGCCATCGCCGCCCTGCTGGTGGTGCTGGTGGCCTCGTACCGGCAGGTGATCGCGGCCTTCCCGGACGGCGGCGGCTCCTACGCCGTCGCGAAGACCCACCTGGGCGCGCGCACCGGCCTGGTGGCAGCGGCCTCCCTGGTCCTGGACTACGTCCTCAACGTCGCCGTGGCCGTCACGGCCGGAGTGGCGGCGCTGACCTCGGCTCTCCCGGGGCTGTACGACGACCGGCTGTGGTTGTGCCTGGCCGTGCTGGTGCTGATCACGGCGGTGAACCTGCGGGGCATCGTGGAGTCGGCGCGGGCCTTCATCGTGCCGACGGTGGTGTTCGTCGGGTCGATCTTCGTGCTGATCGCCGTCGGTCTCTTCCGGTCCGGGCCGGTGAGTACGGCGACCGCGGACGGTCATGCCTCCGTGCTCGCGGACAACGCCACCACGGTGGGCGCGTTGCTCCTGCTGAAGGCTTTCGCCTCGGGGTGTGCCGCGCTCACCGGTGTCGAGGCCATCGCCAACGCCGTGCCGTCCTTCCGCGTCCCGCGCGCCCGACGGGCCCAGCGCGCGGAGGTCGCCCTCGGCGCCGTGCTCGGCGTCATGCTGATCGGGCTGTCGGTGCTGATCTCCCGCTTCCACCTCCAGCCCGTCGAGGGCGTCACCGTCCTCGCGCAGCTCGCGGACGCCTCGCTCGGCCACAACTGGGCCTTCTACGTGATCCAGTTCGCGACGATGATCCTGCTGGCCCTGTCCGCGAACACCTCCTTCGGCGGACTGCCGGTGCTGCTGAAGCTGCTGGCCCGCGACAACTACGCGCCGCACGTCTTCGCCCTGAAGGCCGACCGGCAGGTCCACCGCCACGGGGTCCTCGCCCTGGCCCTCGTCTCGGCCGCGCTGCTGGTCTTCTCCGGCGGCGACACCAACACCCTCGTGCCGCTCTTCGCCATCGGTGTCTTCGTCGGCTTCACGATCGCCCAGGTGGGCATGGTCCGGCACTGGCGCCTCGACAAGGGGCCTGGGTGGCGCGGCAAGACGCTGCTCAACGGCTCCGGCGCGCTCCTCACCGGCATCGCGGCCGTCGTCGTCACGGTGGAGAAGTTCCAGGAGGGCGCCTGGCTGATCGTCATCGCCCTGCCACTCCTCGTGGTCGCCTTCGAGACCGTGCACCGCGCCTACGGCCGGATCGGCGAGCGGCTGGGCCTCGGGCGCATCCCGGAGACCCCGCACCGGGAGCGCTCGCTCGTGATCGTGCCCGTCTCCTCCCTGTCCCGGCTCACCTCGGAGGCCCTGACGGCGGCCTCCTCCCTCGGCGACGAGGTCCGCGCGGTGACCGTCTGCTACCCCGACCCCGAGGACTGGGCCGCGCTGCACGCCCTGGAGCGCTCCTGGGCCGAGTGGGACCCGCGTGTGCCCCTGGTCGGGCTGGTCTGCGAGCGGCGCGGTCTGGGCCGCCCGATCGCCGCCTACGTCCGTGAGGTGGCCGCGACCGAACCCGCGGCCCAGGTCACCGTGCTGATCCCGGAGACCGAGCCGGAGCGGCTGTGGCAGCGGATGTTGCAGAACCAGCGGGGCGCGGTCGTCGCCCATGCCGTACGGCGGGAGACGGACGCGGTGATCTGCCGGCTCCGCTTCCGGCTGCCGTGAGCCGGACCATCGGCTGGCAGGCCGGTACGGATCACGGCCGTATGGGTTCCGTCAAAGCCGTGGGTGCCGCCGTAAGGGAGCCGTCAACGGACGGTCCGATCGGGCCGAAGAGGCGGTTTCCTCTAGCTGTCCCTTTCCAACGAACCTCACTCCAGGAGTTCGCGATGGCCGATCTGGCCTTCGTCATCGCCATCATCGCGGGTTTCGCGCTGGTGGCCCTCGTCGCCAAGGGGGTGACGAAGCTGTGACCGCCGAGAACATCGTCGGCCTCGTCGTGGCCGTCGCCCTGCTGGGCTATCTCGTCCTCGCCCTGATCTTCCCGGAGAGGTTCTGAGAGCCACATGGGTCCCGTACTCGCCGGCGTCCTCCAGCTGCTCGCCCTCATAGGCGCGCTGGCACTCGTCTACATCCCCCTCGGCAACCACATGGCCAAGGTCTACACCTCCGACCGGCACTGGCGCGTCGAGAAGTGGATCTACAAGGGCATCGGTGCCAACCCGAACACCGAGATGCGCTGGCCCGCCTACCTGCGCGGAGTGCTCGCCTTCTCCGCCGTGAGCGTGCTGTTCCTCTACCTGCTCCAGCGGCTCCAGGGCGTCCTGCCCGGCTCGCTCGGCTTCACCTCGATCGACCCCGACCAGGCGTTCAACACGGCGGTCTCGTTCGTCACGAACACCAACTGGCAGTCGTACTACGGCGAGCAGGCCATGGGCCATGTCGTGCAGACCGCCGGTCTGGCCGTGCAGAACTTCGTATCCGCGGCCGTCGGAATCGCCGTCGCGGTGGCTCTGGTACGAGGGTTCGCGCGCTCCAGGACCGGTGAGCTCGGCAACTTCTGGTCCGACCTGGTCCGTGGTGTCGTGCGCATCCTGGTGCCGTTCTCGATCCTCGCCGCGATCGTGCTCGTCGCCTGCGGTGCCATCCAGAACTTCTCCGGCATCCACGAGGTCGGTCAGTTCATGGGCGGCTCGCAGCAGTGGAACGGGGGCGCGGTCGCCTCCCAGGAGGCCATCAAGGAGCTGGGCACCAACGGCGGCGGCTACTTCAACGCCAACTCCGCCCACCCCTTCGAGAACCCCACCCCGTTCACGAACCTCTTCGAGATCTTCCTGATCCTCGCCATCCCGCTCGCGCTGACCCGCACCTTCGGCCTCATGGTCGGCTCGGTCAAGCAGGGCTACGCGATCCTCGCCACCATGGCCACCATCTGGATCGGCTTCACCGCCCTGATGATGTGGACCGAGTTCGCCCACCACGGTCCGGCGTTCGACATCGCCGGCGGGGCCTACGAGGGCAAGGAAGTCCGCTTCGGCGTCGGCGGCTCGTCGATCTTCGCCACGGCGACCACACTCACCTCGACCGGCGCCGTGGACTCCTTCCACTCCTCCTTCACCGGGCTGGGCGGCGGCATCACGATGCTCGGCATGATGCTGGGCGAGATCGCGCCCGGCGGAACCGGGTCCGGCCTCTACGGCATGCTGATCATGGCGATCATCGCGGTGTTCATCGCCGGGCTGATGGTCGGCCGCACCCCGGAGTACCTGGGCAAGAAGATCGGCACCCGCGAGATCAAGCTGGCGGCCTGCTACATCCTCATCACCCCGGCGCTGGTGCTGGTCTTCACCGCCGCCGCGATGGCGCTGCCCACGCCGGGCAACTCGATGACCAACAGCGGGGCACACGGGTTCTCCGAGATCCTGTACGCCTACACGTCCGCCTCGAACAACAACGGCTCGGCCTTCGCCGGTCTGAACGCGGACACGCAGTGGTTCAACAGCACGCTCGGCCTGTGCATGCTGTTCGGCCGCTTCCTGCCGATGGTGTTCGTGCTGGCGCTCGCCGGTTCGCTCGCCGAGCAGCGGCCCGTCCCGGAGACCGCGGGCACCCTGCGAACCAACAAGCCGCTGTTCGTGGGCCTGTTGGTGGGCGCGATCCTGATCATCACCGGTCTGACCTACTTCCCGGCGCTGGCGCTGGGGCCGCTGGCCGAGGGGCTGGCGTCATGACCACCGACGTAACGAATCAAGAGGACGCCATGTCCACAGCCACCCCGACCCGGGCGCCGCACAGCGACGTCCCCACCGGGCACAAGGCCGCCGAAGGACGTGTCGGCGCGGGTCTCTTCGACCCCAAGCAGCTGCTGAATTCGCTGCCCGACGCGTTCCGCAAGCTCGACCCGCGGGTGATGGTGAAGTCCCCCGTGATGTTCGTGGTCCTCGTCGGCTCGGTGCTGACGACGGTCTTCTCCTTCAAGGACCCGGGGGACTGGTTCGGCTGGGCGATCAGCGCCTGGCTGTGGCTCACGGTCATCTTCGCGAACCTTGCGGAGGCGGTCGCCGAGGGCCGCGGCAAGGCGCAGGCGGACACCCTGCGCAAGGCCAAGACCGACACCGTCGCGCGTCGCCTCACCGGCTCCGTGGAGGAGCAGGTCCCCGGCACCGAACTGCGCGTGGGCGACCTGGTCGTCTGCGAGGCGGGCGACATCATCCCCGGCGACGGTGACGTCGTCGAGGGCGTCGCGTCGGTCGACGAGTCGGCCATCACCGGTGAGTCGGCGCCCGTCATCCGCGAGTCCGGCGGCGACCGCAGCGCCGTGACCGGCGGGACCAAGGTCCTCTCCGACCGTGTCGTCGTCAAGATCACGACGAAGCCCGGCGAGACCTTCATCGACCGCATGATCGCCCTGGTCGAGGGCGCCGCGCGGCAGAAGACGCCGAACGAGATCGCGCTGAACATCCTGCTCGCGTCCCTGACGATCGTGTTCCTGCTCGCGGTGGCCACGCTGCCGCCGTTCGCCGACTACGCGGGCACCCACCTGACCATGGTCGTCCTGGTGGCTCTCCTGGTCTGTCTGATCCCGACCACGATCGGCGCCCTGCTCTCCGCGATCGGCATCGCGGGCATGGACCGGCTGGTGCAGCGCAACGTGCTCGCCATGTCCGGCAGGGCGGTCGAGGCCGCCGGTGACGTGTCGACGCTGCTGCTCGACAAGACCGGCACCATCACGCTCGGCAACCGCCAGGCGTCGGAGTTCGTGCCGGTCAGCGGCGCCACCGAGGCCGAGGTCGCGGACGCCGCCCAGCTCTCCTCGCTGGCCGACGAGACACCCGAGGGCCGCTCCGTCGTCGTCCTGGCGAAGGAGAAGTACGGCCTGCGCGAGCGCCGGCAGGGCGAGTTGGCCGGTGCCGAGTGGATCGCCTTCACCGCACAGACCCGGATGTCCGGAGTGGACGTCGACGGGCGCAGCATCCGCAAGGGCGCGGCCGGTTCGGTCATGACCTGGGTCAAGGAGCGCGGCGGCACGGTCTCCGCGGACGCCGACACCCTGGCCGACCGGATCTCCGAGGCTGGCGGCACCCCGCTGCTCGTGGCCGTCGAAGACGCCCGAGGCGCCCGGGTGTTGGGTGTCATCCACCTCAAGGACGTCGTCAAGGAGGGCATGCGGGAGCGGTTCGACGAACTGCGCCGCATGGGTATCAAGACCGTCATGATCACGGGCGACAACCCGCTGACCGCCAAGGCGATCGCCGAGGAGGCGGGCGTCGACGACTTCCTCGCGGAGGCCACCCCCGAGGACAAGATGGCCCTCATCAAGCGGGAGCAGGCCGGCGGCAAGCTCGTCGCGATGACCGGTGACGGCACCAACGACGCGCCCGCGCTGGCCCAGGCGGACGTCGGCGTGGCCATGAACACGGGCACGTCGGCCGCCAAGGAGGCCGGCAACATGGTCGACCTCGACTCCAACCCGACCAAGCTCATCGAGATCGTCGAGATCGGCAAGCAACTCCTCATCACCCGGGGCGCGTTGACGACGTTCTCCATCGCCAACGACGTGGCGAAGTACTTCGCGATCATCCCGGCGCTGTTCGCTGCGGTCTACCCGGGCCTGGACAAGCTCAACATCATGGGCCTGTCCTCGCCGGACTCCGCGATCCTGTCCGCCGTCATCTTCAACGCGATCATCATCATCGCGCTGGTGCCGCTCGCCCTGCGGGGTGTGCAGTACCGCCCGGTGAGCGCGGACAGGATGCTCCGCCGCAACCTCACGATCTACGGCCTCGGCGGGCTGATCGCCCCCTTCGTCGGCATCAAGCTCATCGACCTGCTCATCTCCCTCATCCCCGGAATCGGCTGACCCGTCATGAACAACTCGGTTACGAACACCGCCCGGCTGCTGGGGGCGGGTCTGCGGGCCCTGCTCGTCCTGACCCTGGTGACGGGTGTCATCTACCCGCTGCTGGTCACGGGGGTGGCCCAGGCGCTCTTCAACAACAAGGCGAACGGCTCCGAGATCAAGGCGGACGGCAAGGTCGTCGGTTCGTCGCTCATCGGCCAACAGGGCTACAGCCTGGACTACTTCCAGCCCCGTCCCGCCAACGGACTGGGCGAGAACTCGGTCAACACGCAGTACAAGCTGATCCTGTCCGGCGCGACCAACCGCTCCGGTGACAACGCCGAGCTCATCAAGTGGGTGAAGGAGGCCAAGGCCAAGGTCGTCAAGGAGAACTCCACCGCCGACTACAAGGTCCGGCCCTCCCAGGTACCCGCCGACGCGGTGACGTCCTCCGGTTCCGGCCTGGACCCGGACATCTCCCCGGCCTACGCCGACCTCCAGGTCCACCGGATCGCCGAGCGGAACGGCCTGACCGTCGCCCAGGTGCGGAAGCTGGTCGACGACCACACCGAGGGCCGCACCCTCGGCTTCATCGGTGAGCCCCGGGTGAACGTCCTGGAACTCAACATCGCGCTCAAGGACCTCGCAGCGGACAAGTGACGGCCCCACGCGACCCAGTCGGGAGCCGGCGGCCGGGGAAAGCACCCCGGACCCGCCGGCTCCCACCGCCATGAAGACAGGAAAGGCACACACCCATGACCCGGGTGCTCGTGGTGGAGGACGACCCGCAGCTCGTACGGGCCCTCGTCATCAACCTTCAGGCACGCAAGTACGGAGTGGACGCCGCCCCCGACGGAGCCACGGCCCTCCGGCTCGCCGCCGCCCGCCAGCCCGACGTGGTCCTGCTCGACCTCGGCCTGCCCGACATGGACGGCGTCGACATCATCAAAGGACTGCGCGGCTGGAGCCGTATGCCCATCCTGGTGCTGTCCGCCCGGCAGGGCTCCGAGGAGAAGGTGGCCGCGCTCGACGCCGGCGCCGACGACTACATCACCAAGCCGTTCAGCATGAACGAACTGCTGGCCCGGCTGCGGGCCGCCGTCCGCCGCACCGAGGACGCGTCGCTCGTGCCCGAGACGACGCTGGTCGAGACGGCGGACTTCACCATCGACCTGCTCGCCAAGAAGGTCGTCCGCGGCGGGCGGGACGTACGGCTGACCCCCACCGAATGGCACCTGCTGGAGATCCTGGTGACCAACCCGGGACGGCTGATCACCCAGAAGCACCTCCTCCAGGAGGTGTGGGGCGTCTCGCAGCGCAGCAAGACCAACTACCTGCGGGTCTACATGGCCCAGCTCCGCCGCAAACTCGAGACGGAGCCCTCCCACCCGCGCTATCTGATCACCGAGCCCGGCATGGGCTACCGCTTCGAGGGATGACATGGCACGCGGCAAGCTTCGGATCTACCTCGGCGCGGCACCGGGCGTCGGCAAGACCTACGCCATGCTCTCCGAGGCCCACCGCCGGATCGAGCGCGGTACGGACTGCGTGGTCGCCTTCGTGGAACACCACCGCAGGCCGCGCACCGAGGTGATGCTGCACGGCCTGGAACAGACTCCGCGCAAGGAACTCGCCTACCGGGACAGCGTCTTCACCGAGATGGACGTGGACGCCGTCCTGGCCCGCCGGCCCCAGGTCGCCCTGGTCGACGAACTCGCCCACACCAACATCCCCGGCTCCCGCAACACCAAGCGCTGGCAGGACGTGGAGGAACTGCTGGCCGCCGGCATCGACGTGATCTCGACCGTCAACATCCAGCACCTGGAGTCGCTCGGCGACATCGTCGAGTCGATCACCGGGGTACGGCAGCGCGAGACCGTACCCGACGAAGTGGTACGGCGGGCCGACCAGATCGAACTGGTCGACATGTCACCTCAGGCGCTGCGCCGCCGCATGGCCCACGGGAACATCTACAAGCCGGACAAGGTCGACGCGGCCCTCTCCAACTACTTCCGGCCGGGCAACCTCACCGCCCTGCGGGAGCTGGCGCTGCTGTGGGTGGCGGACCGCGTCGACGCGTATCTCACCGAGTACCGCAGCGAGCACCGGGTCTCGGCGATCTGGGGTTCGCGGGAGCGGATCATGGTCGGGCTGACCGGCGGTCCGGAGGGGCGCACCCTGATCCGGCGGGCCGCGCGGCTCGCCGAGAAGGGTGCCGGCGGCGAGGTCATGGCCGTGTACATCTCCCGCAGCGACGGCCTGACCACCGCCTCCCCGAAGGAACTGGCCGACCAGCGCACCCTCGTCGAGGACCTCGGCGGCACCTTCCACCAGGTCGTAGGGGAGGACATACCGGCGGCCCTGCTGGACTTCGCGCGCGGGGCCAACGCCACCCAGATCGTCCTCGGCGTCTCCCGGCGCAGCGGCTGGCAGTACGCCTTCGGACCGGGCGTCGGCGCGACCGTGGCCCGGGACTCAGGACCGGACCTCGACGTCCACCTGATCACCCACGACGAGGCGGGCAAGGGCCGCGGACTGCCGGTGGCACGCGGAGCACGGCTGGGCCGCTCCCGGGTCGTCCGGGGCTGGCTCGTCGGCGTACTGGGCCCCGTCCTCCTCACCTGGCTCCTCACCGGCGCCGCCCCGGACGTCGGCCTCGCCAACGACATGCTGCTGTACCTCACCCTGACCGTGGCGGCGGCCCTGCTGGGCGGGCTCGTCCCGGCGCTGGCCTCCGCGGTGGTGGGCTCCCTCCTGCTCAACTGGTTCTTCACCCCGCCCGTCCACACCCTGACCATCGCCGACCCGAAGAACATCGTCGCCATCGCGATCTTCGTCGGGGTCGCCGTGTCGGTGGCCTCCGTGGTGGACGTCGCGGCCCGCCGCACCCACCAGGCGGCACGGCTGCGGGCCGAGTCGGAGATCCTGTCCTTCCTCGCGGGCAACGTCCTGCGCGGCGAGACCTCGCTGGAGGAACTGCTGGAACGGGTCCGCGAGACCTTCGGCATGGAGTCGGTGGCCCTGCTGGAGCGGACCGGCGAGACGGATCCCTGGACCCGCGCCGGCAGCGTGGGACCCCGCCCCGCCGAGCACCCCGAGGAAGCCGACGTCGACGTACCCGTCGGCGACCACATGGCCCTGTCCCTGCGCGGCCGGGTGCTTCCGGCCGCCGACCGCCGGGTACTGGCCGCGTTCGCCGCGCAGGCCGCCGTCGTCCTGGACCGCCGACGCCTCCGGCAGGAGGCCGACCGCGCCAAGGAACTGGCCGAGGGCAACCGCATCCGCACCGCGCTGCTCGCCGCCGTCAGCCACGACCTGCGCACCCCGCTGGCCGGCATCAAGGCGTCCGTGTCCTCGCTGCGCTCCGAGGACGTCGCGTGGTCCGAGGAGGATCAGGCGGAGTTGCTTGAGGCCATCGAGGAGGGCGCCGACCGGCTCGACCTCCTGGTCGGCAACCTGCTCGACATGTCCCGCCTCCAGACCGGCACCGTCACCCCGATCATCCGCGAGACCGACCTCGACGAGGTCGTGCCCATGGCGCTCGGCGGGGTGCCCGAGGACAGCGTGGACCTCGACATCCCCGAGACCCTGCCCATGGTCCACGTCGACCGGGGACTGCTGGAACGGGCCGTCGCCAACGTCGTCGAGAACGCCGTCAAGCACAGCCCGCCGGGTGAGCGGGTCCTGGTGTCGGCGAGTGCCATCGCCGACCGGGTCGAGGTACGGGTCGTCGACCGCGGACCCGGTGTCCCGGACGAGGCCAAGGACCGCATCTTCGAGCCCTTCCAGCGCTACGGCGACTCGCCCCGCGGCGCCGGAGTCGGCCTCGGCCTCGCGGTCGCGCGCGGCTTCGCCGAGGCCGTCGGCGGCACGCTCCACGCCGAGGACACGCCTGGGGGAGGCCTCACCATGGTGCTCGCGCTACGGACGGCACCGGAACGGCGACCGGAACAGCCGGACCTGCCGGCGGCGGCCACGTCGTGAGAGGGCCGGGCCCGGGGTGCCGGATTTCGCGGTGCCGGGGCGCTCGGTTGCCGCGTGCAGTACCGGGCTCCTGTGTGACGCGTTCGCCGTCCTGCGGCTGGGCGCTCAGACGCTGGGCGGCAGGACGGCGCACTCCCGCTCGAAACGCCCGGTGTCCAGCCGCAGCCGCAGGACGTTGCGGCGGTGCGCGGCCTCCAGCGCCGTCTGAAGCGGGGACGGCGGTACCGCGAGGACGGGACAGGTGGCGTGGGCGAGGCAGTCGCGGCCGACCGACGGCCACAGCGCACGGCGCAGCCGCCCGCGCCGTCCGGCGCCCACCACGATGACATCACCCTCCCGGTCGGCGATCCGCATCAACGCCGGTCCCGGGACACCCTGGACGACGAGAGCCTGCCCGGGCAGCCCGGTGTCCGTGCCGCCGAACACGTCCCGCAGAGCCTTGAGCAGCCTCTCGCGTGCCGGCCGCTCCCAGTCCTCGACGACGATGGCCGCCGCCGTCGACCTGCGGGCGGCGAGGGTTCCACCGGGCGGTTCCCAGGCCAGCACCGGCCAGAGTTCGGCGCCCCGGCGCCGGGCCTCGTCGGCGGCCCGGACGAGGGCGGTGAGACTTCCGGGCGAACCGCTCACTCCCACGACAAGACGTGCGGCCGAAGGTGGGTGGGACTCGGGCATCTGATCCTCCTCGGAACCCTTCCATCTCACCTCCGTCGGGAGGCCTCCGAACACCCCTCACGCCCGTTCCTGACGCCCTTCTGACGGCCCTTTCCCCGCCCTCCCACCAGCCGCGTCAACTCTGCGTCAAGGTCGCCCGGATCACCGTCAGCGTCCCGTCAGGGCACGCCCGGGAGCGGGGGACACCGGGCATAACGTCGAGGGCGAGCGCCCCGGTCCGCCTCCCCGCGTCCGGGGCCTCACCGATCACCTGCACCCTGCCTTCCAGGAGGCCTCACATGGCAGAACTCCTTCAGGACGACGACCCCGAACCCTCCGATCGGTTCCCGGCCGGACCCCTCTACGTCCCGGTCCGGCCGGGTCCCTGCGGCTGTGCGGCCCGGCTCTTCCGCACCCCGCTCGGCGACCGCACGGCCGTCGGCTTCACCTCCGTATCCCGCCTGACCGCCACGCTCGGCCCCGCCCAGGCATGGATCCGCCTCGCCGCGCCCGCCCTGCGCGCGCTCACCGCCCCGCTCGGCATCACCACCGTCACGGTGGACCCGCAGTTCTCGGCACCGGCTCCCACTCCGGTCGAGCCCGCCGCTCCTGTTCCCGTCCTGCGGACTGCCTGAGAGGGGCAGTCACGATGACCACCGTTCACGAACCCACCGCCACCACCGAGTCCGCCGAACTGTCGGTGTGGCCCGCCTCCACCGCCGGGTCCCGGCACGGCGACCTCGCCGTGGGCGGCGTAGCGCTCGCGGAGATCGCCGACCGCTTCGGCACCCCCGTCTACGTCCTCGACGAGGCCGAGGTCCGCGACCGCTGCCGCACCTACCGGGACGCCTTCCCCGAGGCCGAAGTCCTGTACGCCGCCAAGGCGTTCCTGTGCCGGGCCATGGCCCACTGGGTCGACGAGGAGGGCCTCGGCCTGGACGTCTGCTCGGCCGGCGAACTCGAACTCGCCGTCACCACCGGCTTCCCGCCGGACCGGATCACCCTGCACGGCAACGCCAAGTCGCCCCAGGACCTGGCGGCCGCCCTGCGCCTGGGCGTCGGCCGGATCGTCATCGACAGCCCCTCGGAGATCGCCCGGCTGGCCGCGGCGGTCGGTCCCGGAGGCCACCAGAGGGTGATGGTCCGGGTGGTGCCCGGCATCAGCGCCGGCTGCCACGAGAAGATCCGCACCGGCACGGACGACCAGAAGTTCGGACTGTCCATCGCCGACGGCTACGCCCAGCACGCCATCGCCCGCATACTCGATCAGCCGCAGCTCGAACTCACCGGTCTGCACTGCCACTTGGGCTCACAGATCACCAGCGTCAAGCCCTACCTCGCCGCCGTACGCCGCATGGTGGGCCTGATGGCCCGGCTCCACGAACAGCACGGACTGATCCTGCCCGAACTCGACCTCGGGGGCGGCCACGGCGTCGCCTACCGCCCCGGCGAGCGGGCCCTGGACCTGACGTCACTGGCCCGCAGGGTCCGCACCGAACTCACCGACGCGTGCGCCGCGGCCGGACTCCCCGTCCCTCGGCTGATCATCGAACCGGGCCGGGCGATCGCGGGCCCCGCGGGTGTCGCGCTCTACCACGTGCTGTCCGTCAAGCACACCGGCCCGCACACGTACGTCGCCGTGGACGGCGGCATGAGCGACAACCCGCGCCCGGCCCTGTACGGCGTGCGGTACGCGCCCCGGCTCGTCGGCAGGCACAGCATCGCGGCCCCGGCCCGGGTGACCGTGGTCGGGCGGCACTGCGAGGCGGGCGACGTCCTGGCCGCCGACGTCGAACTCCCCGCCGACGTACGCCCCGGCGACCTCCTCGCCGTACCCGTGGCCGGCGCCTACCACCTGTCGATGGCCTCCGACTACAACCTGGTCGGCCGCCCACCCGTGGCCGCCGTACGCGACGGCATCGCCCGCCTCCTGGTCCGGCGGGAGTCCTTGGAGGACATCCGCAGCAGGGATGTCGGCCTGTAGCCGGCCATGTGCCGGAGGGGGGCGGTCGCCGCCCTCCTGGGCACCGTCGTCCACCTGGTGTTCCGTGGGAAGGGCCGGCTCTGACGTCGGCCTTACCGTCGTTTGGCACACTGTCCGGATCCAATGGTCCGCTGAAGGAGAAGTCCCGCATGTCGATGGTCGGCAACCTGCGCAAAGTCGCGAACCTGGCGCGGCGCACCCGCCGTCGCCGTGTGGACCTCAGCCACCCGGCCCGCTCCCCGCTCGGCTCGACGGTGGTCAACTGTGTCGTCTACCACGACGGCGTCCGCCGCCCCGCAAGGGATTCCGTGGAGGAATCCGTGCGCTACGCCCGCAAGCACCGGGGCGGCTTCGTCTGGCTGGGCCTGCACGAACCGGGGGAGGAGGAGTTCGCCGGTGTCGCGGAACTCTTCGGCCTGCACCCCCTCGCCGTCGAGGACGCCGTCCACGCCCATCAGCGCCCCAAGATCGAGCAGTACGGCGAGGTCCTGTTCTCCGTCTTCAAGACCGTCACCTACGTAGAGCACGCCGAACTGACCGCGAACAGCGAGGTCGTCGACACCGGCGAGATCATGGTCTTCACCGGCCCCGACTTCGTCGTCACCGTCCGCCACGGCCGCCACGGCTCCCTCGGCCCGCTGCGAGAGGACCTCGAAGCCCACCCAGAGCTGATGGCCAAGGGCCCCTCCGCGGTCCTGCACGCCATCGCCGACCACGTCGTCGACGACTACGTCACGGTCACCGACTCCGTCCAGAACGACATCGACCAGGTCGAGAGCGACGTCTTCTCCCCGCGCAGCCCCCGCAACGCCGACGCCGGCCGCATCTACCAGCTCAAGCGTGAACTCCTGGAACTGAAGCGGGCCGTGGTCCCGCTCGCCCGCCCCCTGGACCGGCTCGCCACCGAGCCGCGTGCCTGCGTGGACAAGGAGATACAGGCGTACTTCCGGGACGTCACCGACCACCTCACCCGCGTCACCGATCAGATCAACGCCTACGACGTCCTGCTCGACTCGATCCTCCAGGCCCACCTCGCGCAGGTCACCGTCGCCCAGAACGAGGACATGCGGAAGATCACCGCCTGGGCCGCGATCATCGCCGTACCGACCATGGTCTGCGGCGTCTACGGCATGAACTTCGACCACATGCCGGAACTGCGCTGGACCTTCGGCTACCCCCTCGTCCTGACCGTCATCGCCACGGCCTGCCTCGTCCTGCACCGGAATTTCAAGCGCAATGGCTGGTTGTAGGCCCTCCTCGTGCCCGGCCGGCCGTAGTGTCCGGGGATGAGCAGCTTCACCACGCACCGCCGGCGGGTCCACGACGAGAGCCTGCCCGCGCGTGTCCGCCACACGAATCTGCGGTCCTGTCTCGTCCACTTCGCGCCCTACGGCTTCCGGGCCACCTATCACCACCTCTGCCACAGCGCGGGGATCCCCAGGGACCCGGATCAGGACCCGGGCTCGGTCGTACGCGCCATGGCGGAGCTGCACGCTGCCCGGCAGCTGTGGCTCGCGGACGAACGCGCCTATCTCACTCGTCGTCGAGCGGAGAAGGCACGTGGCTCTCGGCAGGTGCCGACGGACGGGTCCTGGCGAGACCGGCAGCACAGGTGGGGGAGCATCGCCTTCTGTCCCGATCCGGCGATGCACCCCGACGAGCCGTTGCCCGTGGTCGTCGAGCGGGTGCTGCGTGCGTCGGTCCCGCCCGCTCGAACTGCCGCGCTGACCTGCCCCGTCTGCGGAACCCAGGACAACACCAGTGCCTGGCACGACGGTCACCACTGGATCCACCACCTGTGCGGACAGTGCGGTGTCAGCCTCGCCGTACAGCGGGCCGACGCGCCCGACCCACCGCTGGCGGCCGCCCACACCCGGCAGTGGAAGGACATCTGGAGGCTGCGCGACGCGTCGCCCCGCCCTCGCACCTGAGAGGGCAGGCCGGCCGCGGGGTAGGCTCACGGGCCGGGCGAACACACGACCGACGGGGGATCATGACGGGATACCTGGGGCCACTGGAGCTGGTCGGGGACCGCTGGATCATCGGGGACCCGAAGCGGGAGGGCGGCTCGTGCCTGGTTCTCACCGCCGAGGGTATGGAGCACCACGAGCCCGGAGCGCCGGAACCCCTGGCCGTCCTCCCGTGGTCCAAGTTCGTGGAACTGAGGATCCGAGCCACCCATAAGGCATGGCACGCCACTCGCACCATGGGCGTGCTGGGCACGCTCGGCAGCAGCTACATGGAGACCGGCCCCGGCGGCTGTTCCGTGGGCGGAATCCTTCGCCATCCGTACGAGCACTGGTCGGTGAACTACACCCATCACGAGCGCCCCTATACGGGCCTCCACGTGTACATGGTGGAGGCCCTGTTCCGGAGGACGTCCGAGGCCAGGGCACTGCACCGCCTGGGTGACCCGGAGTGGCTGGGGGCGGCCGTCAGCCGGCTGGCGCCGGTGTCCACGTGGTGGGCGCCCTCGCTGAATCGCCAGGTGCGGGAGATCATCGAGAACGTCGGCACCTGACCATGGGCGTCGGCAGACGTACGTCCGCCGGACGCGGCTCCGACGCCCACCTCCGGACAAGGGGCTACTGGACGAGCTCCCAGTCCTGGGAGCCGTCGGTGAGCGCGCTCTGCAAGGTGAGTTGGGCTCCGGCGGCCGCACCGGTCAGGTACAGGCTGGTGTTCTTCACGGACTGGAGCCGGTAGAACCCGTCGCTGGTCTTCACGAGGTTCCAGCTGCCCGTACCGCTGTTGTCGACCCACTGGCCGATCTTCTGGCCGGTCGTCGCGTTCCCCGTCCAGACGGCCGCCGCCCGGCCGCCCGACTTGTTCAACAGCGTGACTCCGCCGCCCGGTTCGGTCACCACATGCCAGAACTGGGTGTCCGTGTTCGCCGCCGAGCCGGGGGCCTCAAGACGTACGTCGGGCACGTCACCGTTGCCGATGTTCGCGTCGTTGGTCTTGTTCCCGGTCCCGATCACCTGGTCCGTCCTGCGGTTCACCAGTTGGTAGTAGGCGCCGTCCGAGTGGCCGAGGTCGACCTCGGCGAACTTGAGCGTCGACGTGCCCTGGTTGTTGAGGATCACGACGCGGCCGGTGCCGTCGACGTACTGGAGGTTGCGGCTGTACGCGGCCGGTGAGGTCGTCTGGTACTCCGTCCACGTGCCGTCGACGCGTCCGCTCTCGTTGACCCAGACGTTGCCGCTGCCCGCGGCGTTGTAGACCAGGCGGCCACCGGGGAGCCTGATGAGGACCGGGCTGCCGTTCATGCTGAGGGGGTGCGAACCGGTGGCGACCGGCAGTGAGTCGACCCCTGTCCCGGTGGCCGATCCGGTGAAGAACTTCAGCGGGTCGTCGGCGAACTGGTAGCGGGTGTTGGCACCGCCGCCCCAGTACTCGTAGGTGATCATCCACTTGCCGTCCGTGGTGCGGACGACGTTGGTCATGCCGGGCCGGCCGCCTCCGATCTCCGTCTTGCCGCCGCCCATGTCCTGGGTCATACCGGCGATGTCGACGACGGGAGCGCTCCAGCTCGTGCTGCGGCCGTCCCAGGTCCTGTGGACGAGGATCTGGCCGAGGGAGTCCGTGGCGGTGTCGTTCGCGGGGTCGAGGGTCGGGACACCGGTGGTCGCGTCGAAGCCGGTGTAGTCGTTCTCGTCGGAGTAGTAGCAGACGAGCCGGCCCTTGTGGACCATCAGATAGGGCTCCCAGAGGGGGTCCACCTGGCGGTTCGTGTTGGCGGCGGCGATGTTCTGGCCAGTGGCGCCGGCGCTGCCGCCCTGCCAGCCTCCGGTGGCGACGACGTTGTTGATCTTCCAGGTCGCGCCGTCGTCGGTGCTGGAGTACAGGGCGATCGCCAGATCCTTGCGGTCACCGTCGTTGGACGGCGTCCAGTTGGGGTCGGCCGCCTTGTGCTCCTTGTAGTAGTGGTCATCGCCCGAGACGACCGTGGCGAGGAGCAGGGTGCCCTGCTTCAGGTCCCCGACGTCCTGGGGAAGCGTGTAGAGGTACGGGTTGGTCCAGTTGCTCGTGTACTTCGCGTACTGGGGATCGGTGGAGAGGTACGCCGGGGCCTTGACCTCGGACAGCGGCTGCCACGAGGTGCCGTCGTCATCGCTTTTGTAGACCGGGAGGGTCTGTCCGTCGGCGCTGCCCGTCGAGGTGACGACGGTGGACTTCTCGAACGCGGCCACCAGCCGACCGCTCGGCAGCTGGGCCGACTTGGGGTAGACCGCGCAGTTGCCGCGCCCCTTGAGGCACGGCTCGCTGCCGAGTTGGTACAGGGTGCCGCCCGTCGGGTTGTACGCCTGCGCGCCGGAGGCGGGTATGGCCAGCAACGCGGACGCGGCGGCGAAGGTGCCCAGCGCCCTGCCCAGGGATCTTCTCTGCATGGTTCCTCCGTCTGTGAACGGCCACGGTGGGGCCGGGGGGTTCAGCTGTTGTCGGCGGCGACAAGGACGCGTACGTCCCAGGGGCCCAGCTCCAGGGCGGTGCCGGCCGGAACGGGGGCGTCGCTCAGGACGTCGGAGAGGTCGACCGGGGCATAGGCGCGTGCGGGCTCCCAGCTCCAGTTGTGCACGATGTGGACGCGGCGTCCGTCGGGGGAGACACCGGTCGTCGCCGTCACGGATGTCGGGAGCCCCTGCCACCCGCTCTGTGCGGCCGGAGCGAGCCAGTCGGCCAGTGTCCGGGCGAGGTCGCGGCCGGGCACCGTGCCCACACAGGTGATGCGTCCGGCGCCGTGCCGACGGGTGGTGACAGCGGGCCAGCGGCCGAAGTGCGGGTGGTCGTAGGAGGCCAGCACGTCGGCGTCCACGGCCGTGAGGCACTCGATCCAGTGCGTCGCGGTCCCGTTCGCCCTGAGCGGGCCGCCGGGTTCGACATGGACGGGCACGTCGTGGGTGAGGTTGCTGAACTCGTCGTAGTGGATGCCAGCGGCCTCGGTGAGACGCCCTGGGGCAGGCTCGGTCCGGGCGCGGGCCTCGTGGTCGGCGTACGCGGTGCGCGGACCGAGCACGAGGTGGCCGCCCGCGTGGGCGTAGGCGGCGAGCCAGTCGAGCGTGGCGTCGTCGACGAGGTACAGGGCGGGGGCGACGAGGACCGGATGGCGTCGCACGGCCTCCTCGGCCGTCATTCCCTCCCGCTGTCCGCTGGGGTCGTGCAACTGGCGTGCGTGGACGATGCGGACCTGGCGGCCGGCGTCGAAGGCGCCGCGGTAGAAGGGGTCGAAGACGCGATGGTAGGAGGCGGGGTCGGGTTCGCCGTTCGGCCGGGACAGCGGCGGGTACTTCTGCATCAGCCACTTGCTCGGCAGCGAGTAGACCATCGTGATGTCGGCGTCCGGTTCGAGCCCGGCGACGAGGGGGCCGGCCTTGTCGAACTCGACGCCCAGGCGGGCCAGTTCGGCGTAGGTGCGGCCGGGCCGTCCACTGTGCGGCAGCACCCCGCCCCAGTACGTCTCCGCGCCGAAGCGCAGGGTCTGCCACTGCCAGTACTCGATCATCCGCGCACCGCGCGCGACGTGCGCCCAGGCGGCCTGCCGCCACTGGCCGTCGTAGCCCGGACGGTTGTCCCAGGGGAAGCCGATGGAGTTCGCGTTGGTCTCGGTGACGAGGAACGGCTGCTGCCGGGAGGAGAACATCCGGTCGGCCGTCTGGTACATCGCCCACACGCCGGTGCTCTTCCAGGCCTGCTCGTGCTCGTCCGGTGTCGGGTCGGGCAGCAGCAGCCCGTCCTGCATGTCGTAGTACGGGTTGCCGGAGGCGATGTCGAGACGGTCCGTCATCGCGTCGTCCTCCACCCCCTGGCGGGTGTACGAGATGCAGGTCGTGACGAAGTGCCCGGGGTGGGCGTACTCGCGGACGATGTCGGCCTGCCAGCCGATGAACTCGGTGACCTGCCGGGCCTGGAACTCCCGCCAGGCGACGTCGTACTGGGGCTGCTCGTTGCCGTCCGGGGTCCACAGATCGGCCCAGGTCGACAGGCGGTGCGACCAGTAGACCAGGCCCCACTCGCGGTTGAGGGTCTCGACGTCGCCGTACCTCTCCCGCAGGTGGTCCACGAAGCGCTGGAAGACGCCGTGGTTGTGGAAGAGGTGCAGGCCCGGTTCGTTGTCGACCTGCCAGCCGATGACCGCCGGGTGGTCGGCGTACCGGGCGACGATCTCGCGGATCACCCGCTCCGCGTGGAAACGGAACGCGGGGTGGGTGAAGTCGACCTCCTGGCGGGCGCCCCAGCCGATGCGCTCGCCGGTGCGCCGCTCACCGGTGATCTCCGGGTACTGGCGTGCCAGCCACGGCGGCACGGCGTACGTCGGTGTGCCGAGGACGACGGAGATGCCGCGCTCATGGGCGCCGTCGAGGACGGGTTGCAGCCAGTCGAGGTCGAAGCGGCCGCTCGTGGGCTCCCAGGTCGACCAGACCGACTCGCCCACCCGGATCACGGTGAAGTGCGCCTCGGCCATCAGGTCCAGGTCGGTCTTCAGCTGTTCGTCGGGACGCAGTCCGGGGTCGTAGGCGGGCGTGTACTCGTGGTAGTACGCGGCGCCGAAGAGGACACGGGCAGGCAGAGCCGCCATGAAGGGAAACCTCCGATGAGACGGGGAAACGGGGAAGGTACGAGCGTGGTGCGCGCTATTGCTTGACGCCGCCGGAGGCCAGTCCGCTCTGCCAGTAGCGCTGGAGCATCAGGAAGGCCACGACGAGGGGCAGGATCGAGATCAGGGATCCGGTCACGACGAGCGCGAGCATGTCGCTGCTGGCGCCCGCCCCGCCGTTCTGGGCCTGCGCGGCCCAGGACGAGAGACCGACCGTGATGGGGTACAGGTCCGGATCGTTGAGCATGATCAGCGGCAGGAAGTAGTTGTTCCAGGTCGCCACGAGGGTGAACAGCAGGACGGTCACCAGACCGGGGCCCAGCAGCCGCAGAACGATCCGGAAGAAGATCCGGGCCTCGCCGGCGCCGTCGATGCGGGCGGCCTCCAGGATGCTGTCCGGTACGGCGTCCTCGGCGTAGACGCGCATCAGGTACAGGCCGAACGGGTTGACGAGCGAGGGCAGGATGATCGCCCAGGGGGTGTTGACCAGGCCCGCCTTCGCGAAGAGCAGGTAGGTGGGGATCGCCAGGGCCGTGGTCGGCACCATGACGGCGCCGAGGACGAGGTTGAAGGCGGCCCGGTTGCCGCGGAAGCGGAACTTGGCGAACCCGTAGCCGCTGGCCGCGGCGAGCAGGGCGGCGCCGATCGCGCTGACACCCGCGTACGCGACCGTGTTGAGCAGCCAGCGCAGGAAGACGCCGTCGTCCTGGGTGAAGGTCTCCTTGATGTTCGTCAGGAGCTGAGGGGCGTGGGAGAACCACAGGCCGAAGCTGTTGAAGAGGTCCTGGGTGCTCTTGGTCGAGGCGATCAGCAGCCAGAACAGGGGGAGGAGGAAGTAGGCGAGGGCGGCGAGCATGGCGATGGTCAGCGGGGTGCTGCGACGACCGGACAACGGCCTGCGGCCCTTGGTGCGGTCCTTGCCGGCAGTGCGCCGAGAGGTGGGTTCGACGGCGGCCGGGGGAGTGAGGGTCGTCACGAGGTCCTCCTGCGGTTGGCGGTGAGCAGGACGCCGTAGGAGGCGATCACGATGAGGAGGCCCAGGAGGAAGGACACCGTGGCCGCGTAGTTGACCTGCTGGCCGGTGAAGGAGAGGGAGTAGGCGTACAGGTTGGCGGTGTAGGAGCTGCTGATGACGTCCGGGGCGACGTTCATCAGGAGCTTGGGTTCGTTGAAGAGCTGGAAGCTGCCGATCACGGAGAACAGCAGGGTGAGCAGCAACGCCGGGCGCAGTGCGGGGAGTTTGATGGACCACGCGATACGCCAGGCGCCCGCTCCGTCCACCGCGGCCGCCTCGTACAGCTCGGTGGGGACGGTGCGCAGCGCGGCGTACAGGATGATCATGTTGTAGCCGACGAACTCCCAGGTCACGATGTTCGCGAGGCTGCCGAGCATCCAGCCGTCGCTCAGGAAGTCCGGGACCGGCAGATCCAGGTGCCGGCTCAGCTGGGCGAACGGGCCGAAGTCCGGGCCGTAGAGGTAACCCCACATGAGGGTGGCGACCACGCTGGGCACGGCGTAGGGCACGAAGATGCCGAGCCGGATCACCCGGGCGAGCCGTAGCAGGCCGCTGTCCAGGGCGAGCGCGAACAGCAGCGCGAGCAGCAGCATGACGGGGACCTGGATCAGGAAGAACAGCGCCACCCGTCCGACTCCGTGCAGGAACTGCGAATCGCCGAGTGCCTGGGCGTAATTGTCGAGTCCCACGAACACCGTGCCGCCGATGAGGCGTTCCTGGAAGAGGCTCAGGTAGGCGGCGTAGCCGAGCGGCGCGAGGAACAGCAGGAGGAACAGCACCATGAACGGTGCGACGAACAGCGGCCCCGCCGAGGGGCGGTGGCCCTTGCCGCCGCGTCGGGGACGTGTCGGCCCGTCCCGGCGCCGGCCCTTGGCAGCGGCCGCGGTCGTGGCAGTCATCATCGGCCCTTTCTGGGGGAGGGGTTGGGCTGAGGTGGGACGGGCGGGCCCCGCGCCGGCGCGCGGGACCCCGCGAACCGTCAGGAGTGGACGGTGAAGCCCTGCTTCTTGGCGTAGGTGACGAGCCGCTCCTGCCAGCTGCCGAGCGCCGCGACCGTGTCGGACTTGTCGGCCAGGGAGGTGCCGACCGTCTCGGTCCAGTCGGTCGCCGCCTGGTCGAGGAACGGCGGCCACTGGAAGGAGGGCGAGACGGTGTCGCCGATGTCGGCGAAGACCTGGTTGACCTTCTGGCCGCCGTAGAAGGTGGGAGCGTCGCCGGTGAACGACGCGTCGGTGAGCAGGGCCTTGGTGGCGGGGAAGAAGAACTGCTCGGTGGCGAACATCTTCGCGCTCGCCGGGTCGCTGTTGAGGAACTGGGCGAACATCGCCGCCGCGACCGGGTTCTTGGTGGAGCGGATGACCGCGGTGGTGGAGCCGCCCCAGTTGCCCGAGCTGGGCTTGGCGGCGTCCCACTGCGGCAGCGGGGCCGCCCGCCACTTTCCGGCGGTGGACTTGGCGGAGCCGGAGAGGAAGACCGGGCCCCAGGCCGCGGTGAGCCAGGTGGCGTACTTGCCCTTGTTGAGGGCCGCGTACCAGGAGTCGGTGAAGTCCGGCTCGACCCCGATGACCCCTTCCTTCGCGAGAGTGCCCCAGTATTCGCCGAGCTTCTTCGAGGCCGCGTCGTCGACGCTGATGGTGATGTCGCTCTTGCCGGCGGTGACATACGGCTTGGCGTCCGCCTGCCACAGCAGGCCGTGCCAGGCGGCGGGCTGGTTGGCCGCGAGGTTGGTGAGGTAGACGTCGGGGTCGGCCGCGTGGAGCTTGCGGGCCGCCTCGGCGAACTCGTCCCAGGTCTCCGGCACTTCGATGCCGTGCTTGTCGAAGATGTCCTTGCGGTACAGCATGCCCATCGGGCCGGTGTCCTGCGGGATCGCCCAGACCTCACCGTCGCTTCCGCTGATCTGGCCCCAAGTCCAGTCCACGAAACGGTTCTTGAGAGCGGACGCGCCGTACGGCCGCAGATCCAGCAGGCTGTCGGTGATGGTGAAGGTCGGGATGGCCTGGTACTCGATCTGCACCATGTCCGGCGCGCCGCTGCCGGCCTTCAGCGCCGTGCGCAGCTTGGTGTACTGCGGGGTGCCCTGACCGGCGTTGACGACCTTGACCTTGATCGCCGGGTACTTCTTCTCGAAGAGGGCGACTTCCTTGGCGATGTTCGGGACCCAGGTCCAGAACGTCAGCTGGGTCGGCGTCTTCATCGCCTTGTCGATGTCGGCCTGGCTGACCGGCTTGGCGGAGCCGGACGAACTGCCGCTGTCGCCACTGCCGCAGGCGGACAGTACGGCTCCCAACGAGACCGCTCCCGCGGTGGTGAGGAAGAGCCGACGGCTCATCTGGGAAGGGCTGGGGGTGGAACTGGTTCTGCGCACGGTGAACTCCCGCCGATGACTGGGTGAAGGGCACGCCGGAGGCAGGCGTGCGGAGGAGGAGGTGACGAGGGAGAGGTGACGAGGGAGAAGGAGGGCTCGGGCGTGCCGGCCGTCAGGACCCTGGGGTCGACAGGGTGTGGGCGTACGTCCTCGGGACCTTCGCCGGTGGGCGTTCCGCTGCCGCTGAGCGGGAGGCCTGCGGCCGGGGAAGGCATGGGACGGAACGGAGCGTTGTCGCGGCGGACCTACTCGGCGGCAGCCGCGTGAGAGGAGAGGACGCGTCGCCCGGGTGACGGGGTCTCCGTGCCGTGCGAGGACGCGGTCGGTGAAGCGGCGAGGGATGCGGGGAGCGGTGCGGCGGCCCGCCGGGTGACCCCGCGCCCGGCGCTGACGGGCCCGGCTCGGGCCGGACCGCTCCGGTCAGTCATGGGCGGACGGACCTCCTTCCAGCGCCGGACCGTGCCGGGCCGCGCTCGGACGGGAGCCGGTGCCCCTACGACGACCTCGGGGTGTCCGGGCCGGTGGCGGAGCGGTCGAGGCGCGGACCACGAGGTCCACCGGTGGCTCACTCGCCGGCAACGGGTCCGCCCGCGGGTTCTCGATGGTGTGCACGAGACGTTTGACGGCCTCCTGCGCCACCACGTCGAACGGCTGACGCACCGTGGTGAGCGGAGGAGACACATAGGCCGCTACGGGAATGTCGTCGAAGCCGACGACACTGACGTCCTGCGGCACGCGCAAGCCGGACTCCGTGAGCGCCCGGATGAAACCGATCGCCATGTCGTCGTTGGCGGCGAACACCGCGGTCATGTCTCCGACACCGGCCAGTTCACGGCCCGCCGCATGACCGGAGGCCGCCGACCAGTCGCCCTCGACGACAGGTGGCACCGCCCTGCCGTTCGCGATGAGCGCGGATCGCCAGCCCTCCGTACGGTCACGGGCGGAGTACCACCGTCGTGGTCCGGCGAGGTGGTGGACCGTCGGGTGTCCCAGGTCCAGCAGATGCTCGGTGGCCGTCCGCGCCATCAGATCGGCGCCGACGCCGGCGGCGAGTGCCCTGGGCGCTGGCAACGGTGGCGCGCCCAGGACGAGGACCGGTACGTCGAGGCGGGCCGCGAGGTCACCGTCCTGCCCGTCATCGATCGGCTCGGAGATCACGATGCCGTCCACGCCCTGGTCGAGGAGCGAGTCGACGGCCCCGCCGATCCCGCCCGAGTCGCCCTCCATGGTGTTGACGACCCGCAGGGCGTAACCGGTGTCCCGTACGGCACGCTCCACCCCCATGATCAGGGAGGCAGGTCCGTACAGGGCGGTTCCCAGCGTCACCACACCGATGGAGCGGGTACGTCCGGAGGCCAGCGCTCGCGCGGCGTTGTTCAGCCGGTAGCCGAGTTCTTCGGCGGCATCGAGGACGCGTCGGCGTGCTTCGGCGGAGACGTACGGCTCGTCGTTGAAGACCCTGGACACCGTCTTTTGCGAAACACCCGCCAGCCGGGCCACGTCCACGCTGCGCGGCGCGCCGGAACTCCCGCCCCGCCCTGCCTCTCGCGTCATGGTCTCTCCCGAACCGAACCGTCGTGGTCCGCAGCAGTACCGGTGTCACCCGTCTGACTGCGCTGTCTGACTACGCTGACATGTCTACGCAGTCAGGCAGGGGTCGTCAAGTGTCCGGAACGTATTCGTAACCTCCCACGAACCCCGTGTTCGGAATGCCGACCGCGCGATGCGACGGAATGTGCCGCAAGGGTTGCCGCAGGGGATGACGGATGAGGGAAGGCTTTCAGCTACCGTCGGCAGCTGCTTCGGCCGGTTTCACGAGGGGCGCCAGGGTCTGTGGCAGGTCGTCCTCGGAAGTGAGCACCGCATGGTCCTGCCAGGTGTGCTCGGTTCCGACGTCGATGAAGAGCAGTGAAGTCGACCCCGACTCCCAGAGGGACACCCTCCCTGAGCGCCCGTCCGATTCCAGCGTGAGGACCACCGCTGTGGCCTTCGGCCGCCCTCCGGACGGGGTTCCCGTGGCGGGTCCCTTTACCGCCGAGCTGATCCCACGTGCGCGAAGTTCACGTTCGTGTGCGGCATGCCAGTCCCTGAGCCACTGAGCGATCTCTGACACCGCGCCCCTGCTTGGGCCTCGAACGGGCCGTCGCACCAGATCGTAGACCCGGCAATCGCCAGACGAAGGCCGTCCGGATGGAGGCGTTCGCGGAGGCGTCACATTCGAAGTGCTGTGTGCCGATGGTGCGGTGAAGTCCCTGGTGGACTGGCCGTTGTTGCCCGAACTCGGTCGTGGGCGCGGAGTGATGTACGGCGGTTCGACGGCGGACCGGCTGCTCACCAAGGGCCAGTGGCACACCGGACACCCGGTCCCATCGTGATCGTCAGCGACGCCGGCTAGGACGTCGCCCGCCCGGCTTGGGCCCTGCGTGACCTGCCGGTCGAGATGATCGGCCGGGTCTGCTCCGACCGCGTGACGCGTCTGCCGAAACCACCAACTACGGCCAGGCCGATGCCCAGGCGTGGGACCGCGTCCCCCGGTACCTATTTCGTGGCTTCGCAATGCCGCACACGAGGCAGTCACGCTCGTCCAGCGAGCACACTGCCACCCGACCACCTTGACCCACGACTGACCCACGACTGCCCACGACACGGGGCACCCCCCGGCTCACGTCATGCCACGGGCTCCCAAGTGAACCCGTCCGGGTCCGTGAAGGGGCCCGCGTCGCTGCCGATGGCGATCCGATGTGATCCGGTGCCCTCCGGCGGTACGCCGGCGACCTTGGCCAGGCCGCGACGGCCGTACAGGGACAGTTTGACCGGGCTCGACGAGGAGGCGAACTCGACGTACTTGCTGCCGAAGCTCTTGGCCACCGTGAGGCCGCGGTCGACATAGAACCGCTTGCTCGCGGCCATGTCCGAGACGCCCAGGAGCAGAACGATCTCGTCGATCTGCCGGCTGTCCGGGCCGGAGTCCTTCTTCGAGGAGGTCGCGATCTGCCAGACGGTTCCGTCCGGGGCCTGCACGACGCCGCCGTAGCCCCACAGGGACTTCTTGGCGGGCTTGAGGGTGGTGGCGCCGGCGTCGAGGGCGGCGCCGACGAGTCCGTCGACGATCGACGGCTGGGCGACGACGAGCGAGAGGGTGAACCCGCGGAAGCCGGAGGTCGGTACCTCGGAGGCCCGCAGCCGCAGCTCTTTGCCCAGGCCGAAGGCGTTCGAGTAGAACTGCTCGGCGGCCACCAGGTCGGCAACTTCGAGGGTGACGCAGTCGATGGAAGTCATGTCCTTCACGCTAGGGAACCTCGGCGACCGTCGCTTCTCGAATCCTGACCGGTCCGGGGGAGTGCGATGTTCATGACCACCTGACGGTCAGGGAACCAGCAGCTTGGTCACCTCACGCAGTTGGTCGTGCGCCGCCACAAGGGCGACCGCGCGCTTCGGGGAGGGTACGTCCGGGTAACAGGCGGCCCGCAGCAAGTAATCGGCGAGCATGACATGCCACTCCCAGGCCCGGTCCGGCTCGGCGGCGTCCGGACAGACCGAGTCCAGATGCGTGGCCAACCATGACAAGGCCACCAACGCGGCCTCCGGTCCGGGCGGCACCGCGAGCGTGCGCCGACCGAGACACAGGGCCAGCTCGCGCCAGGCCTGGAAGCGGGTGAAGAACATCGATTCCACTCCCGAGTCCACCGACCTCATCAGCAGGTCGACGCCGAACCGTGCCACGTCGGCGGCCCAGTTCAGCCGTGCGAAGGCGCTGGTGTCGATGAGGACCGGTGTCGGATGGTGTCCCTGACAGATCAACACGTTGCCGCCGTGCAGATCACCGTGGGCGTAGGTGGTCACCGTCGGCCGGGCCAACTCGCTCAGTGGCACGCCGAGCGGCCTGCCTTCCTCCAGGAACGACCTCAGCTCCCTCGTCAGCTCTTTCACATCCGACAAGCCACCGCCGTCGGGTCGAACCAGCGCGGGCGAGAGCTGCTCCAAGGCCTGGAGCACCTGTCGGCGCCGCAGGGGGCGAAACCGCAGCAGCTCGGTCAGAGGCGTGTCCAACTCGCGATTCTCGATGTGCGCCGCCCGCAGTCCCTCCCCGAACAGCTTGATCATCACGTCGGCGACATCCGCCTGCTCGGGACCGGCCGCCAGCCAGTCCCGCAGTGTCGTGGCGTGGTCGGGCAGCGGGGCTCCGAGTGCGTACCAACCGTTGACCGGGCCGACGGGCCGCTCGGGACGCTGCCGGATCAGCAGCAGGGCCGGGAACACCTTCGCGGCTCTGGCGTTCTGTTCCGCCTCGTGCACCAGCCCCTGCTCATCCCGGGACGCCTTGAGGACATGGCGCTGCACAGGACTGCCCGGAGTCGTGGCGGCGACCGAGCAGACGACTGCCCCGGAGGCGCCGGGGGTGAGGTACGTGAGGCGCATGGTCGCCGTCTCCGCGCCTTCCGCCTCCAGGATCCTGCTGTAGAGCTGGGACAAGGTGGGTTCACCGACCTCGTCGATGATCGACTGGACGGCGGGGTCCTCCGCGTCCGCGTCGAGCTCGACGGTGCGCACCGTGCCGTTGTTCAGAAGATGCTCACGCACGGCCTTCACGATCGCGGCCGGGCTGTTGTCGAGGGATCCCTGGGTGAACTCGTAGCGCCGGAAGACGTGGTGCGCCCCCGAGCGCCGCGCGCGGTCGAACAGATCGGGCATCGACTCATCGCCGGAGCTCACGGCGATGATGTACGTCCGGTCCGAGCGTTCCCTGGCCTCGGTGATGAGTTCCAGGCCGCGTGGTTCGATGAGCTCGGGCAGGTCCTCCCGTGCGAAGAGCAGGTCGACGAGGACGACGTCGTACGGCGGGTTCGCGAGCCGGATGCACTCCTGGCCCTCGTCCGGCTCGGTCTTCGTCTCCCAGCGCACCTGCCAGCCGAACTTCTCGAAGTGGGTGTTGAGCCGCGCTGTCGAACGCCGTTGGTTCCGTTCCTCGTCGTCGACCATCAGCCCTCTGATGACCTGCATGCTCAGGCCCCCTCCCACAACCGCAGTGCCAGGAGCGTCTCGAACGTCCAGTCCCCGTCGTCGAGCGCCTGTCCCGTGAGGGAGGCCCCGAAGGGTCGCAGCTTGGCGTCCAGTGTGCGCAGGCCTTGGCCCGGTGCGGGACTCGGCCGGGTTCCGGTGGTACGCAGCGAGACCCGAGCCGTACCGGAGGCCTCGTTCGTCCAGGTCACGTCGAGCCGGCACTCGGCGCTGGACACCCGATGACGCCGGGTGTTGTCCAGCACATGGTCCATCGCGTCGTGCAGCAACGGCCCGGGGCAGAACACCTCGGTCTCCGCCGCCGAGGCCGGCAGCACCACATGGACGTCGGTCACCGGCGCGCTCTGAAGGGTGCGTAGCGCGGGTTCCAGCAAGGTTGGCGCCGAGGAGACCAGGTCGACGACGAGTGCCCGTTTCCCCGTCTCCGGTAAGTGGGTGGCCAGGAACATCCGATACCACCAGTCGAGCCGGTCGAGGAGCTCGTTACGCGTGAGCTGCCAGTCCAGGTCGTCCACGCGTCGCGGCCCGCGCAGCAGGCGGTCCAGCCGTTCGGTTACCTCGCTGAGCGCGGTGATGCCGCTGGGCAGCAGTCGCATCAGCCGTTCGTGCTCGCGCCTGCCGAGTTGATCGTCCACATACTCCCCCGCCAGGATGTGGCGGAGCACCGGCAGGCACACCAGGGCCCGTTCGGCCAGGTGCCGCTTGCAGGACTCCCAGTCGGAGCGGGCGTCCTGGGTGGCGCGCTGCGAGGGCGCGGCGTCTTCCAGGTCCTCGACGTAGTCACGCACTCGCAGCAGGCCGGAATCCAGACGGTGCCGCATCACCGCGTGTCCCAGGTCCTCCCTCAGCTGTTCCCACGCCTTCTGCGGATCGTCGGGTTTGGGCCGTGCTTTGTGGTCAGCGATGGTGATGAGCTGCTGGACCACGTGCAGATGTTCGTCGGCGAGCCCGGGCGAGCCCGATGTGCGCTGCTCCTCCAGCACCTTGCGGCAGCGCAGCAGACTCTCACGCAGCCGTGAGAGGTCGATCGGTGAGTCGTGCGGCGGACGGCGCAGCATCCGGTAGCACTCCAGCAGCATCTGGTCCACGAGCAGCGGCTCGTCCAGGGCCAGAGCCAGCAACCGCGGCAGCACCTCGGTCAGTTGTTGGGGCGTGGTGGCCGCGAGCACCATCAGTGCCTGGACCCGCAGCCAGGGCGAGACGTTGGCCGACTTGCCGAGACCGGCCACGCACAGCTGCGCGAGCAGTTCGCGTCCCACCGTGAAGCGCAGCGGGGGCAGTTTGAGCCACTGCTGCTCAGCGGCGAGCAGGCGCAGCAGGTTGACCCGGCTGAACTCCTCGCCGCGCCCTGTGTCGTCGAGGAGGGCGCGTAGCCGGTCCACCACACCTTGCCGGGAGCCGGTGTCCCGCAGCGCCTGGCGCAGTAGTGCGCGCCAGCGGATGTAGTCGATGACGTCGTCGGAGCTGATCGGCACGGCGAACAGGTCCGCGGCGGCGCTGCTGAAGACTTCCTCTCTACGCCGTGGGCGCAGGAGTTCCCGCAGTTGGGCCGCGTGCCGACGCAGCCGGTCGGGAGCCGCCGTGTCGTCCTGCACGCGCATGCGGGTGGCGCAGATTGCGCAGTCATGCGCGGGCTCGCCTGGAACGCTGCTGGCGCTGACGAAGCGTACGACGGCCGGAACGGAGGTACCGCCGCCGGTCGGAACCACTGCCTGGAGCATGCGTAGTGCAGCCGCCTCCTGATGTTCGAGCCGGTCCAGGAGGACGACGGCCACGACCGCTGCGGCACCGCTCGCTGCCGCCAGCCGGATCATTTGCTGGAGGGTCGTCCCGGTCGTCGCCCGCCCGTCCAGAACGACGACGGTGTGGCCTTCCGATTCGTGCCGCACGGCGGTTGGGAAGATCCACTGGTTCCGCGCCACCCCACGTGGCACCGCGACCAACGGCCCCACTTCGTGGTCGAGTTCGCGCAGCCGTCGGTGCACGGCGACCGGAAGCCGGCTGTCGTACCGGTCGTCCGGAGTCCCGGCGTACCAGAGTTGCAGCGGCCGCCGACCGGCCGGTCCGGGCACGTCCTGCACCGTCGCCACGGCCTCGCGCAGCACTTCGAGGAGGATGTCCGTGATCCTCGTACCCGTCTCCGGGTGCCGCAGCGCGCGGTCGAGGTGCAGCATGGCGCTGGAGTGCGAGCGCGGCCCGGCGAGATGCCCCAGGGAGAGCGTGTCAGGGGCCCCGGTGCACAGCCGCAGGAAGTCGATCTCGGAGATGCGCGGGGGTTCCGGCGGCGAGGGAACCACGGGATGGCGCAGGATCGGGTCGATGTCCACGACGTCAGGGCCCGCCTCGCCCGCAGGCGGCGTGCAGCCGTCCGCGGGGTAGACGCCGATGGAGACATCGGTGAGGGAGACCACCGGAATACTGCGATTGAGCAGTTGGATGTCGCGGCGCTCCGGCCGGGCGTCCACGACGCAGGCTATGACGGCAGGTTCGGCTCCCGCCGCCACGATGGCGGCCGCGGCCCTGCGGGTGGTGTTCTCGGTCGAGAGAAGATCCGTGATGAGTACCACGCGTTCGCCTGCCTGGACCCGCTCGCTCGGATTCAGGCCCTCCAGGTCGAGTTCGCCGGGCATGGCGTGATGTCGGCCGCCGAGCGCCAGACTCTCACTGAGTCGGGCCGCCAGGGGCCGAGGCGCCGCCGAGACGTGGGCGACCATCGTAGGTGGCTCGCCCTTGCCCCGCTCGGCCAGTACCTTCTCCACCTTGCGGGCCAGCACATATGCGGCTGTGGCGGTACCTATCGTCGCTGTCAGCATCATGGCCGAGTCGACCCAGCGCCGGGTGATACGCAGACCAGGTGTTCGGAACAGGCCCTTGGCTACGCCCTCCCGCTCACCCCCGTCCTCCACGACCTCGGCCAGCTGGCGTTGGGTCTCTCCCTGGAGGGTCCGCAGCACACCGTGCGGGGACAGCACGAGAGAGACCTGGCCGTCCGACACGTCGAAGAGCCCGGGGCATCGGTCCAGCGTCTGCCACAGTTCCGCCCCCGGTGCTCCGTCGGCGGCCGTCCAGCTCCGCATCGCCGCTTCCACCGCCAGCACGCCGCCGTTCCGGCTGAGCTCACGCAGGACGGCACGCAGAGGGGAGGAGCCGCCGTACCAGATCGGTGAACCGTAGCAGCCGTGCACCAAGATGGGGCTGGACACCACGGCCGGTCCGCTGTGGTGTTCGGCGTGCAATCCGGTCACGCTGAGGTCGAGGACCTTGGGGTCCGCGTCCGGGAAGAGCACCGCGACAGCGGTAAGGTCGGCGAGCGTACCCGCGACACCGAGGGCGGACGTGAGTGCGTTCTGGAGGCCCGACCGGCTGAGGTGGTCCGTGTCCCGGAGCGACATCGACACCACCACGCCACCCACCGACGGGTCACCCGCCGCTTCCCGCGCGGCCGCCAGGAGGGTCGCCCGCCCCGTTTCGCCGAGTCCGCCCACCGGATCAAACACACAACGCACCCAACGCAGTTGCCGTCCCGTCGCCGCCTCCGGGCGGTCGACCCAGGACAGCGGGTTGCGGTGCGACTTCGGGTCGGTGAGCACCTGTACCTCGTGCAGCGTGCCGGGGGCGCGGCTGAGCGCGCTCTCTGGGATGGCGACCTGGCCGTCCGACTCCGTGTAGACGAGCCCGGCCAGCGCGTCGGCGGTGCGGACGACGACGCTGCCCCCGTAGCTCTTGACCAGGTGCCTCACCCGCCACAGCCCGTTGTGCGCGCCGCGTGTGCCGTAGCTGTCCGATGAGCCGGAGCTGTGTCCGAAGGCGTAGAACACCGTGTCCTCGGCTTCGGTGAGCCGCTGACCCGACACCGGCCGTACGCCGGAGGGAACACCGCGGCGCGCCTGTACCGGGTCCAGCCTTGTCACCAGGCCGCTGCCCGAGTCGCCCACCAGCAACCGCAGCACCTCGCTGCGGGTGGTCGTGGCCAGCTCGGCCAGTTCACTGGAGGCGGGTGGCATGTCCGGGTACCGGCGCCCGTACGTCACCGAGTCCAGGAGCACCGCCCCCACGAGGGAGTGCGGAGCCCGGCCGACGACGCCCGCTCCGGCGTGCTCGGCCACGTTCGACAGCAGTTCCACCAGTACGGTCTGGCTGAGCGCGTCCACGTCCGGCTGCGACAGGCCGAGGTCGCGTAGCCGCGCCACGATCCCCTGGAACTCCTGGGAGGCTCTCAACTCCTGCGCGTCCAAAGGCGGCAGCCAGTGGAACGGAAGAATCCGGCGGCGCACATAGGGGGATGCGTCCGGTGCGGCCGGCCTGGGGCCGGGCCCGTCCTCGGCGTGCGCGAGATGTTCGACGGTAGCCGCGTCGTCCAGTCTGACCGCGCCCTCCGGCCAGCGGGCCGGTACCAATGCGTCAAAGAAGCCGACTTGACGCATGAAAGCCCGTGCGTCACCGCGTCCACGGGCCCGCCGGGTCAGCAGTCGCTGTGCGGCGGCTCGGCTCCGCTCCTTGGACTCGGCGTTCACCGGTTCGCGTGCGTCGGGCAGTTCGGCCGTGGGCAGGGTGACACGCACCGGCACGCTGTCCCGTACGGCCGCGTCCACCAACAGCAGGGCCCGTGCCAGGGCCGACATGTCCGCGAATTCGACGCGCGAGAAGTCCAGGTGGAGCCCCTGCTCCTGGATCCGGCGGGTCCAGCGTCCGTCCGCCGCGAGCGGGGCACGCCGGGGCAATAACACGTTCTCCCAGGTGGTCGGGGTCAGTCGGGGTGGGAAGCGAAGTCCTGCCATGATCAGGAGCCCTCCCTGTGCGGATGCGTCGTGCTGCGAATGGTTCTGCCCGCATAAGCCATAGAAATATCCCTCTCTTCCGGATACTTCGACTGCCTGCCATCATCGGAGCGCCGCAGCAACACGGGTGCGACAAAGGGATGTTGATGTCACCATCCGGCTACCCGGCCGCGGGACCGCGGTCCCCACGGGGGCGAGCTGGTGATGGCGCGCCTCGGCAGTCGAGTCCGCGCCTACGACGGCCATCTGGGCCCGTAGCGGACAACGTTGATGTGCTCTTCCGGCAGGAGGAATGCGTGGTGCGATCGAACCGGCGCGGGCCCGGCTCGGAGGACGGGGTCCCGGATGTCGGGGACAGGCTGACCCTGCTGAGGTGGCATCTCGACCGGTACGACCGGCTTCGCGCCTCCACGGCTTCCAGAGCCTCCGTCGTACTCAGCGCGGGGGCCATCCTGTCCGCCGGGAACGCCGTTGTCCTGGCCCGCCTCATCGATGGCCCCGACTCGGGGCTCGGCATCGCGACCACGTTGGTCTTCGGCCTGGGCCTGCTGCTCAGCATCGGGCTGGTCGTGCTGTCGTTGATTCTGGCGACCGGCGTCCTGGTCACGCCGAGGCCCAGCCGCGACACCTTCACGGACGCCCGGGATCTCCCTGCGGCCCTGGTGTTCAACCCCACCGACACTGTAAGGGAGTTGCAGACCTACGACGCGTTCAGGGCAAGCGTCGAGAGTCAGTCGTACCAGGCGATCCTCGCGGCGGCGCAGATCGAGTTGTGGATCGGGATACGACAGCACCGTCACCGCTACCTACGGCTGCGGGCCGCCACCCGTGTGCTGCGCTGGGCTGCCGTCATGTTCGTCGTATCCCTCACCGGATTCGTCGTCACCATGCTGAGCGAGTCGCTGCGGACCTAACCGCCCGTCGAGCCCCCTACGGGCCGCTCTCGGGCCAAGCCCGTTCGGGCAACTGATCAATGCGCGTCGCGGTGCCGCGTGCTCTGCACGGGTGGTCGCCCGTCACCTCACCTGACCCTGAACGTACGGCACCAGGCGTACCGGACCGGCGAGGCCGTATGCCTGGCGGGTGGCCGTGCCGAAGACGGTGGGCCGGCTGACGCGGAGGCGGTTGATGAGGGGGGTGGCCACCTCGACCTCGATCGTGTTGGTGCCGGGGCGCAGGTGTCCGCCGAGGTCGACGACGGGGTGAAGTCGGTCGGCGGGGGCCAGCCGTGTGCCGTTGACCGAGACCCGGAAGGTGTCGCTGACGGTGCCCAGTTCGAGGTGGGCGCCGTGGGACGAGGTCCAGTCGGTGGGCAGGTTGACGGTGGTGCGGTAGCGGCCGATGCCCGCGGAGTCGGCCAGTTCGGGGATCTGCGACCAGGGGAGCAGGGCGTCCAGGGTGAGACCGCGCCGGATGATGTCGGTGTCGGTCGCCTCGGCGCCGGGGTACCAGTCCTCGACGTCGAGCCGCCAACGGTCCAGTGTCATCGGACCCGGTACCGCGGGCAGGGTGGTGGAGACCGTACGGCCGTGGGAGAGCAGGGTGGTGTACGTGCCGCCGGCGGTGGCACGGATGGCCAGCCCGCGGTCGGTGAAGAGCACACGGTCGGCGCTGGTCTCCACGGCGTGCTTGCGGCTGCCGTTGCGGTCCCCGAACAGGCCGGGCCGGCCGAGGGCGATGACGGTGGCCTGGCCGGGGTCGAGGGTGACGCGGAGGGTGATGGTGTCGTCGGCCTCGGTGTAGCCGCCGATCCGGGTCACCTCTCCCGTCCATGGGTCGAGCAGATAGGGGACGGTGGTGGAGTGCCGGGTGCGGCGCAGGGTGACGTCGTGGTCGATGGCCGCGACCGGCGGCTTGACCGTCTCGGCGTGCTTGCCGTTGCAGAGGTAGTACAGGTCGGTGTCACCGATGACGCGGTGGGCGTTGAGGAGGGTGGACGCGGCGGCGTAGCGGGCGTCGGGGGCGATGCCGAGGGCGGCGAGGGCGTCACCGACGGCGCTCTTGTCGGTGACGGACTTGACGTGGGGGAGGGCGAGGAGGCTCGTGAGGACCTCGCGCAGCCGCTCCGTCTCGTCCTGACCGGGAACGCCGGGCGTCAGGGCCTGGTCGAAGGAGCCGAGCAGGACCATGGGAAGGCCTGCCCGTGCCAGGCCCAGGAGCTTTTGGGCATCGGCGAGGGCGAGGGTCGGGGTGGACCCGTAGAAGAAGTCGCCCTCGACGAACAGGGCCTTGTAGGCGGGGCCTTGGGGCGCCAGACGGCCGTCCGCCACACGGGCCGAGGGCAGGTCGAGCAGGGGGCCGCTGAGGAACTGGTGGGTCCAGCCGAGCGGGACGCCGGTCGCGGTGAACCAGGAGGCGCCGATGCCGGTCGCGGTGTAGCCGGTCTGGCGGAAGACGGCGACGTCGGCTCGCGCCGTACCCGTCTGGAGAACCTGGTGCACACGCCCGAGATATCCGGCGATGTCCTCGGCATGCCGCCAGGTGGGCTGTCTGGGCCCCCACGACTCGCCGTAGCCGGGCGCGCCGTTGTAGGGGCTGAAGGCGGCGAAGCCGGGCCAGCTCACGCCGGGGGCGGTCGCGTACGAGAATCCGTGCACCACCGTCTGGTTGACTCCGGCGGCGTAGGCACCGCCCATGGTGCGCAGGAACCGGTCCCAGGTCGTGCTGTACGCCGAGCCGTTGTAGGCGCCCGACTCGCAGGACAGCACGGTGTGCCCGGCCATGTCCCGTCCGCCTGCCAGACAGCGGTAGTCGTCGAGGTTCTTGAAACCCAGTGACTCCCCCTCCGCGATGTCGAGGAGCGCCGCGGACGCGATCGCGTCGGTCTGCAAGCCGTAGGGCTGCGCCCGCAGTTCCATGCCCAGGGAGTGGGCCCAGTCCCGCAGGGCGGTGACGTGGTGCGTGTTGAAGAGGTGGGAGACGGTCTCCCAGAAGTCGTGCCGGATCTGCCGGGTGATCTGCGCCTCGAAGGCGAAGACCTGGTTGCTCTTGTCCAGGACGAGTGCCGGCAGGTACGGCAGCAGCGAGCGGCCGCAGCGCTTCTCGAAGGCGTCGGGCAGTGCCGAGGTCCACACGAGGGAGTCGGTCTCCAGCTCGATGGAGTCCTCGAAGAAGGCGCCGCCCGCCGCCCTGAGGAGTCTGCGCACCGAGCCGGTCAGGACGGAGCGTTCCCAGAAGCCGGTGACCGCGGCGGTGCCGGCCGGGCTGAAGTGGTCGACGACGTAGGCGGCCGGGGCGGAGTGCGGGCCCGACTCGGGTTGCTGGGCGGTGCCGCGCTGCCAGTAGGAGATCAGCACCCAGTCGCCCTCAGTGGGAGCGGTCCAGGTCAGGGTGCCGCCCTCGACGCCGGCGGTGAGGTCCTGGACGCTGGCGAGGTCGAGACCGGTCTCCTTGCGGGTGGCGTTGGCGGGCTCGACGCGGGCCGCCTGGACGGCGAGCAGGCTGCGCCGGGTGACCTCGCCGGCGGCCGCGCGCACGGGCTCGGGCACCGGGCCCTGGTAGGTGGTGCCGCCGGTCACGGTGAGGCGCCCGTAGGCGAGTTCCTGGGCGGCGGCCTCGTCGTCGGGGGTGACGCCGGGGACGGCGACGGGCCAGCTGGGACCGAGGGTGAGGTCGACGGTCAGGCCACGACGGGCGGCCTGGCGCAGGGCTGCCTCGACGCCCTCGCGCCAGGGAGTGCTGCCCCAGCCGTGGTGGGCGGTGTCGAGGACGGACTTGTCCTTGACGCTGTGATGGACGGCGGAGATCTCGGCGCCGCCGAAACCGGCGTCGGCGATCTGGTCGATCTCGCGGGCGATCTCCGCCGGGTCGACGAGTCCGTCCGGCCACCACCAGCGGAACTTGGGGCGCACCGAGCGCGGGGGAGTGGCGAACCAGTCGCCGGGCAGGGGCTGATGACCGGTCAGAGGAACGGCGACGGCGTTCCCCGCGCCCGTCGCCGCGAGCGCCGTGGCGGCGCTTGTGGCGAGGGAGGCGGCGAGGACGGCGCGCCGGGATATGCCGCCACGCTGCGGGATGGGCTTCTGCATGGTTCGCCCCCAAGGAATGAAACGTTTCAACTCGCTGCAAACGCGGGAACGTTAAGCCGGGATTCCTCGGCGGGTCAAGATCGGCGCACCAAATCCCTTCGCTGCGACGACGCGAACTGCCCCGGGTACGCAGCCCACGGCCTGTCCGCTGCCGTCCGCTACTGTCCGTCGAAGGTCGGCACGCAGGCGGGACGGTGGCAATGCGGACATGGGAGGCGGCGCTGGACAGGCTGTGCGCTGTGCGGGTCCCGGAGGACGAGTCCGCTGAACTACCGGACGAACTCTTCGACGCTGTGGACGGTCTCATCGACGCCTACGGTGCGGACGACATCGCCGAGATCGTGGCTCAGGCCGTGGACTCAGGGCGTGTCACGGTGCGGCAGGCGACCACGTTCCTGCACGTCGCCCAGTGGTCCGGCACGGACAACGGTGCCTCGATGCAGCACACTCTCGACGACTGGTTGCGGCGGGCGGACGATACGGTCCGTCTGCACATGGCCCTCCACCAGGGGATATTCCCCCTGCCGACAGCCGTGGAAATGAACGCCGTACTCACCGAGATCGCTGCCCGCCACCCGGAACGCCGAGCCATCTGCGAACACCTGATCGCTGCTCGCCCCGCGTCCGCCTGACCTCACCACCGTTCACGCCAGGCGCGGTTCGGCGGCGGGAACGGCGAGTTCACCTCACGCGACGGCGGTCCCTTCGAGCTCGACCAGCTGGCCGGGGACCGCCAGTCGCGCCACCCCGAGCATGGTGCTGGCCGGGGCCACCCCGGCGGCAGCCAAGCGCGCCGCCAGCACGCCGTAGTGCGGGAACAGCAGATCGACGTCGGTCGTGTAGACGTTCAGCCGGACGAGGTTCGCGAGAGACATGCCGGCCTCCCCGAGAACGGCCTCCAGGTTGTCGACGCTCAGCGCCAACTGCGCCGCCATGTCGCCGTCATGCCGGGGCTTGCCGTCGCCGCTCATCGCGGTCTGCCCCGAGATGTACAAGGTCCGAGTGTGCCCGGAGACGACCTCACCCTGGTTGAACCCCATCTCCACCGACCAAGCCACCGGGTTGACCGCCGTACGTTCCACTGCCACTTCAGCTCCATTCGAGGCGTCGGGAGTGCGTACGTCTGCGGCTCGGTAACGGGCGGCTTCGACGTCGCGTGAACGAGCCTCCCAACAAATCACGACACCCTCAGTCACGTATTCCGACGTACTCGGCTAGCGTTCTCGCATGCGCGCCGACCGTCTGGTCTCACTGGTGCTCCTACTGCGTCAGCGCGGTCGGTTGACGGCGGACACGCTGGCCCGCGAGCTGGAGGTGTCCACCCGCACCGTGCTGCGCGACATCGAGGCGCTCTCCGCGGCCGGTGTCCCGGTCTACGCCGAGCGCGGCCGGCACGGTGGCTTCGCGCTGATGCCCGGTTTCCGGACCGAGCTCACCGGACTGAACCACGACGAGGCCCTTGCCCTGCTGGCCGCCGGATCGGGGCGCGGTGAGCAGGTGTTCGGCCTCGGTCCGGCGCTCGCCTCGGCCATGCGGAAGGTGCTCGACGCGCTGCCCGACAGCCACCGGACCACCGCGAGCGACGCGGCTCAGCGTTTTCTCGTCGATCCGGAGTCGGACCTGCTGTCGCGCCGACTGGTCACCGAAGAGGTACCGGACACGACGATGGTCGAGGTCCGGCGCGCGGTGCTGGCCGGGCACAAGTTGCGTATCCACTACGCGGCTTCCGGCCAGCCGGCACGGTGGCGCACGGTGGACCCGATCGGTCTGGTCACCGTACGCGAGCGGGGCTACTTGCTGGCCACGAGATCTGGCGCGGACCGCACCTATCGGCTGTCCCGGGTGCTGGCCGCCGAGGAACTCCCCGAAGCGGCACAGCGACCGGGTCAAGTCGATCTGGACCGGATCTGGCGGGACCGCTCGGCGCGGTTCCTCTCCGGCGGCGACCACATCACCGTGCGGGTGCGGGTGGATCCGGCGCGGCGCGAGGGCCTGCTGGACACCGCGCTGGCCGTCCGCGCGGAAGACCCCGACATGGACGGCTGGCTGCGGCTGGAGGTGACCTTCCAGGACGCGGAGCACGCCGAGTGGGCGCTGTGGCAGCTCGGCACGGACGCGGAGGCCCTGGCCCCGGAGTCGCTGCGCACCTCCTTGCGTGACCGCGCTGCCGCTATGACCGCTCGTTACGGGGATCCGTCGTGAAGTGACGGTATGGCCGTATGGCCGTATGGCGCTATGGGGGCGCTGGCCTTGCTGATCCTCTCTCCCCGCGTCAGCGAGGGATGCCCGCATCGTCCAGGTACCGGTGCATGACCTCCGCGGGAAGGCTGGGGTTGCTGAGGGCGTGGGCGGAGAACTCCGGGTTGGCGCAGCTCTGGAGGATGAGGTCGACCGGCAGCGCGGGGTGCGCGGCCGCCATGGCGCGTACGCGCTCGTCGGGGTCGGCCAGCAGCCGGACCACGGCGTCGACGGGTGCCTCGGGGTCGAGCCCCACCAGGCATCGTTTCGCTGGATCCAGGTCGTCGGCGAAGCGGGCTCCGTTGCCCGCGCGGGGGAAGTTCGGGTGGTCCAGCAGGAAGCCCTTCGTGATGACCTGGCAGTCCAGATAGGTCTGGAGCACCACTTCGCCGTCGACGGCCGGCTGGTTCTCGCACAGCAGGAGCCGCACGGCGTAGTCGTCGTCCCGCGACAGCAGGTCGATCGCGTCGGCGGGCAAGTGCCGGCTGTAGGCGGCGCTGCGGCGCAGCAGGATGTTGGCCGACCTGGCGCAGTGGCGCAGCAGGTCGGGATCGGTGCACCGGCGGACCCATTCGACGGGAGAGAGCCGGTGGTACTCCTCGATGGTGATGTCGATGGCGGTACGTTCGGTCTCTGTCAATTCCGGTCGTACCGATACCGCCAGCCGGACGTTGTGTGCGTCGTCGTCGGCCAACGTCCTGACGAGGTCGATGGGCACGCCCAGGTTGGTCGCCAGCTCCTGCCGGTCCTCGTCGTCGGAGCTTGCCGCGAGCCGTTCGGCGGTCGCCGTGCTCATGGCGCCGTAGCGGATCACGTCGTTTCGGCGGAAGCGGCCGATGTCCGAGTCGAGGAGGAGATCGGTGCAGCCCTCGTCGTCGCGGCAGGCCTCGATCATGGCCGCCTGTCGTACGTCGTCATCGTCGTCGCGCAGCAGACGGCTCCGGGTGTCCTCGGAGAGCAGGGTCCATGCGCGGCACGCTGCCCGGCGGAGGTCCGCGTCCTGGTGGTCGGCGAGTTCCGCGACCAGGCCGGGAGCTGTCTGGCGGCAGGAGGCCGCTGATCGGCGAACGGGGAGTTCCGGATCGGCCAGGAGGCGTTGCTGGGCGGACAGGGGCAGTGGCCGCGCGGTGACGCGGAACCATTCGGGTCCGATGGCGAGATAGTGGCGGACGCTCGGATCGGGATCGTCCACGAGGCGGGCGCGCTGCTGCGGCGGCACCTCGGTGTTGCCGGTGAGCGCTGTCCTGAGTCTGTGGTCGGGATGCGTGACGAGGGCATCGACCACCTCGTCCGGCAGTGCGCGCCAGGCGACCGTGTCCCAGGCCGCCTTGGCTTCCTTGCACAGCAGTCTCGTCAGGACTTCGGCAGGCGCCCCGGGATTTCGCGCAATCGCGGCGATGGTCTCGTGGTGACCGCGGTCTCCGCGCATGGTGTCTCCCCCTGTTCGACAGTGGGGCGGGCAGGAGCCCCCGCCGCGCCTCCCGGGTCCGAGGTCGCCGCCGCCCTCGGCGTGCCCCCTCCGGAGTACCGGTGCTGGGTCAGCTCCTGCGGTGCCGCGGCTCCCCTGAGCCGAGCAACTGTCCGCGCAGCGCGTTGAGTTGATGGGAGTGTTCCACGGCCGAGGTCTCGTCGAGGGCGGTGAGGGCGAGGACGAGGACGTCGGCGACGACCAGCCCGGTCAATGACTCGTTGGTGTTCCCGGTGGGTGTGTAGGGCGCGAGGAGCACCGCCTCGACCCGGTCCGCGAACACCTCGCTCAGTTCGTCGGTGATGAAGACGACCCTGGCGCCGACCGCGCGGGCCCGCTCCACCAGCACGGTGAGCTCGGGCAGTTGCCGTCCCGGCTGGAAGATCACGACCGCGTCCCCCTGTCCGAGGGCGAGCAGCGGGTCGGCGAGGGCGAAGCCGGTGTCGCCGACGAACCGGGCCCGGTGGCCGATGCGGCCCAGGGCGCGGGCGAGGTGGCGGGCCGCGAGTTCGCAGGCGGCGACGCCGTAGCAGAACACGTCCCTGGCCTCGGCGAGCACGGTGACCGCCCGCTGGAGCGCCTCGGTGTCGACGAGGCTGCGGCACTGGTCGACGCGCTCCTGGGTCTCGTCGAAAACGTCGTTACAGATCTTGTCGAGATCCTTGCCGACATGGGCGATGCGCTGCGCGAGGCGGACGTCGGGGGCCTGGGCCGCGGTGAAGTCGGCGGCCAGTTCGCGCTTGAGGGCGGGCAGCCCGGCGTATCCCAGGCGCTGCAACGCGCGTACGACGGTGGCGTTGCTGGTGCCGCTGGCCGTGCCCAGCTCCTGGGTGCTGGCGAACATCACCTGCTCGACCGGGGCGCTCACCAGGTACTGGGCGACGGTCCGCTCGGAGGCGGACAGCTCGTCCCACAGGTCGCGGACGATGGCGCGCAGGCGGGTGAGGCCCCCGGGGGCGGCGCTTCCGGCACCCCCCGGCTGTGAAATCTCCATTACACCTCTTGACTCTCGCGGTACCGACGTTACGCTCTGAACACCTTGTTCCAGGAGCGTGAATATCTGGAACAGATGTTACAGCGCTCGTGCCTTGTCGAGGAGCCTCCCCATGAAACACAGCCTTCCGGTCGTCGAGATCTCCGGGACCCCGTCCCAGAGAGGACGACAGTACGGAGAGGCCGTCGCCCCGCAGCTGCACACCGCCCTCGGCTACTACGCGGAGGCCTTCGGTGTCTCCTCGGGTCTGACCTGGAAGCAGGTCACCGCGCGGGCCGCCCGCTGGCTGGAACCCGTCCGCGACCACGACCCGGATCTCCTGACGGAGATGGAGGGCATCGCCGACGGCGCCGGTGTCGGCCTGCTCGACGTGCTCGCGCTCAACGCCCGCGGCGAGGTCATCTACGACGACTCCTTCACCCGCATGCGGACCGGCGCCGAGGCGCCGGAGGAGCCCGCGGAGGGCTGCACCTCCTTCGCGGCCTACGGGCCCGCCAGCGGCGACGGCCATGTGTGGGCGGGGCAGAACTGGGACTGGCGGGCCGGTGTCGCCGACACCGTCGTCATGCTCCGGATCGTCCAGCCGCCCAAGCCCACGCTCATCATGCAGGTGGAGGCCGGACAGATCGGCCGCCAGGGCGCCAACTCCGCCGGGATCGCCTTCAACGCCAACGGCCTCGGCGGGCGTTTCGACGACGCCGTCGGACTGCCGCAGACCGTGATCCGGCGCACCGTCCTCGACCAGTCGAGCATCACCGACGCGCTGGACGTGCTCTGCCGCACCCGCGCCCACATCGCCAGCAACGCCCTGCTGACCTGCCGCGAGGGCTTCGCCATCGACATCGAGACCACCCCCGCCGGCCATGGCTGGATGTATCCGGACGACGGCCTCCTCGTCCACGGCAACCACTACCAGGCGGGCGTCCCCGCCGCCCTGGCCGCCGACTACCGGCCCCTGGCCCCGGACTCCCTGGTACGGGTCCCGCGCGCGGAGGAAGGACTGCGGCTGCTGCGCGACGCGAACGGCCCGGACGAGACCCGCAAGCTGATCAAGCACGCGATGTCGGACCACCTCGGCTTCCCCGAGTCCCTGTGCACCCACGCCGACCCGCGCAAACCCGAGATCAGGCACTGGGCGACACTGGTGTCCTCCTGTGTGGACCTCACCGCGGGCGACTACCACGTCACGGCCGGGACGCCCTGCGACCGCGAGTACCAGCACCTGCCCTGGAACCTCTACGACGGCCCCCACGCACCCGCCTGACCATCCGCTGCGCCCCTCCTCGCCCCGTCCCGTCCCGCCCAGGAGCCCGCCATGAAGCCCACCTCCCGCCTCGCGCCGCTCTGTCTCGCCGGCACGCTGGCCCTCACCGCCGCCTGCGCAGGCGCCGACACCACGACGTCCAAGGACACCGCGGGCGTCGACGTCTCCCAGCTGAAGCTCACGCCCACCACCGCCGCGGCCACCGGCACCGTCGACTCGGTCGACTGGCTGCTGGAGGACGAGCCCGAGTCCCTCGACCTCGACACCCAGGGCGGCAGCGCGGGCCGCACCGTGCTCAGCAACGTCTGCGAGCGCCTCTACCAGCTCCAGCCCGACATGTCCGTAGAGCCCTCCCTCGTCGAGAAGGAGACCAGGCCGGACCCGAAGACCCTCGTACTGACCCTGCGTGACGGCGTCACCTTCCACGACGGCTCGACGATGACCGCCGACGACGTCCTGTTCAGCCTGCGCCGGCACGCCGAGCCGGAGATGGAGCAGTCCGACGAGTTCGGCAACGTCAGCGCGATGACCAGGACCGGCGACCGCGAGATCACCATCACCTTCAAGCAGCCCGACGCGCTGTTCACGAAGGCACTCGCCGGTGACGCCGGGCTCGTCTACGACAAGGCGCTGGTCGAGAAGGCGGGCAACGAGTTCGGTACGCCCGGCCAGGGCGACGCCTGTTCCGGCCCGTACGAGCTGACGAACTGGAAGTCCGGCGACTCCATCACCCTCACCCGCGCCGACGACTACTGGGGCGACAAGCCGCTCACCGGACAGGTCGTCTTCCGCTGGGCCGAGGACAGCGCGATGGTCAACGCGCTCAGCACCGGGGCCGCCGACGGCGCCTACCTCGACACCGTCAGCACGGCCGCCGCCCTGACCGGCAAGTCCGGCCTGAAGCAGTACTACGGCCCGAGCACCGCCACCCTCGCCCTGATCCCCACCGAGCGCGGCGGCCTCGCCGACCCCGACATCCGCAAGGCGCTGTCCCTGGCCCTGGACCGCACGGGCATCGCCAAGTCCGGCTACGGCGGTCTGGTCGAGCCATGGGCGACCCCCGTCGGCTCCGGAGCCTGGGGCTACGAGAAGTCAGTCTTCGAGGCCGCCCAGAAGCAGCTCGACGCGGCCGCCCCCGCCGAGCCGGACCTCGCCGCGGCCAAGGAACTGGTCAAGAAGGCCGCCGCCAAGCCCGACTCGCCCATCGTGATCGGCACCGACAGCACCCAGGGCCGACTCGTGATCGCCAACGCCGTACGCGCCGCCCTGACCCAGCTCGGGCTCAAGGCACAGATCAAGACGGTGCCGAGCGCGGCCTACGGGGAGTTCTACGGCGACAAGGAGGCCCGCGCGGACATCGACGTGCTGGTCGCCGACTGGTACATCTCCAAGAGCGACCCGCTGGGCTTCTACGACAACGCACTGTCCGACAGCTCCAACAACTGGGTCGGGTTCAGCAGCGCCGCCTACGACAGCAACGTCGAGGAGGCCCTGCGTACCATCGACGACGCGAAGCGGGCCGCGCTCGTCGTCGACATCGAGAAGGAATTCAGCGATGCCGCGGTCTGGATCCCGGTCGCGCAGATGCCGACCGTGCTCGTCATGAACGACGAACTGACCGGCCCGCCCGCCTCCATGGCGTACCTCTATTCCCCCTGGGCCGCGCGGCTCGGCGCGAAGAAGGGCTGAACAACCATGATCGTCGCCCTTGGACGGCGGCTCGCGGGACTGGTGGCCACCCTGCTGGCGGCGTCCTTCGTGATCTTCGCCGCCGTCTACGCCGCCCCCGGTGACCCCGCCGTCTTCCTGGCGGGGGGCCGCGACAAGCTCACCCCGGAACGGCTCGCCACCGTCCGGGCGCAGTACCACCTGGACGAACCCCTGGTCGTCCAGTACGGCCGCTGGCTGTGGGACTGCCTCCACCTCGACCTCGGCCGGTCCTTCCAGTACGGCGACCAGGTCTCCGACCTGCTGACCTCCCGCTTCCCGACGACGCTGGTCCTCGTCGGCTACGCCACGGTCCTGTTCGTCGTCCTGGGCGTGGGCGCCGGCATCGTCGCCGCCGTCCGGCGCGGGACGTGGGTCGACTCGGCCGTGGTCGGCGGCACCACGCTCGCCGCGTCCGTGCCGTCGTTCGTCGGCGGCATCGCCCTGGTCGCCGTCTTCGGGGTCGAGCTCGGCTGGTTCCCGGTGACGGGCAGCGGTGAGGGCTTCGCCGGCACCCTGCACCACCTCACCCTGCCCGCCGTGGCCATGGCGCTCGGCGCGCTCGCCGTGATCAGCCGGGTGACCCGGCAGGCCATGGCGGAGGCGGGCGCCGCCGAGCACGTGGCCGTGGCCCGCGCCGCCGGACTGCCCGAGCGGGACATCATCCGCCGGCACGTGCTGCGCAACGCCCTCGGGCCGATCGTCACCATGTGCGGTCTGGTCACCGCGGGCATGCTCGCCGGGACCGTGGCCATCGAGACCGTCTTCGGCCTCAGCGGGATCGGCTCACTGCTCGTCGGCGCCATCAACAGCCACGACTTCCCCGTCGCCCAGGCCGTCCTGCTGCTGATGGTCACCTCGTACATCGTCGTCACCACCGCCGTGGATCTCGTGCACCCCCTGCTCGACCCGCGCCTGAAAGCCCTGAGGAGCTCCGTATGACCGCCGCCGTCCCCATCGGCGTCCTCCTCCCCGCGGGCAAGCGCCCCCGCCGCCCCTGGGGCGTCACCGTCGCCGGCGGATTCCTCGGCCTCGTCGTGCTCGCCGCCGTCCTCGCGCCGCTGCTCGCGCCCTACGCGCCCGACGCCGTCGACCTGTCGTCCTCCCTCGTCGGCACCACCGCCGCCCACCCCCTCGGCACCGACGCCTCCGGTCAGGACCTGCTCTCCCGGGTGCTGTACGGCGCCCGGACCAGCCTGATCGCACCGCTCCTGCTGCTCCTGCTCGCCTCCGTCCTCGGCGTCACCCTCGGCACCCTCGCCGCCTGGCGCGGCGGCTGGGTGGACGCGCTGGTCTCCCGGATCACCGACGTCATGTACGCCTTCCCCGGCCTGCTGTTCGTCGTCCTGATCATCGCGGTCTTCGGCACCGGCATGACCACGTCGGTGATCGCCCTCGGACTGGCCTTCGCGCCGACCATCGCGAAGTACACCCGCAGCGTGGCCCTGTCCGAGCGGTCCAAGTCCTACATCGACGCCTACCGCGTCCAGGGCATGGGCGGCGTCCGGATCTGTGTGGCCCACCTCGTGCCCAACCTCGGCCGCCCGATCGTCGGCTACCTGGTCGTCCTGTTCGGCGAGTCCCTGATGAGCCTCGCCACCCTCAGCTACCTCGGCTTCGGCGCCCAGCCGCCCAGCTCCGACTGGGGGCTCATGGTCCAGGAGGGCCAGGCCGCGATCGTCCAGGGAGCCCTGCTCCCGGCCCTCGTGCCGGGCACCGCCATCGCCGCCGTCGTGGTGGCCTTCAACATGGTCGGCGTCTGGGCCGCGGACCGCCTCGGCGCCAGGAGGTAGCCCACCATGCCGAACGACACGCTGCTCGACCTAGCGAACCTGAACCTGCTCCTGCCCGGCGCCGCCCGGCCCCTGCTCGCGGACGTCTCCCTCCAGGTCGCCGCCGGAGAGGTCGTCGGCCTCGTCGGGGAGTCCGGCTCCGGAAAGTCCACCACCGCCAAGGCCGTGCTCAACCTCTTCCCTGACGACGCCCACGTCACCGGACAGGTGAGGGTGGGTGGCGACGACGTCCTCGCCATGACCGGCGCACAGCTGCGCGCCCACCGCGCCCGCACCGTCGCCATGGTCCACCAGGACCCGCGCTCGGCCCTCAACCCCGTACGACGGATCGGCGACTTCCTCCTCGAACGGCTCGCCCGCACCGGCCTCACCGACAAGCGGGCGGCCCGGGCCCGGGCCGTGGCACTCCTGGACGCCGTCGGTCTGCCGGACCCCGCCCGCCACCTGCGCCAGCACCCCCACGAACTCTCCGGCGGCATGCTGCAACGCGTCGTCATCGCCGGCGCGCTCGCCGCCGAACCCGAGCTGCTGCTGGCCGACGAGGCCACCAGCGCGCTCGATGTCACCACCCAGGCGGACATCCTCGCCCTGCTGCGCACCCTGCGTGAGGAACGCGGCCTCGGGCTGCTGTTCATCACCCATGACCTGCACCTGGCCGCCGCCTACTGCGACCGCGTGTACGTCATGTACGCGGGCCGCGTCGTCGAGGAACGGCAGGCGAGCCGGCTCTTCACCGCCGCACGGCACCCCTACACCCAGGGGCTGCTGGAGTGCTCCCCGGAACTGGGCGAGACGTCCCGGGCCCTGCGCCCGATCCCCGGCCGCCCGCCGTCCCTCGCGGACGCCTTCACCGGCTGTCCGTTCACGACCCGCTGCGCGCACTCCGAACCCGCCTGCGACACCTGGCGGCCGGAGCCCGTGCCCACCGACGGCGGCGGCACGGCGGCCTGCCGACGCCTTCCCGAACTGCCCGGCCGCTCCGCGGAGCCCGGCCCGCCCGCGCACCCGATCACGCAGACCACCGGGAGCACCCGATGACCCCCGCCCCCGACGCCCCGCTGCTCGTCGTCGACGCCCTGCGCAAGACGTACCGGCTCCCCGGCGGCACCCGTCTGACCGCCGCCGACCAGGTGTCCTTCACCGTCGCCCGCGGCGGATCACTCGGCATCGTGGGCGAATCGGGCTCCGGCAAGAGCACCGTCGCCCGCACCCTCGTGGGCCTGATCCGGCCCGACAGCGGCACGATCACCGTGAACGGCGCCGACCGGACACCGGGCCGGGGCCGGCGCACCCGGCGGGACCGGCTGGCCCGGGCCCGCGAGATCCAGATGGTGTTCCAGGACCCGTACGTCTCGCTCGACCCGAGGCTGACATCCCGCCAGTGCCTGCGGATCGCCCTGCGCCTGCACGGGCACCCCTCGACGGACCCGCACATCGAGTCGCTGCTCGACCAGGTCGGCCTCGGCACCCGCGAGGCGGACGCCCGCCCCCACGAGCTGTCGGGCGGGCAGCGGCAGCGCCTCGCCATCGCCCGGGCGCTCGCCGTCGATCCACGGATCCTCGTCCTCGACGAGGCGGTGGCCGCGCTCGACGTCTCCGTCCAGGCCCAGATCCTCCTGCTGCTCGACGAGATCAGGAAGGACACCGGGGTCGCCCTCGTCTTCGTCAGCCACGACCTGTCGGTGGTGCAGCACATCACGGACGAGACCCTGGTGATGCGCCGCGGCACGGTGGTCGAGCAGGGCCCGACCGGACGGGTGCTCAGCGCCCCCGAGCACCCCTACACACGCCTGCTGCTCGACTCCGTCCCCCGCGAGGGCTGGGACCCGGCGGCGGCCCGGGCGCGGGCCGGGTCCTGACCGTCGCGCGCCGGGCTCAGTAGCGCTGGGCCTTGGCGATCTCGGCCGTCAGCTTCGGCTCGGCGGGCTTGCGACTGATGGCCAGCGGCTGTGCCTTCTCGCCCGGCTCCAGGTCCTCCGCACCGACGAAGCGGGTCTCGACGACCTTGCCGTCCGGGTCCCGGAAGTCGACCTGGACGGCGTAGGACGCCGTCTTGTCCGTCCGGTTGGTGATGTTCACGACGAGGGCGAGCAGACCGCCCGTCTCCGCCCGCGGCAGACCGGTCATCGAGACGTCGGCCGTCGCGTTGCCCCGACCGTCGACGTCCGCGAGCTCCTTCTGCGCCGCCTTGTTGGCGCGTTCGGTCTCGGCGGACACCGATGCCTCGAACTCCGAGGCCCGCGCGGAGGCGGAGGAGGCCGCGGCCGAGGCCGCCTCCTTGGCGGACGCCTTCACCGACGCCCCGATCGAGGCCAGGGCGGACGGCGACGTGCCGGAGAACGACGCCGTGTCCGCGGCCGTGGGCGTCGGACTGAACGAGGACGCGTCGTCACCGTCGCTGTCGGTGCTGCACGAGACGAGCGCCGCCACACTCACGGCTGTCAGCACGAGCCCGACGACCGGGGCCACGGCCCGGCGCCGCTGTGAAGGGTCCTTTGCCTGTGACACGTCGGCACTCATGCGGTGAAGCCCCTTCCGGCGGCACATATGACAGTCTGCGGCTTTTGCCGCTCCCATCCTGTGCCTCACCGGACCACCGGGCCACTTCAGGGGGCCCAACGGGCTCGGTGCCTCAGCTCGGCACCCACCTCCGCGCTGTTCCGCTGTCACCCGGTGCCGGTCACACGCGGTCCTGCGACGGGAGCTGCCATGCTGAGCGGGTTCGGTTTCCTGCGGACTCCTTGGAGGCTTTGATGCGGGCGGGCGTCGTCGTCGCAGCGCGACCCGGTGTGGAGGAACTCGCTGTGCGCGCCGAGGAGTTGGGGCTGCACAGCTTCTGGGTCAACGACACTCCGATGGTGCATGGGGACCCCTTTGTCGCCTTGAGCCTGTGCGCGAGGGCCACCAGTCGCATCAGGCTCGGTATCGGTGTGACCTCACCGGCGCTGCGCTCGGCCCCGGCCGCCGCGAGCGGGCTCGCCGGTCTCAACGCCCTGGCACCGGGCCGGATCATCTGCGGAGTCGGCACCGGGAACACCGCCCGGCGCACCCTGGGCATGCGGCCGACCCCGGCGGCCGGCATGGAGGGCTTCACCGCCGCACTCCAGGACCTGTGCGCGGGCCGTCCGGCCGAGTACCGCGAAGGTGACCGGGTCAGCGACATCCGGTTCCTGCACGCCGGGGCGCACGTGAACACCGTCGACCCGATCGAGTTCGTCGTGGCCGCGCTCGGGCCGCGGGCCGCCGCCGTCGCGGGCCGCCGCGGCACCGGCCTCATCTCCTTCGGCCTGCTGGACCCCACCGCCTGGCACGCGCTGCACGACGCCCGCCGCCAGGCCGCACCCCGCGACTCCGACTCACGCCCGGGCTCCTACGTGGTCACCTCGCTGCACCTGCTCGACGAGGACGAGGACCCCCACGGCGACGCGGCCCGGGACGCGACGGGCCACCTCGTGCTGTCGCTGCTGGCCTACGCCGCGGACACCGCCGCCGACACCCCCGCCTTCGCCGATCAACTCGGCCCCGACGAACGCGAGGCGGTACAGCGGCTCCTCGACCGGCGCGGCACCACCGCCACCGCGCCGGACCGGCACACCAAGCTCTACCCCAACTACCTCGGCCGCATCGCACCGCAGGACCGGGACCTGGTCCTGCCCTCGTTGATGAACACCCTGGCCCTGGTCGGCACCCGCGACGACCTCCTCGCCCGCATCACCACCCTCGAACAGGCCGGCATCGACGAACTCCTCATCCAGCCGGTGATCGACCCACCCACCGAGATGGCCCGGCTCGCGAAACTCCTCCCGCAGGACATGCGGAACCGCCGTGCGAGGCGCACCCTTTGAAGTAGGGGGACGACGACCTGTGCGGGTGGTCCCGACGAGCCGTACGGGAGGGGTTCCGGCCGCGGCGATCTGCTTCCATCCGCCGTCGAACCCGTGGAGGTGTCGTCATGCCGATGCTGCTCATCAAGGGCTTCTACGACGTCAAGGGCTCGCAGCCGGACGGGGACACGGTCGGTTTCACGGCCGACGACCCCTCGCAGTGGAGCCTGGTCGGCGGCGGGTTGGGCCGTGCCGTCGAGCACAGTGTGACGGGCCGGGCGAAGCTACGGCTGGACGCGATCGACGCGCTCGAGACGCACTACGGCGCCAACCGTGTCCACCAGCCACTGCCGTTCGCCCACGCCGCACGCGACGAGCTGCTGAGCTGGCTCGGATTCACCGATGTCCAGCACCGTCCGGACGAGACGGTCACCGCCACCACGCCGGAGACGGTCCCCGGGTTCGTCCTCACCCGCGGTTCCGACGTCCACGGACGCTGCATCGCCCTGGCGGGGCGCGGAACACCGCCCGGGACGAGCGGCCTGGAGATCGACGTCGACGTCACGGTGCTGAGGACGACGGTCAACCACCATCTGCTCACGAGCGGGTTGGTGTACCCGACGTTCTATCGCAGCCTGTTCACCAGCCTGCGGGTGGAGATGTCCACCACGGCGACGCAGGCCCGGGAGGCGGGGCGCGGTCTGTGGCCGAGCGATGTCACCACGACCGGCGCGAAGATCACCGGCCTGGCGTCCCTGACGGACGATGCCGTGCTGCTGCCGAAGCTGTTCCGCCGCATGGTCGACTACCTCGCCCTCGACATGCCCGTCACATGCTTCCCCGCGTACCTGGCCGGCGCCAGGGACCGCTACTCCATCCTCTCCACCGGCGAGCGCTGCGTGGGCCTGCACAAGGTCGTGGAGGTCACGAACGGTCAGACCGTGCGGATGACACACCCGCCCGAGGACCTGCTGTTCGAGGACGCCTGACACCAGCCGCTTCACCAGCTGGGCTTGGCGACATCGCCGTAGGACCAGGTGCGGCCCTTCGACATCTCGAAGTGCAGGTGCGGGCCGGTGGAGTTGCCGGTGCTGCCGACCTTGCCCAGCTGTTGGCCCGCCTTGACGTGCTGGCCCGTGCGTACCTGGCGCTGCGAGAGGTGGCAGTACGTGTAGACGTGGCCGTTGTCCGCTGCCAGGCCGATCCAGTCGCCGTATGCTCCGCCGTTCTTGTTGGACCAGGCGATGGTGCCGCTGCGTACGGCGACGACGGGGGCGCCGGACTTGGCGGCGAAGTCCTGCCCGGTGTGGCGGCCGACACCGGCGGGCTTCCAGGCGTAGTTGCCGCGCTCGAAGAACTGGAAGCTGACTTTGTGGCCGGGCACGGGGGAGGCGACCCGTCCCGTGGCGGGGCGCGGCGTGGCAGGGCGTGCCGCTTTCGCGTTCACGGAGAATCCGGTGAGGCGGCCGAGGGTGGCCAGGGAGGTGGGGCCGGGTATGCCGTCGGCGTCGGTTCCTGTGAAGCCTTGTTTGCGTTGTTCGGCGCGGTAGGCGGCTTTGGTCTGTTCGCCGAAGAAGCCGGTGGCGCCGTCGGGGAGTTTGTGTCCGCGTTTGATGAGGGCTTTCTGCACGGTGCGTACGTCTTCGTTCCGCTTGCCGAACCGGACGTTGGACAGTGCGACCATCGGAGGCTCCTAGTACCAGTGGGGAGCCCGGTTCGGATCGGCCTGCTGGACGCGGGCGGCGAAGTTCGAGCCGGACTGGTTCACGTCGTAGCGGTCGCGCACGTAGTTGACCGTCGCGCACATGCAGGCGACCACGTCGTAGGGCGTGGTCGCGGTGCCCGCCTGGTGGTGGTGGGCGAACGTGGTCGGAATGCACTGCGTGGCGCCCCGGGAGCAGTTCAGCGGGTGGCCGTCGGCGGCGCGGGCGCCGTGCGCGTTGGAGTCCGTCCTGTTCACACGGAACATCGGGTGGTTGGAGGCGGATTCGCGCTTGGCGATGGTGGCGAGGGCCGGGACACCGAACTTCGGGTCCATGCCGGTCAGTTCGCACGCCTTGCGCGCGTAGCGCTGCATCGCCGTCGCCCCGGACTCGTTGCCGGGGTCCCGGAAGGTGACCTGGGCGAGCGCGAGCCGTCCCTTGGGGGCGGTCGGTGCGCTCGCGCCGTCGACGGAGAATCCGGTGAGGCGGCCGAGGGTGGCCAGGGAGGTGGGGCCGGGTATGCCGTCGGCGTCGGTTCCTGTGAAGCCTTGTTTGCGTTGTTCGGCGCGGTAGGCGGCTTTGGTCTGTTCGCCGAAGAAGCCGGTGGCGCCGTCGGGGAGTTTGTGTCCGCGTTTGATGAGGGCTTTCTGCACGGTGCGTACGTCCTCGTTCCGCTTCCCGAACCGGACGTTCGACAGAGCGACCATGAGGGGATCCCCTTCGGGTTTCGCGAGGGGCGGCGTTTGCTCGAAGGTACGGAAACAGGTGTCACCTGAGCGTCACCGCGGCGTCAGCGGTGCTGAATTGCACGGTGTGGGAGCGGGACCGAAAATGGTACTGACTCGTCCGTGGGAGAAGGCGATGAACGTGGTGTCTGCTCCTCCCCGGCTACGACTGCTCGGCCAGTTCCGGCTGGAACGGGACACCGGGACCGTCGAGCTGGGACGCAACGGCCAGCGGCTCCTCGCCTACCTGGGACTGCGCGGGCACGCGTCCCGCACGGTCCTGGCCGGCACCCTGTGGCCCGAGGTCACCGAAGGACACGCGCGGGGCAGCCTGCGCACCACCCTGTGGAAGCTGCCGCCGGGCGAGCCGCCCCTGATCGGTTGCACGGGGGACGCCCTTCAGGTCGCCCCCGCGCTACGGGTCGACGTCCACGCCTTCATACGGACGGCCCTGCGCGTCGTACAGGGCGACGGCCCGCAGACAGGGCCGTCGCTGGACCTCCTGACCGGCGAGGACCTGCTGCCGGGCTGGGACGAGGACTGGGTGCTGCTGGAACGGGAACGGCTGCGGCAACTGCGGCTGCACGCACTCGACGCGCTCGCCGAGGCACTGATACGGCAGGGCAGACCGGCACTCGCGGTGGAGGCGGCCTGGGCGAGCGTGCGCGCGGAGCCACTGCGCGAGAGCGCGCACCGGGCGGTGGTGTCGGCCCATCTCGCGGAAGGCAATGTCGCCGAGGCGCTACGTCACTACGAGGCGTTCTGCCGACTGCTGGACGAGGAACTCGGCGTAACGCCCTCGCCTCGGTTCACCAGGATGCTTCCCGAGCGTCCACGAGACAGCGGCAGGAAGGCGGCAGCATCATGCACCAGAGCGTCCGCGACTACTGGATCACCTTCAACGACCCCCTGGAAGGACGCGTCCGCTTCATGTACCTGGACGTCAAGGGGTACGTGAGCACCGGAATAGGCAACAAGATCGACGAGACGGCCCGGGACAACTCCGCCCCGACAGCGGCGGAACGGGCCGCCTCCCTGGCCGCCGCCAACAGGCTGCGCTGGCTCGTCAACGACGTGGACACGCAGGCCACGCCCGAGGAGGTCGCGCTGGACTGGGACGCGGTGAAATCGCATCTGGAGCTGGCGCCACAGGGGCTGCACGGGAAGTTCCAGCAGTTCACCCGCCTGCACGTCGACGACGCCGAAATCGACCGCCATGTCTTCGAGAAGCTCGACGAGATGGAGTCGGTACTCGTCTCCCGCGACGGTTTCCACGACTTCGCCGCCTGGCCCGCCAACGCCCAACTCGGCGCGCTGAGCATGAGCTGGGCGATGGGCCCGATGTTCCGCTTCCCCAAGTTCCAGGGGCATGTGGGAGTCCGGAACTGGGTGGGCGCGGCCGATGAGTCCCACTTCACCCCGGACGTGGGCACGATCAGGATCCGCAACAAGCTCGACCGGGCCCACTTCCTGCTGGCCCGCTCCGTGGACGACCAGGGCCTGCCCCTCGAACAGATCGCACTGGACGTGTCGGACGTGTTCGGCGTACAAGGCGCGCTGCTCGCCCTGGGCTTCGGACCGCTCGCCCAGGACGGTGTGGACGGCCCCCTCACCCAGGGCAAGGTCAGGGAGTTCCAGTCGGCCAACGGCCTGTCCGGGAACGGGGCGTTCAACGACCCCGACACGGTGTCCGCGCTCGCCGCACAGCTCTCCGGCCTCGGATTCACCGTGCAGGGCGCCTGACCGGCTCAGCAGACTGTGTGCTCAGCAGACGGTGTGAGGGTTGAGCAGGCTCCGCAGGAACGACTCGGGGTCGGGGATCAGGTCGGCGAGGCTGCCCAGGTCCATGCCCGGCACCAGCGTGAGGGGCAGGGACAGCGGGCCGAGCACGATGGGTGCCAGGAGCTGCCAGTTCTCCATCTCCTGGACGGAACGCAGCAGTTCGCGCACCGTTTCACGCCAGTCCACGGCGGGAACCTGCGCGGGAACGGGGAAGTGGACCAGATGGCCCGTCTTCCCTCCGGCCGAAGGCATACGCCCCAGCCCCACCAGCGGGTCCTCGTGCAGCGACGGATCCTCGTTGAGGTGCTCTCCCCAGATCTGTGTACGCAGCTCACGGACGGACCTTCCCGCCCGGTGCGGCGCACCCCCGATCGCGCTGTCGATCAGCTCCGTGTCGAAGACGCCGAGCTGGAGCTCCGAATCCGTGGTGTGGGAGCGGAAGTTCAGATTGGCGCTGCCCGCGGCGGCGTACTGGTCGTCGGCGATCAGCAGTTTGGCGTGGACGTAGACCTGAAGGCTGGTCGCCGCCTGCTCCAGATGGAAGCAGTGGACGTTCGCGGGAGCGGCGGAGGCGATGCGCTGGAGGGCCTCGGCCCGCAGTGTCTTGTGGACGTCTTTCAGTCCCGGCGCGTCGAAGTCGCGTGCGGTGACCAGGATGACCTGGACGCCCCGGGCAGCGGCGTCGCGCAGGTCGTCGACGACGGGCGAGGGCCACAGATACTGGTCCTCGACGTAGATGAAGTGCCGCGCCCGTCGGATGGCCTTGCGGTACCCGGCCAGGACGGTGAACTCGCCGCCCGGCAGGAACGAGTAGACGCTCTTGCAGGTGAGCGTGCGCAGCACCTGCACGGCCTGGGTGCCCGAGGTGGCCGGCGGTCCGGGGGCCTCCGACACGGGGATCGGCGCGGGCGTCGCATCGAGACGGCTGGGCGGTGTGGGGTCGTTCCAGCGCTGGACCAGGCCCTGCCAGATCTGGCCGACGGCGGGCCCGAACACCGCGCACTGCACGTCGTGCCAGCCGGGCAGCGAGATCTTCTGCCCGAGGAAGTCCGGCTCCCGCTGCCGTACGGGCGGATCGACGTGGGCGGCGTTGTCCCAGCGGTCGAGACAGACGTCGATGCCGCCGACGAACGCACAGGGCCCCTCGGCGGCGCCCTGCACCACGGCACACTTCTGGTGGTGGGACCCGAAGTGACCCACCCGGGCGTCGAGGACGGCCTGCGCCCCGGCATCGACCAGAGCGGTGCGGAAGTCGAAGTTGTCCTTGGAGGGAAGGGTCGGAACCCTCGGCCTGCGCACCGGCAGCGTGGAGAACTGCGAGCCGTACAGCAGCGCACGCACCACCACGCCGTCGGCGTGCAGCTTGAGAAGCCGGTCGAGGAACCCCGGTGCGCCCGCGACCGCGGGAAGCAGCTTCTGCTCGGGTGAGAACCGCCAGCCCGCGAACAGCACCCGGTCTCCGGCCGCCAGACCGTCCAGGCGAGCGGCCAGGGTGTTGTAGTAGGCCTCGCCGTCGACGAAGAACAGGACCAGGTTGTCCAGGGTGAAGGCGGGGGAGCGGAAGCCGCCCATCTCGGCGTCGGTCAGCAGCCACTCCTCAGGAGCGACACCCGGGACGGGCGGGACGGGCGGGTGTTCGACGGCCGCACGGATCTCGTCCAGCTTCAGGACCGTCAAGGGGCCCACGTCATCGATGATCTCGGCCGGCGGAACCCCGAGCACCTCCGCCTTGAACCGGGCCACCGCACCCGCCGTCTCGTCGCCGTAGTCGCCGTCGGCCCCGAACCGGGGCAGACAGTTCGGGTCCTGGTCCAGCAGAGCGATCTGCACCTTCCGCACAGCCGGATCGGTACGGTGCCGGGACCGGGAGATACGGTCCTGGTCCTGTGCGATGGCCTCCAGCAGGGGATCGCCGGCCAAGAGTGCGGAGGTGAGCATCGAGGGGCTCCTTCACGCTCGGACGGCCCGGATCGTGATGTCACGGAGCCCGGTGCGATCCCTGGGAGGTGTCGGCCGGCGCTCCCGGCGGGATCGGCGGCAGGCCCGCCGCGAGGCCCGGCAGCAGCACCGGCTCCAGACGCACCCGCTCCTGAGCGCCGAGGTAGCGCTCCAGCTCCCGCGGCCGGTAGCCGGGGTCCCGGTCATAGCGTTCCTTGGCGGGCACCGCGAGGAACTCGTTCCCGTCGGGTGCGCCCTTGTCGTCCACCGCCGCGCCCAGCGGCCGGTGCAGTGGCTTGGACAGCCGGTACATGCCCGTACGGGAGTCGTGCAACAGTCCCGCACCGTCGGGCCGTACCCGGAAGTCGATGCTCTCCAGCGGCTTCATCACCTTCGGCCCGGCCTCGCCGAGCACGTCGCTGTCGAACTCGAGGCCGTACCTGCGGGCCTGATCGACCATCCACAACAGGGCCACGTCGGAGAGGCCCGCGTCCTTGTAGCTGCCGCCGACATCACAGTGCACCCCGGCGAACCAGACCTGCTTGAGCTCCTGGCCCTCCCGGTCCGCGCCGGGCTGCTGATGCCACAGGGTCGGCCGGAACGCCGCACGCTGCTCGTCGACGGCCAGAGCGTGGAAGGCGGACCTGACCCAGCTGCTCAACTCGGTGTTGTGGAACGCCCAGCGCCGGTTGAACCGGTCCGCCGCCGGACGCAGCCAGGCAGTACCCGGGACCGGGATGCCGAGGGCACCGACCGTGTCCCACACCCCGATGAACCGGATCTCCGTCTCGCGCGCGTACGAGCGGCGGAACAACGTGGCCGCCGCGCCGTTCGGTTGCTCGATCCGGTCCCGGTACAGCGCCCACGCCTCCGGGATCCGGTCGACGTGATCCCGCCGCAGCACACCGCAGTTGCGCAACAGCCCGACCAGGCTGCGGGCGGTGAAAGCGCCCCGGCTGAAGCCGAAGAGGAACAGCTCGTCGTCGGGTTCGTACGTCTCGACGAGGAACCGGTAGGCGGCGACGACGTTGCGGGACAGGCCCACGCCGAGCGCGCCGCCACGCAGCCGCTCGTGCCGCTGGGTGCCAACGCCACTGTGGTAGTAGACGCGTTGTTCCTTACCGCCGGCGGATCCCGGGCGCAGGGCCAGAGCGACCTTCGCGACATTGGTCTTGCTCGGCTGGTCGGCGAAGTTCCACGTGCCGTCACAGCACACGACCAGACGCTTGGCCATGATCATCCCTCCTCGCGAGAGCGCGGAGCGGTGCGGAACACACCACCACCATGCTGGCACCGCACGGAAGACGGCGCCACGCGAGGTGCTCCCCGCCGCACCGCTCTTCCTCTACTCTTCCTCTACGCTGGTGACCGCATGTGTCGCATTGATCACCCACGGTCAACTGTGGGCCCGTGCCCGGGGAGGGAGCGTCTGTGGCTCAGGTACGGACCGTGTTCTTCTTCCGTGGCGGCAAGTACGTCCGCTACGAGATCGATCCGGTGAGCGGCGCGGAGACGGTCAACCACGACTTCTACCCCCGCGCCGTCGCCGACGCGTGGACCGCGATGCCCGCCGAGTTCGCCCAGGGCTTCGACGCGGTGGTGAACTGGCCCGACGGTTTCGTGTACTTCTTCAAGGGCTCCCGATACGTCCGCTGGGACGCGACCGACGACACGGTCGGCGCCTCGTTCTACCCGCACGACACCGCCTCCCAGTGGCCCGCTCTGCCCGCGTCGTTCGCCGCCGGAATGGACGCGGCGATCAACTGGGGAGACGGCCGGGTGTTCTTCTTCAAGGGCTCCAAGTACGTCCGCTACGACATCGAGAACGATCACGTCGATCACGGCGTCTACCCGCGGGACATCGCCGAAGGGTGGCCCGACTTCCCGGCCGCCTTCACGTCGGGCGTGGACGCGGCCGTCAACTGGGGCAACGGAACGGCGTACTTCTTCAAGGCCGGCCAGTATCTGAACTACGACATCAAGAACGGGAAGGTGCGCCCGGGTTACCCCCTGCCGATCACCGAGCCGGGGAAGTGGCCCGAACTGGTCCGGGCGGGATTCACCGGCCCGATCGGCGAGGCGATCGAGTGGCCGCAGGCCGATGTGGCGAGTGCCGATATTCCGGCTAGGCTGGTGAGTTGTAGCAAACGCACACAGCCTGATGTGCGCTGTGGCGGCGAATTCGACATGCACGCCGTGTTCACCGACGCGAACCCCTCCATCCCGGCCTGCGGCGAGTACCGGCAGTACATCCGAGGCGAGCTGGAGGTGAACGGACAGCCCGTCCGCTTCATCACCAAGGAGAACGGCGTACCGACGCCACGCCTGATGCGCTCCCGGCCGGACCCGGGCGCCACCGACGACCACTTCATCGAGGACGGACAGGCCGCGTCGAACACGGCCAACCCGTTCCATGTCGACCTGGCCTACGGCCATCGCCACGCCTCCATCGGAAACGGGAACCGCAACGACATGTATCTGCTGCAACGGCGCTCAGGGGCCGAGTACATCGGCCGGGACACACCGGGAGGCGTCGGGCCGCCCGGCTCCTTCTACTCGATCGATGTCGACTTCCGAGGGCAGCTGATCGATGTGTGCAACGGCGGAACCGTCCTGTCCACCCGTGAGTGGACCGTGAAGTGCAGGGTGCCGTGATGAGTCCGCTGCGGGAGGAGAACCCGCAACTCGCCGGTGACTTCTGGGTGTACCCCTCTGTCGCCGAGGCCTCCGACGGGTCGGTGCGCGTCAATGTGGCCATCGCGGTGGAGGAGCCCTTCGACCTCCAGGACACCGACGTCGCCGTCGAACTCGTCGCCGACGGACAGTCCCTGAGCATCGTCGAGGGTCCCGCGCCGGGCCCGCTCCCGGCCATCCAGCTCACCGGCGCCAACGCGTACGCGCTGTACCGCTTCGACAATCCGGACGGGCTTGTCCCGTCGACCGCGACGGTGACGGTCCGCGGCGGCAGCGCGACGTTCGACGTCTCACAGGGGATCGGCTAGCCGGCCCGCCGGATCGGTCAGGCACAAGGAGGTGCCGCAATGAGTGAGCCGGGTACCGTGGCGCTCCCGGTCGCGCACGAGGGATCGGTCCAGGCGCTCGCCTTCAGCCCGGACAGCACCCGCTTCGCCAGCGGCGGCAGCGACACGCTGCTGCGGGTGCGCACGGTCGGTATCGGCGCCGCGCTGGACGTGCCCGTCGACGGATCCGTCACCGGCATCGACTTCAGCCCCGACGGCGGCAAGCTCGCCGTGGCCGACTTCGAGAAGGTCCTGCTGCGGGACAGCTCGACCGGCTCGGCCGTCTGGGAAGGGCCGCTCGACCCGGGCAACTCGGTGAACACCGTGCAGTTCGGCCCGAACGGGCAACTGATCGCCGCCACCGACACCCTGGTCGCCGTACTCGACCAGGCCACCGGGACGGTCACCCGGCGGATCACCGTCGAACGCCCGCTGATCGCCGGTGTCGACCTGAGCCGCGACGGCACCCGGGTCGCACTGGCCGTGGACGAACGGCACGGCGGCGACCACCATCAGGCCGGGTCCGCACGGGTGATGGAGCTGGCCACCGGCGCTCAGGTCAGCCGACTGACCCCCGCCAACGCCGTGTTCGCCGTCGCGTTCAGTCCGGACGGCACGCTGGTGCTGTGCTGCGCCGCCGACGACACCACCCGGATGTTCCAGGCGCAGGACGGAGTACAGGTGTGGCCGACCCCGGAGGACATCGACGACCAGATCACGGCCCCCAACTGCCTGGCGTACGACCCGAAGGGCAAGTGGACCGTGGTCGGCGGGGCCGACGGGTTCGCCCGGGTCCTGGACGCGGAGACCGGGGTCGAGAGGGGCCGGGCACCCAAGCTGACTCCCGGCGCCCCGGACCCCGGGTTCGGAGCCGTCACCCATGTGGCGTTCAGCCCCAACGGAAAGCTGGCGGCCAGCGCCTCGATCGACAACGTCGTACGCCTGTTCAACATCGAGGGCAAGGAGCTGTACGCCGTCACCACCGACGAGGTGCTGGCCATGCGGTTCAGCCCGAACGGCCGCTGGCTGGGCCTGGGCACCATGAACAACGCGCTGGTCATCGACAACGGCGAAGCGAACCAGACGAAGTAGAGGTGAGCCGCCATGGATCCTCGCGAGCTCCTCGACCAGGTGACCGGCCAACTGCGCGCGCTCGCCCGGGACGCCGTGGACCGGCTGGTCCGTTCGCTGCCCGAACTCGGAGAGGACCCGTCCGCCGCCGGCACCGTCCTCGCCGGCCGGCTGCTCGCCGTACACGACCGGCTGCCCGCGGGTAACTCGCTGGTGGAACTCGTACGCGAGATGCTCGGCGATCTGGACTCCGCGTCCCCCGTACGCCTGCACGGCTGGCGCCGGGCACCGGGCGCCCCCCTCGGCGTGGCACTGGTGCTGACCGATCCGGCCGGTCCTGCGGCCGGGCGCGCGGTCCTCGGAGTCACCCCGGACGGGCCCGTGTTCGACGTGGTGGTCACCCCGGGGACGGCCCTGAACGCGCCAGCGGCCGGCCGGGCACCCTGGAGCGCGGAGGCGACCATCGCCGCCCCGCAGGGCTGGGACGCCGCCTTCGGCCCCGGTCTGCCCTCCGCACCGCCCGGCGGCACCGCGACGATCCGGCTGCGGCGCACCGGCCCACTCGCCGCCGGAATGGTGGACGGGCCGGGGGTCAGCGTGGAGGGCATCGCACTGACCGTGACCGCGAGCCCCGGCACGCCCGCCGCCGCGGAGCTGGAGTTGCAGGGCTTCAACGCGGCCATCCTGCCGGCCGCCCTGGCCAGGTTGCTCGGCATCGGCGGGGCCAGCCCCATGGCGGGCCCGCCCCCGCCCATCACCCTGCGGGCCGACCGGGCCGAGGGGCTGCGTTTCGCCGGCACCGGAGGCCTGCGCGTCCCCCTTCCCATGCGGCTGAACTCCCCGCTCGTGTCCAGCCGGGGCGCCGCCCTGGAGCTGACCTCAGACGAGAGCGGGCCACGCCTGGCCCTGTCCCTGTCGGCCAGCGCCGGACTGCCCGGTCTGCCGCTGCGCGTCCATCTGGAGGGCGCCGGTATCGACCTGCCGATCGCGCTGTCGTCGCCGGACACCCGGCCGGGCCTGGACCCGAAGGGGCTGCGCGACCTGTTCCCGGACGGCATCGGCACCGAGCTCAAGGTGCCGCCCATCTCCGGCGGCGGACTGGTCCGGCGCGTCGACGACGAGTACAGGGGCCTGATCGCGATCGACCTGGGCGTGCTGCGGCTCCAGGCCGTCGCCCTGTTCCGGCCACCCGACGAGCGCGGCACCCCGACCAGCTTCCTGGTGCTGCTCGCCGCCCAGTTCCCGGCCCCCGGCATCCAACTCGGCCTGGGCTTCGCGCTGGACGCGGTCGGCGGGCTCGTCGGCATCAACCGACGCGTCGACATCACCGCGCTCCAGCAACTGGTCTGTGACGGCAACGCCGACCATGTGCTGTTCCCGGACCGGGCCGTCGAGCGCGCCCAGGAGATCATCGGATCGCTGGGCTCGGCGTTCCCGACAGCCCCCGGGCGGGTACTGGTCGGGCCGATGATCCGCATCACCTGGGGCGGCCGCATGGTCTCCCTGTCCGGCGCGCTCATCCTGGAGCTGCCCGCCCCGGCCCGTGCCGTACTGGTGGGACGGCTGCTGGTCGGGCTGCCCGACCCGGTGGTGCCGCTCATCCGCCTCCAGGCCGGCGTGCTCGGCCGGATCGAACCGGCCGTCCCCCTCGTCGAACTGCTGGTGTCGCTGTCCGGCTCGTGGATCGTCGGACTCGCGGTGCGCGGGGAGATGTACCTCCTCGTACGCGGCGGCGAGCAGCCGCAGTTCGTCCTGTCGGCCGGCGGCTTCCACCCCCGCTACACCCGCCCCGCCGGGGTGCCCGCGCTGCGCCGACTCCAGGTCGACCTGGCCCCGGGCAACGGCTTCGGACTGCGGATGGAGGCGTACTTCGCCGTCACCTCCAACGCGGTGATGTTCGGCGGCCAGGTACAGCTGGACGCGTCGATCGCGGGCTGCGGGGTGCAGGGCTTCCTCGGTCTGGACGCGCTGTTCGTCTTCGACCCGGTGTTCGCGTTCTCCGTCCATGTACGGGCCGGGGTGGCGGTGCGCGCGTTCGGGCGCCGACTGGCGGGCATCGGGCTGGACTTCACCCTGGAGGGCCCGGCCCCCTGGCACGCTTTCGGCACCGGCAGCATCTCGGTGCTGTTCTGGGACGTCGAGCTGGACTTCGACGTCCGCTGGGGATCGGCGCAGGCGATCCGGCAGGCGCCCGGACGCAGTCCGCTCGACGCCCTCACCCCCGAACTGGCGAAGGCGACAGCCTGGTCGGCGGAGCGGCCGGCCGCCGAACGCACCGCGCTGCTGTTCACCCCCGACGCCGACGAGAAGCTGAACCAGGGGAGTCTGGTACACCCCGACGCCACCCTGCGCCTGACCCAGCGCGTGGTTCCGCTGGGCGTGCCGATCTCCCGGTTCGAGCGGCGGCCGGTACCGGAACAGACCTGGACGGTCAAAGAGGTCACCCTCGGCACCCCCCAACCCGCCGACCAACTCGCCTCGCTGCCCGAGCGGTTCGTCCCCGGCGAGTTCTTCGACCTCACCGAGGACCAGCAGCTCACCGAGCCCGCGTTCGTCAGCCACGCGGGCGGCCTGCGGGCCCGAACCGACGGCGTCCGGGTCGGTGACGGCCACCGGGTCGACGACACCTACGAGACGGCATACGAACCGCCCCTGCCCGAACGGCAGTTCACGACATGGTCGGGGTTCTTCCGGCGCGAGGCCGTCTTCGCGGTCAGCGCCGCCGAACGGCTGGAGAGGTGGCGCACCCCCGAAGCAGCCGTCAAGGTACGCCCGCCCACGCTGAGCGTCGCCGCCGCCGAGACCCTCACACCGCTGCTCGACGACGTCACCCTGGTCAACGCCACGACGGACGCCTGGGACGCCGTACGCGGACAACTCGCCGCACCGCAGGACGCGTTGCGGCTCGTCGAGAGCTGGGAGCTGCGGTCGTGAGCACGCGCTGGTTCTTCTCCTCGGCACGGGTCGGCGCCGGCGCCTCGGCCACGGGACAGGTGCTGCCCACGTCGGTGCGGTTCCACCGTGACATCGAGGGCCGCCGCGAGGAGCCGCCACCGGTGACGGGACCGACGCTGTCGCTGGTCGGCCCCGGAGAGGTGCTCGGCTTCGACCGCAGCATGGTCCTGCGGGAGGAACCACCGCCCGGCACACCCGACGCGGCGGAGAACGTGCTGGCCACCGTCGAACTGGCGCACGCCGACCTGCCCTGGCTGCTGTCCCCGGGAACCGCCCTCGCCGGGAACGGGCAGCCCACCCCGCAACCCTGGCTCGTGCTGATCGTGCTGGCCGAGGACGAAGCCGCCGCACCGCGCGAGGCCCGCCCGCTGCCGGTGCTCACCGCCCCGGTCGCCGCGCTGCCCCCACTGGCCGAGCGGTGGGCATGGGCGCATGTGGAGGCACGCCTGCCCGACACCGTCACCGACGGCCCCGGCGCGAAGCGCCTCGTCGAGCAGGGGGCGCGCAACCACTCGGCCGATGTCGTCGCCCGGCTGATGTGTCCGCGGCGCCTCCTCCCGGACCGTGGCTGGATCGCCGCCGTGGTGCCCGCCACCGCCGCGGGACGGGACGCGGGCCTGAGAGTGACACCCGGGGGAGCGGCCACGGCGGACGCCTGGCCGGTTCCCGGCCGGGACACCGTCGACCTGCCCGTCTACCACTGGTGGACCTTCCGCACCGGAAAGGCGGGCACCTTCGAGGATCTGGCCCGCCGACTGCGGTTCCGGCCCGCCGCCGAGGCCGGACTCGGCACCCGGACCATCGATGTCGCCAAGCCATGGCCCGCCGAGGAATCCCCCGGCCCGGCCACCCTGCCCATGGACGGCGCGCTGCGGGCACCCGGCACCGCGGCGCCCGAGACCTGGAGCGATGCCACCGCCCAGGAGCGCTTCCGGGGCCTGCTGCGAGAACGCGTGGACGCACCGGCCCGCCAGCGCGAGGAAGCCGTCGACGACCAGGACATCGTCGCCGTGGGCCCGCCCCTGTACGGCAGCCACCACACCGGGGAACAGACCGTGCCCGCCGAACCGGAGAGCTGGCTGAGCACGCTCAACCTGGAGGTCCGTCGGCGGGTGGCCGCCGCGCTCGGCACCCGGTACGTGCAGCTGGAGCAGGAGTTCCTGATGGCCCGCGCCTGGGAGCAGGTCGGTGAGATCCGGCAGGCCAACCGCCTTCTGGCGGCCGGGGAACTGGCCGCCGCCGCGGCCGAACGGGCCCAGCACAAGCACCTCGACGCGCTCGGGGTGGCCGATCTGGTCACCGTCATGGCACCCGTGGGCGGACGCCTGCCGCTGGCCGCCGCCCCACCGGAGGCGAGGACCCTGTCCGCCATGCTGGCCGCGACCGACAAGATGCCCACGGGAGCGGCCGGTACCTCGTTCGCCCGGCTGATCCGCTCGGGCGGGGCGCTGGCCCGGCGCGCCCGGCGCGGCGTCGACGGCGAGGTCCCCGACGACCAGCGGCCCGACCCGGTCCTGCTGCGGGGTCTCCAGGCCATGGACGTGGACGTGGCGGGGCTGTCGGGTGAGCTGCGTGACCGGATCAGCCCCACGCGACTCCAGATACTGCGGATGACCGACCGCGTCCCCGGCGACTTCTGGGCGGACCGCACACCGGACGACGCCCGCCCGCTGCGGCCGATCATGGCCCACCCCAGGTTCACCGTGCCGATCGCCGAAGAGCTCCTGGCCCGCTGGCCCGAGTGGGCGCTGCCCGGCATCAGCGCGCTGCCCCCGGACTCGGTGACCCTGCTGGAGACCAACCCCGAGTTCATCGCCGCACTTCTGGTCGGCCTGAACCACGAGTTCAACCGGGAGCTGCTGTGGCGGGAGTTCCCCACCGACCAGCGCGGCACCCCCTTCGCCCGGTTCTGGCCGAGCGACGGCACCGATGTCGAGGAGATCGCCCTGTGGCCGCGCGAGGCCCCGCTGGGCAGCCAACTGCGCACCGGAGGCGCGGGCAACCTGGTGCTGCTGGTGCGAGGGGAGTTGCTGCGCCGCTTCCCCGGCACCGCCCTGCTCGCGGTACGCGGCGTGGCGGGCAGGCTGCCCGAGGCGTTCGACGGAGTGCCGGCCACCCCGCTCGCACTGGACGAGTCCACCGTGCTCTACCTGTTCTCCGGTCTCGACGCGGCACGGGCCCGCGCCGAGGACTTCTTCTTCGTGTTCCGCGAACCGATGCGCGGTACCCAGTTCGGCTTCGACACCGGCGGCCAGCCCGCGCAGATGGCGTCCTGGGCCGACCTCACCTGGGACGGTGTCCACGTGGCGGGCGGCGGCTTCGCCACTCTGTCCCGCGCCCCCGCCAGCCCCGTCCCGGCGCCCGATCTCGCGGTGTGGGGTCAGGACGCGGCCGACATGGCCCGTATCGCCTTCCAACGGCCGTTCCAACTGGCCTTCAGGGCCACCACGTTGCTGGGCGGCTGAGCCCGCACCGAGGACAGGAGCACCCCCGCCATGAACGACGTGTTCGCCGCTCGCGCACAGGTGGACCGGGCCCGCACCGAGGCGGACACCGCGCAGGCCCTCGCGGACGAGCAGCAGGCCGTGGTGCGGCGCCTCCAGGACCACATCAGGGCCGGCCTGCCGGACCCCCTCCACATCCAAGGCCAGCGCCCCAGCCCCGAACTGCTCACCGAGGCGGAGGCGGCCCTGCTGGAACTCCGGCGCAGAGCCGAGGAGCTCAACGCCCTGGCGGCCGGCGCCGAGGAGGAACTCACCCGCGCCCTGGGCCAGAGCCCGCCCCTGTTCCCCGACGACAACACCGCCCCGATCGCCCTGCTGCCCGTGCGGGTGGAGACCATCTGGTGGGAGCCGCGCACCCTGCGGGTGCGGATCTACCCGGACGACATCCTCCTCACGGCCTTCGACCCGCGACTGACACCCGCCGAAGCGGCGGCCGCCGCCGCGTACTGGCGGAACCCTGGCCCGCAGGCCTGGCAGCAGGTCCTCACCGAACTGCGCCCGGCCCGCGCGTCCTGGGCGGTCCGCGCCGCCCGCCCCGGCGCACCCCCGCCGACGATCCGCACCGACGACCCCGGCGGGCACCGGCCGCAGACGGTCGCGATGCCGAAACGCTGGCGCTTCCTGGGCCTGCTCGACGGCCAGGTCGTGGTGGACAAGCTCGGCCGCCCGGTCCCCGACCCGCTGCCGATCGGCCTGCTGCGCGCCGAGGAGGAGGGCTGGGAGACCGACTGGTTCGAGGCGGTCAAGGCCGGGATGGGCATCGAACTGATCTTCCCGCCCGAGAACACCGAGCACCTGTCCGAACTGCTGGTCGTCGGAGTGCGCGACGACTCGGCGGCGGACGGCGCGCTGCGGCTGCGCGACCTCCTGCACGGCCACCGGTTCGGCGGCGGTCTGGGCCTGCTGCCGTCCGGCACCGCCACCAACAACACCCCGCGCACCCGCTCCGGCTGGTCCTCGGCGCCCGCCTACCCCGGCCCCGACCCCGACCCGGAAGCAGGACAGCGGCCCGTCGCCGACGCCCTGGCGGCACACCTCGGTCTGCCCGACGCCGGCTTCCTGCGCGGCTGTTCCGGCGCCGCCGACACCGAACCCTCGGCCGTCGCCGCGCTGACCCTGCTCACCTGGCCGACGCTCGGCAAAGGCTTCGCCGAGGCCGCCCTGAGCACCCTCGACCTGGGCACCCGGCAGGTCACCGGGGTGGCCCCCGGCCGGCCGTGGCGCGCGGTCCGCGAACACCTCGCCGAGCATGTGCGCGGTCGCGGGCCGCTGGCGATGCTGCGGGTCGGGCGCCAGCCCTACGGAGTCCTGCCCGCCACCGCGCTGGACGACTGGCGTGCCGAACGCGTCGGTGACGTGGACGCGTTGATCGCACCCTGGCTGGAGCGGCTCAGGGAACGCTGGCGGGCCGCGGTGAAGGGCGAGAACGCCATCGACCCCATTCCCAGAGTCCAGCCGGGCATGCCGGTCGACGAGGTCGCGGTGAACGCGTTGCAGCGGCTGCCCGTGGCGACGGGGCTGTCCATGTGGCGCATGGACAGCCCGGCGAGGGCCGTGGGGATGACCGACCGTACGGAGCCGCCCGCACGGCTGGGCCTGCCCGGTCTGGAGCCCCATGGAACGCTGCGCTGGACCACGCGGGGCGACGGCTTCACCTCCTTCGGCGGGGGCCTGGACGAGAAGACCGGCGTCCCGGAGTTCGTCGCCCGGCTCACCCCCGACCCTGAGGCCTTCCCTGCCCGGGCCGCGGCCACCGCGGACTACCTGGGCGCGGTACGCGCCTTCCTGGCGGGCGAGCTGAACGCCGAGGCCTACGACCAGGCGTGGCCGGTGGAGCTGTCGACGGGCCGGGAGACACCGCCTCGGCGCAGCACCTTCTTCGACCTTCCCGGAGGCCAGGAGGAGCCCGCGCCCACCGAGGAGGGCGAAGAGGAGCCCCAGGACGGCGAGGAGCCCCAGGACAACGGGGAACCGGCACCCGAACCGGACGCCGGCGGGTTCCTCGACGCCCTGCTGTTCCTCCCCAACTGGGCCTTCTTCCAAGGCGACGACGAGGCCACGGACGACCCGCTGCGCCAGGCGCTGGCCGTCACCGGCGACGTGGACCAACTGGTGGCCGACGTACTGGAAGGGCTCAACGAGCAGGAGCGCGCCGAACGGATCGCCACCGCCACCCGCGCCGCCACAGAGCTGCCCCGACTCGAACGAGCCCTGCGGACCCTGGCCACCGTCGAGGTGACCCGGCTGCCCGAACTCCTGCTGGAGGTCATCGACGTCCACTCGCACCGGCTGGACGCCTGGATCACCTCGCTCGCGTCACGACGACTGGCCGCGCTGCGGGCGTCCGGAGTGCAGGGCGTCCGGTTCGGCTGCTACGGCTGGGTGGAGGATCTGCGCCCGCCGGTGCAGCGGGAACAACTCGACATCGTGCTCGACGACATGGACACCACCGTCGAGATCTCCGACCAGGACGGCTACATCCACGCGCCCTCGCTCCAGCACGCGGCGACGGCCGCCGTACTGCGCTCCGGCTTCCTCAGCGACCCCGACGAGCAGACCTACGCCGTCAACCTCACCTCCCGCCGGGCCCGCATCGCCCGCTGGCTGCTCGGCGGCGTACGCCAGGGTCAGAACCTGGGCTCCCTGCTGGGGTACCGGTTCGAACGGGCCCTGCACGACGCCCGACTGGACCACCTCGTCGAACGGTTCCGACGCCGTTTCCCCCTGCCGGTCGTACCCGAACCGCAGGCGGGCCGGCCCGAGGCAGACCTGTGGGCACGCAGCGCGGAGGCGATCTCGGCACGCAATGTCGTCGACGGCATGGCCCTCGTACGCGCCGGGGCAGGCGCTCCCGCTCTGGCCGGCGTCCCCGACGACGACCTGGCGGCACTGACACCGCTGCTGGAGGACCTCGCCGACGCCCTGGACGCGGTCGGCGATCTGGTACTGGCCGAGAGCGTGCACCAGTTGGTGGGCGGCAACCCGATCCGCGCGGGCCTGACCGCCGACACCCTGGGCCGCGGCGAGGACGTACCGGACACCTTCCGTGTCCTGCGCACCCCGCACCGGGCCCGCGCACTGACCCACCGCATCGCCACGCTGCTGCCCGCCGCACTCACCCCGGCCGGCTGGCCCGCCGACCCGCTCGCCACGCTGCAACCCGCCCTGGAGGCCTGGGTCGCCCATCTGCTGGGCCCGGCCGCAGGCTGGACCCTGAACGGCACCGTGGGCCAGGAGCCTTTCACCCTCACCGTCGACACCCTGCGGTCGGGCGCGCTGCGCACCGTCCTGGATGCCGCCTCCGCCGAACCGGCCGGGCTGCGCCAGGCGGTACGGACGACGAAGGGCGTCACGCCGGACACCCCGGTGACCTTCAGCGGGCCCGGCTGGAGCGGTCTGCGAGGCCGCGCGGTCCGTATCCGCTCACTGCTGGCCACCGCCCAGCCGCTGCTGCCCACCCACCTCCCCGAGGACCCGGCCGGCCGAACCGTCGACACGACCGGGCTGCGAACGCGCCTCGCCGCCTTCGCCGAGGGCCACCCGGCCGGGGCCGCGCTGCGTGCGCTGGCAGCGGAACAGGTCACCCCGGAGACGGCCGAGGCCTGGCTCTCCCGGGCCCGCACGGCACTCGCCGAGACGCTCGGCGCGGAGCTCCCGCTCCTGCCCGACCTCAGCGCACCGATCCCGCCCCCGGCCGGCCGCGCCGATGTGCCCGGCGCCGCCCTGGAGGACTGGCTGCGGAGCAACGCGGCCGTACGACCGGTGGTGCGCACCCTGCACGAGACACTGCTGCTGGCCGCGACGGGTACCGACCGGGTCGAGCGACTGCGTGCCGCACAGCACCCGACGAGTACCGCCGACGCCTGGATCGGCGGCACCTTCCCCGCCGGGCAGCGCCCACCCGCCACCACCCACCTGGTCTGGCACGCACCCGTCGACACCGCGCCCGGAGCTCCCGTCACCGGCCTCGTACTCGACGAATGGATCGAACTGCTGCCCGGCTCCGATCAGCCGCCCCCGCCCGACGCGGCCGCGCCGCAGACCGAACTGACCGGTGTCGCCTTCCACTACGACCGCCCGGACGCCAAGGCCCCGCACAGCGTGCTCATCGCGGTGCCGCCGAACCTGGAGCGCGGCTGGACCTCCGACGGCCTGGCACAGGTCGTGCGCGAGACCCTCGAACTCGCCAAGCTGCGCGCCGTCGACCTCGACGACCTGCCGGAACTGGACGACCTCCTCCCCGGCATCCGGATCTCCCCGCACGGCGCGACGGGCCAGGCCCTGTCCAGGATCGAGACCCGCCGGCCGGGCACCGACCCGGAGGGCCCCTTCATGCTGGAGCCCCGCCACCGCACCTCCGACGTCGAGACCGGACTGGCCGCCCGCGTCCACGACCCGCTGTGGCTGCTCACCCGGCAGTGGCAGTTCGGCGAGTTCGCCGCCCAGGACGCCGGTTCGCCCGCGGTGGTCCGCATGGCCGGCGGCAGCTCGCCCATCGACGCCTGGCGGCCGGGCGGAAGCACGGACTGGGTGCCCTACGACCCGAGCCAGGGTCCCCTGGACAGCCACGTCGAGGACGAACCCGTACACGCCGACGAACGGCTGCGCGCCGAGGGCGGAGCCGCCCTGCTGCGGATGTCCGACGACGCCGGACTCCTCACCGCCGCCCTCGCGGCACTCGCCCCCCACCGGCTGCGGTCCGGTGACGCGGACAGCGGCCTGATCGGCTTGCTCGACGGCCGGCTGCCCGACGCCGAGTCGGTCGCGGCAGCGCTGGACGCGGGCACCTTCGACAGCGGACCCGACGCGCGGCTCGGCGAGGTGGCCGCCCGGTGGCGCACCTGGTGGGCCGCGCAGCTCGCCGAACGCGGCCCGGACTGCTTCGACCCGCACCGCTTCGAGTACGGCGCCGAACTGTCCACCGGCGGAACCGTGCTGCGCGCCGAGGAGTACCAGGGCGACGGCCTCGACTGGTACAGCCTGGACGTGCACCCCGACCCCGACGCCGAGGCGGCACCACAGGGCGAACGCAGCACGTTCACCGAGGAGGGCCTGCCCACGACGATCCGCTACGGCGGACTGCCGGCCGACCGGTTCTGGGAGATGGAGGACGCGCGCGTCGACCTCGGGGCGACGGACGTCTCCACGCTGGACACGGGCCGCCTGCTGCTGATCTCCTTCGCCACGGTCTTCGGCAACGACTGGTTCCTGGTGCCGCTGGAGGTGCCGACCGCGTCCCTGACCGTCCTGGACCAACTTCTCGTACGCGACGTCTTCGGCCGCCACCATCTGGTCCGCCGCGCGGGCCAGGACGACCCCGCCTGGTCCATGTTCACCCTGAGCAGCCCGGAGCCCGACCACCCGGCCGCCTCCGGACTGCTGGTCCTACCCACCGAACGCGGCCAGACGGGACAGCCGCTGGAACACGTGGCACTGGCCCGCGACGAACTGGCGAACCTGGCCTGGGCCGTTCAGCACCACTACACCGACGGGCGGGGCGAACAGGTCGACCGCCGCGACCGCTGGGCGCGCGCCACACCCCCCGAACCCGCCACGGCCGGAGAACTGCCCGCATACGCCGTGCAGAGCATCGTGCCCGACTACTGGTTCCCACTCGTCCCCGAAGCCGTCGGCACCGACCAGATCCGCTTCCGACTCGCCAGGCTCACCGGCCCCGGCCTCGACTCGCGCCCGGAGGGCCGGCTCATCACCCCCGGACTGTGGATGCACGAGGAAGAGGTGCCGCGCGACGGCGTCTTCGTCACCCGGCGCCCGGTGCTCGCCCGCTGGTTCGACGGCTCCTGGCACAGCTGGGTACGCCGTGAGAAGGCCCCCGGCACCGGGGAGAGCTCCAGCGGGCTGGCCTTCGACACGGTGCGGCCCACGGAGCCGTGGCCGTGACGACACTCCGTCATCCCTTTCACAAGGACGGCGGCCGTTTTGCTGGATCAGTCTCAGAGCTGCCCGGCCGCCACCAGTGCCGTGAGGACGCGGCGGGTCTTGTTCTCGGGGTGCTCGGAGAGCGCGACCCCGCGCTCCCGCACCGCCTCCGCCAGCTTTCGCTGCTTGCGCTCGGCCCGCCCGGTGAACTCCTCGGCGTCGTCCTCGTCCTTGGGCTTCACCCGGATCGAGGCCTCCAGGAACTCCATACCGGCGACCCTCCACGCCTCCAGGTTCACCTCCAGGTCGTCCAACGGAACGTCGTCGACCTTGGTCGCGAGGATCGGCCCCAGCGCGACCAGCCCGTCGAACCGGACGGTGGGCGCGCAGGCGTGCAGAAACTGGTCCTGCACCGCATCGATCGGCGCGGCGGGATCGCCTCCGGGAGCCACCGCACCCGACAGCGCCCCCGGCGGGTGACTGCGCACCAGGGAGGCGGCCAGCACACGGCTGTTCACCGACCAGTCCTCCTCGACCTTGTAGGTGAGCGGCTCCGCCTCGAACGGGGCGGAGAACCGGCCGACCAACTGCTCCCGGGTGCACGGACGCAACTTGACGGTCAGATCGTCCGGACCGCCACCGCTCCTGAACCGCACGATCACCCCGGCGTCCAGCAGCGCCACCCGGCCCTCGGCGGCGCCGGCCGGGTCCTCGGCGAACCAGATCCGGCGTGTGGTCGTCACGCCGTTCGCCGCGCCCAGGAGCGACAGGGCCTTCGCCACGTCACCCTCGATGTTGACCTTGATCTCGACCGGCAACAGGTCCATCGTCCCGCTCCCTCGTGTGGGTCTGACGGCCGTGAACGCTCGCTGTTCCAGGATATCCGCGCCACTGCGGGACCGCGGTCCGGAACGACCGGGAAAGGGCGGGCTCAGGGCTGGGGCATGAGCTGTACCCGGATGTCATCGCCGTAGGGGAGAACGATCGTGCGGTCCCGGCCCAGCTCCCAGTCCGGGGTGACGAGGAACAGGCGCCCGCCGGATGACAGCAACAGCCGGAAACCGGCGTAGCGGTGGTGGTACGTCCTTCCCTCCTTCTCGGAACCTTCGAGCCGGGTCTCCGTGACCCCGGTGGGCAGGCCGTCGAGTGGCTCCTTGGTGTCGATGACGACTTCCGGTCGCAACTCCAGCCTGGCGGCGTCCTCTTCGCCCCGACCGGTGCCGTACGCCCAGGCCAGTTGGGTGGAGGCCCAGAAGAGCCCGGCGATGAACAGCCCCACGGCGCACAGCGCGCCGTTGCGGGCCAGGCGTCGCGACAGCGGGAACCGCCCGCGCTGCCGCGTGTAGACCCAGACGCCGTAGGACACCGCCGCCGGTCCGATCGCCAGTGACAGAGGGGTGGCACCGATGACGACACTGGTGTCGGAGTCCTGGACGAACATTCCGATGATCGCCCTGGCGATGAGAAGGACGCCGACGAGGATGATGAGGTACGCCAGCAGGGCATGCGTGGTGGAGGCGTCGCTGCCCGTGTTGCGGGCGAGCAGCCACTTCACGACGGCATGGATCCCGACGCACGTCAGGACACCGAGGAACATCAAGGCCGCCGGGACGTACACCACTTCGAGTCCTTGCAGCATCAAGTCCTGATTGGACAGACCCGTCATGTCCAGGGGAACGCCGAAGTACTGGTAGCGCGCGCGGGTGGCGACGTAGCCGAAGTAGACGAGCAGGGCCGTGGCCAGCGTTGTCGGGCCGATGGTCTCGGCCAGTTGCCGGATACGGGCCGAGACCATCGGCCCGACAACTGTCTCTTATACACAACCCCGAGCCCACGAGCCCCCTGTGCACCTCCCCTGCCGCCATCTGCCTGCAAACAAAAACGACAAATCACGGCCAACCGAGCAGCACCTCGATCACACAACCGCGTGCCACGGTACGACCACCCACGCCCATGCAGCACGAGTA
>NZ_JABERD010000013.1 GCF_013044505.1 Streptomyces sp. S3(2020) | reverse complement strand
CCCCACCCCCCTCGCCCTCCATACCCGCCGCCGGGCGGCGTTCCGGGGGAATCCGACGACGACCTCGCCTCCCTGCTCAGAGGGCGTCCGGACGGCGAGACCGCCCAGGCGGCCGCACTGTTGATGGCGCGGCACTGGCCGCCCGTCCACGAGTACGCCGTCATCTGTCTCGCCTCCCGGTCGGACGTCGCCTCCATGGTGACCGCGGCCACCTTCCACCAGGTCCTGGACCGGCTGGCCCTCGGTGAGCAGGCCACCGCACTGCGCCCGAGGCTCCTGGTGCGTGTGCGCGACACCGTTCGCGACTGGTCGGCCGAGGACCGAATATCCGGTGTTCTTCCGGACCTCGGGAAACCGGCCGGCGGCCGCGGTATGCGGGCGGCGAAGTCCATGACGCCCGAAAACCGGAAACTCGCCGAGCGTTCTTTCCAGGCCCTGCCCGGACTCGCCCGCTGTCTGCTCTGGCACACCGAGGTCGAGGCCGAGCCGATTGCGGTACCCGCCGGTCTGCTCGGCATGGATACCGACACCGCGTCGGCCGCTCTCGAACAGGCGCGGGAAAAATTCCGCGAAGGTTGTGTACATGCCCATCGGGAACTCGCGCCGACCAAGGATTGCCGGTTCTACAACCGTCTCCTGGACGTTCCGATTCGCCGGGGCGGAGCCCTGCTGCCGGATGTCCAGCAGCATCTGACCGAGTGCCGCTACTGCCGTTTCGCCGCCGAACAACTGAGCCATTTCGAGGGCGGCCTGGGTGTGCTGCTCGCCGAGGCGGTACTCGGCTGGGGCGCCCGCCGCTACCTGGAGTCCCGTTCCGGCCGTACCGACTCCGGCCCGCGCGGTCGCGGCGGCGCCCGGCACGGCGGCGGACGACGTGGCCTCCTGTCCCGTATCCCGTCCCCCGGCCGCCGCCCCCCGGAGGGACCGCGGCCCTCACGGGTACTGCTCACCGGAGTGGGCCTGGCCTCCGCCGGACTGATCGCCAGCGTGCTGGCCACGAACCTGTGGTCGGACGACGGCGGCGCCGACCCGACCGCTTCCACCAGCGCCTCGGGGGGCCGCGAGTCGGCCTCGGGCGGGGTGTCCTCCTCCCCGCCGGGCACTGCCCAACTCCCCTTGATCCCACGGCAGTCCAGGCTGCGGAACGTCGCAGCCGACCTCTGCCTCGACATCCGGGGCGAGGTGCGGAAGGGAGCCGGTACCGAACTGGAGACCTGTTCGGACGCGGAGAGCCAGAAGTGGACGTACGAGGACGACGGACTGCTGCGCAGCGCCGCCGCCCCCGACCTCTGCCTCGACTCGCACGTGGACGCCGGTGTGGTCATCCTCGGGACCTGCGCGGACGAGAAGAGCAAGCGCGAGGACGACGTGCGCTACGACATCACCGTGCAGGGCGAGCTGATCACCCGCTGGGACGAGCAGCTGGCCCTGACCTCCACCACCGGGACGGCGGACGCCGACATCGTCGTCAAGGTGCGTGACGGTTCCGACGGACAGCGCTGGGTGACCGACCCCGCGTCGCCGAGCACCGGTGCGCTCTCGGTCCCCGGCACCGGCACCCCGTCCGCCAAGGCGGTCGGAGGACCCGTCTAGTTCACGACATCAAGGTGCGGGTCGCCCGCCGGACGGCCGGCCACGTTCTGACCGGCGGCCAGGGCGATCCGCACCGGTGTCTCCCGCGTGACACCCCCGACGCGCGGCGACAACACCACACCCGGGGCCCGCGGCGACCGCAGGGCCGTGGTCGTCATACGGGGTCCTCGACCAGGTCGGCGGGGCCCACGGTGGTGGGGGAGGAGTGCCCGGACAAGGCGAGGGTGAGGTCCAGTTCGGCGAGCAGACAGCGGATCACGTGCTCGACACCGGGCTGTCCGTCCAGGCCCAGGCCGTAGACGTACGGCCGCCCGACGAACACCGCCCGCGCCCCGAGCGCGAGCGCCTTGAAGACGTCGTCGCCGGTGCGGATCCCACTGTCGAAGAGGACGGTCAGCCGGTCGCCGACCGCCTCGACGACCCGCGGCAGGGCGTCGGCCGCCGCCACGGAACCGGCCACCTGACGGCCGCCGTGGTTGGACACCACCACCCCGTCCATCCCGGCGTCCGCCGCCGCCCGTGCGTCGTCCGGGTGCAGGACGCCCTTGAGGACGATCGGCCCGTCCCAGTTCTCCCGCAGGAACGCCAGGTCGGGCCAGGTCTTGCCCGGGTCCGCGAACATGCCGACGAAGTGCAGCACGGCCGCGTTCGGATCCTCGGCCACCGGCTTGGCCAGGCCAGCCTGGAACGCCGGGTCGGAGAAGTAGTTGGCGGTGCCCACCCCGTGCAGGAACGGCAGATAGGCCTGGTCGAGGTCGCGCGGCCGCCACGCCAGCAGCGGGGTGTCCAGGGTGACGACGAGGGCGGTGAACCCGGCGGCCTTCGCCCGGTTCAGGAAGCTCAGGGCCACCTGGGGGTCCTTCGGCCAGTACAGCTGGAACCAGCGCTCTGCGTCCCCCATCGCCTCCGCGACCTGCTCCATCGGTGTGCTGGACGCCGAGGACAGGATGTACGGCACACCCTGCGCCGCGGCGGCCCGGGCGGCCGCGGACTCGGCACCCGGGTGCATGATCGACAGCACCCCGACCGGTGCCAGGGCCAGCGGGGCGGGCAGAGCGCGGCCCAGCACCTCGACCGACAGATCCCGTTCGTGCACGTCGCGCAGCATCCGCGGCACGATCCGACGGCGCTGAAGGGCCGCCCGGTTGGCCCGGGCGGTGCTCCCGTCACCGGCGCTGCCCGCCACGTATCCGACCGGGCCGGGGCCGAGACGCCGCTCGGTGAGCTCCTCGAGCCGGGTCAGATCGGTGGGCAGCCGCGGTACGGCGCCCGACATGCCGTTCAGATAGATCTCGTACTGGAAGTCCGCCCAGTGCTTCGCCATCCGTACGTCCCGCCTCTCGTCGCTGAGAACGCGTTGCGCTCCGACGATACTGGCGAGTAAACGCCGGTCAGAACCCCGGGGTCAGCCGCCGTTCGACGTCGCGACGGGCTCCGGTTCGCCGGACTCCGCGCCCGGCCCCGTGATGGGCGGCACCGGCACGTCGACGGTACGGGCCAGCCGCGCGCCCTCGGGCCCGTACACCGCCCGGGGCTCGGGGAACAGCCGCAGCAGCGACAGGAACAGCACCGCCGCCACGACCAGGGACAGCGGCAGGCCGATGTCGACTCCGTCGGCGAGGTCGCCCAGCGGTCCGACGAACTGGCCCGGGATGTTGGTGAACAGCACACCGATCACCGCCGACACCCACCAGGCGGTCATGCCCCGCCAGTTCCAGCCGTGCGCGAACCAGTAACGGCCGCCGCGCTGACGGCGGTTGAAGACCTGGAGGGCTTCGGGGTCGTACCAGCCGCGGCGGGTCCAGAAGCCCAGCATCATCACGACCATCCACGGCGTGGTGCAGGTGATGATCATCGTGGCGAACGTCGAGATCGACTGGACGAGGTTCAGGCCGAACCGGCCGATGAAGATGAACGCGATCGACAGGGCCCCGATGAACAGCGTCGCCTGCACGCGCGACAGCCGGGGGAACACCGACGAGAAGTCCAGACCGGTCCCGTACAGCGCCGTCGTGCCCGTCGACATGCCGCCGATCAGCGCGATCAGACAGACCGGCAGGAAGAACCAGCCCGGCGAGATCGCCAGCAGGCCGCCCACGAAGTCGGGGGCCGCGGGGTCGACGTAGTCCGGGGCCTCGGCCGCGATGATGCTGGCGGTCGACAGGCCGAAGAGGAACGGCAGCAGCGTGGCGATCTGCGACAGGAACGCGGCGCCGATCACCTTGCGGCGCGGGGTGCTCGCCGGGATGTAGCGCGACCAGTCGCCGAGGAACGCGCCGAACGACACCGGGTTCGACAGCACGATCAGCGCCGCGCCGATGAAGGACGGCCAGAACAGCGACTGCGTGGCCGCGTCCGCCGAGTCCGTGAAGACACCCGCGTACGACGGGTCGAAGTCGCCGGCGAAGGCGATCGCGCCGAGCAGGAACAGTACGCTCGCCGCGGCCACCGCGATCTTGTTGACGAACAGCATGAACCGGAAGCCGTACACGCACACCGCGAGAACCAGACAGGCGAACAGCGCGTACGCCACGACGTACGAGAGGTCGCCGCGCGGCAGGCCGAAGAGCCGGTGGGCGCCGCCGACCAGGGCGTCGCCGGAGCTCCACACCGAGATGGAGAAGAACGCGATCGCGGTCAGCAGGGAGAGGAAGGAGCCGATCACCCGGCCGTGCACACCGAGGTGCGCGGAGGAGGACACGGCGTTGTTGGTGCCGTTGACCGGGCCGAACACCGCCATCGGGCACAGGATCAGCGCACCCGCGACGACGCCGAGCAGCGTGGCCGCCAGCCCCTGCCAGAAGGAGAGGCCGAACAGGATCGGGAAGGCGCCCAGCACACAGGTGGAGAACGTGTTGGCGCCGCCGAAGGCGAGCCGGAACAGATCCAGCGGGGTCGCGGTGCGCTCGGCGTCGGGGATGCGGTCCACGCCATGGGTCTCGACCTCGGTCAGGGACGGCGCGGGGGAGGTGTCGGGCTGCGGGGACAAGGGGGCTCCAACGAGGGGACCGGCGGTGGAGCGCGTCGTGGCGCGAAAGATGCGGGGTGAGGGACGGCCGCTCGCCTTGGCGGGGGTGTGCGGCACGAGGGGATGCCGTCCTCTCGGGGGTCTGCCGACGGTACGGCCGGGGTCGAGAGCCACACCAGAAGACGGTTCATCCATCTTTCGTGTCGCGGCTGTACGGAACCTCCATCACTCGGTGTCCGAGGGCGCGTCCTCCGGTTCGGCGTCGGGGCCCTGGGCCCGTACCCGCTGGACGTGTTCGAGGGACTCCCGCAGCTCCGCGAGCCAGTCGTCGGTGTGCTTCTCGACCAGACGCACGCACCAGGCCAGCGCGTCGCTGCGGCTGCGGGCCACCCCGCCCGCGATGAGGGTGTCGAGGACCTGGCGCTCGGGCTGGCGCAGCCGGGTCATGACGGGCGCGGCGACATGGGTGAACAGGGCGCGCTCCCCGTCGCACTCCACACCCCAGGACACCTTCCTGCGGAACCGGTGCTCGGCCTCGACGGCCACCTCGATCCGGGTCTGCCGGGTGCGCTCCCGGAACTCCTGGACACGGCTCCGCACGGCGGCCTCCCGCTCGGTGGCCGAAACGCCCTCGGCGAGCCGGGGCGCGGGAATGCGGCCGATGACGGTGATCTCCTCGCGGTCGACCGTCAGTTCGGCCAGTTCCTCGAAGAGATCGTCGGGCAGGCGGCCGGCGAACCAGCCGCGCAGCTTCTCTCGCTGCTCTGTCGTAATCAATTACTCCACCGAGACATGAACACAAGGGGTGTGCGGAGGGTCAGCCGAGAGCTCAACCGGAATGTTTCAGGCCTATTGCGGAGGCGGGGGGAACCGGCCATTCGGTCGGTCGGGACGATCAAGAACCGCGTGGTTGCGGCGCAGACGCGTTCGAATTACGTGACTTCACGCCACTGATTCAACACGCAAGGTTACTGAAACACATGGGGTCGATGTGAGATTCGGCCGCGGACTCGGCAGACTCCCGCTCGCCGGTCCGGCACCGATCGCGCCGGGCCCGGTACCACCCCCGTATCAGCGGAAGGATGCACACAATGCGGAACACCGCGCGCTGGGCAGCGACCCTCGCTCTGACGGCCACCGCCGTCTGCGGCCCCCTCACCGGGACCGCTCTCGCCGCCCCCGCCTCGCTCTACGCCCCCTCGGCCCTGGTCCTCACCGTCGGCCACGGTGAGGACGCCGCCCTCGCCACCCCGGCCCGCGCGGTCACCCTGACCTGCGCCCCGACCTCCTCCGGCAGCCATCCCGCGGCGGCGCTCGCCTGTGCCGAACTGCGCGGTGCCGGCGGCGACTTCGACGCGCTGACGGGCCGGGGCGACGTGCTGTGCACCAAGGAGTACGACCCGGTGGTCGTCACCGTCGACGGTGTCTGGCAGGGCAGACGCGTCTCCTACGAGCGGACCTTCGCCAACGAGTGCGTGAAGAGCACCCACGGGACCAGCCTCTTCGCGTTCTAGGGACCGGGGTCGCGGAGTCCCCGCGCACCGACAGCGGTTCGTGGCTGGGGAGCGCGAGCCCTGACGCGGGGATCCCTCGCGATCTCGTACGGGGGTCGGCTGGGCGGAGTGGGGCCGCCCGGCCGGCCTTCGGGTCAGCCCTGTTGCTCAGGCAGGTCCGGCAGTGGCGGAAAACGGCCCAGCAGCCCCGAGGCACGCAGCAGTTGTCGTATGCGCGCGCTCCGCGAGACGATCCGCAGCCGCCCGCCGTGCTCCCGTGCCCGGGAGTCCGCCCGGCACAGGACCCGCAGGCCGGAACAGTCGAAGAAGTCGACCGGACGCAGGTCGACGAGGACGTCCGGCCGCTCGCCCTCGGTCGCGGCATGAAGATGTTCGGCCAGGAAGCCCGCGGTCGCCATGTCGATCTCGCCCGCGGCCTCGACCACCGTGAAGGGCGCGTGCCGGTAGGTGCGGGCATACGGGTTGGCAGCCGGGGGCCCGGATCCGTCGGTGCCCTCGGAACGTCCGGGGGCGCGATCGCCGGACTCCGGTGTCATGTCGGCTCCACCTCGGCAGGGGCGCACATTCGATCTCGGTAGCTACCCCGGCGAGGTGTGAGACATCCCTGAGGAGACCGGCGCAAGATCTAGTTCACTCAACATGGTGAATTCCGCCAGCGATTATTGACTTTTATTCGGTTTCTCTGCAAGACGGCGCCCTGTTCGAGGGCCGTCACGCATCGCGCCAGGGCGTGAGCCGAGGGAGCCAGCCAGGTACGGCACCGCGGTACCGCGCGTACTCCGCGCCGAACCGGTCGGCGAGCGCGGGCTCCTCGTACCACCGCGCGAACGCCCACATCAGCGCCCAGGCGCACACGCCGTACACGAACAGCACCGGCCGGGCGAGCAGCAGCCCCTGGCCGCCGATCGCGGCGACCACGGCGACGTACATCGGGTTGCGCACATGCCGGTACAGCCCGCCCACCACGAGGTGTTCGGTCGGCGCGACCGGCGCGGGGGTGCCGAGGCCCTCCCGTACGAACCGTACGAAGGCCGCCAGCAGGACGGCCGCGCCGGCGAGGAGCGGGACCAGGCCGAGCAGCCGCAGCGGCAGCCACCAGTCGCCCGCCTCCCACCGCGTCAGCCACCACGGCAGCAGCCCGGCCACCGTGCCGGGCGCGAGTGCGAAGAAGACCGTGCTGCCGAGTGCCGCCGCCGGTGTGCGCATACCGCCACCATGACAGCGAGGAGGGGCCGCCGTCTCCCTGCAGACGGTGGCCCCTCGGTTCAGGTGGCGGTCACATGTGGACGACGGGCGCGGCGTCGGCGTCCTGCTCCGGGACCCCGCGCCGGTAGAGCAGGAAGGCGATCAGCGCACCGGCGGCGAAGAAGCCCGCCGACCACCAGAAGGCGGTGGTGTAGCTCTCGATCGTGGCCTGCGCCTGGACCAGCTTGCTGGTCGCGTCCTTCCCGGACAGGTAGTCGGTCGCGGCGCTCGCGGCCAGCGTGTTCAGCAGCGCCGTACCGATCGAACCGCCCACCTGCTGCATGGCGTTGACCGTGGCGGAGGCGACACCCGCGTCCTCGGCCGCCACTCCGCCGGTGGCCAGCTGCATGGCCGCCGGCATGACCATGCCGAGACCGGCGCCGATGATGATCAGCTGGGGCAGCACGGCGGTCAGGTAGTCGGAGTCGGTGCCGATCCCGGTCAGCCAGGCCATGCCGACCACGGAGATCGCGAAGCCCAGCGGGACGACGGCCTTCGGGCCGATCCGCGGCACCAGGACGGTCGTGCCGAGCTGGGCCATCACCATCAGCGCGGCGACCATCGGCAGGAACGCCACACCGGTCTTGGTCGGGCTGAAGCCCAGGTTGAGCTGGAGGTAGTAGGTGAGGAAGAGGAAGACGCCGAACATGCCCGCGCCCGAGATCAGCACCGCGACGAAGGAGGCCGCGCGGTTGCGGTCGAGCAGGATGCGCAGCGGCAGCAGGGGGTGCGCGGCCCTGGTCTGCCACCAGGTGAAGGTGGCCAGCAGTACACCGCCGGCGATCAGGAAGCCCCAGGTCTCGGGCGAACTCCAGTCGTGCGTCTCGGCGTTGGAGAAGCCGTAGACCACGGAGAACAGGCCGGCGGCGACGAGGATCGTGCCGGGCACGTCCAGCTTGGAGCCGGCGGCGTCGCGGTGGTTGTGGAGCAGGAACCAGCCGCCGACGAAGGCGACCACGGCGATGACGACGTTGACGTAGAGGGTCCAGCGCCAGTCGAGGGCGTCGGTCAGGACGCCGCCGAGCAGCAGACCCACCGCGCCGCCCGCGCCGGCGATGGCGCCGTAGACGCTGAACGCCTTGGCGCGCTCCTTGGCGTCGGTGAACGTCGTGTTCAGAAGGGAGAGCGCGGCGGGCGCGAGCAGCGCGCCGAAGGCACCCTGGAGAGCACGGGCGGTGACCAGCATCTCGAAGTTGGTGGCGGCACCGCCGAGCGCGGAGACCGCGGCGAAGCCGACGACACCGATCAGGAAGGCGGGCTTGCGGCCGAAGAGGTCGGCGATCCGGCCGCCGAGCAGCAGGAGGGAGGCGAAGGCCAGCGCGTACGCGGTGACGATCCACTGCCGGTTGCCGTCGGAGAACCCGAGGTCGGCCTGGGCCGAGGGAAGGGCGATGTTCACGATGGTCGCGTCGAGGACCACCATCAGCTGGGCGAGGGCGATGACCGCGAGGATCCACCACCGCTTGGCGGAGGCCTCGGGCGACGCCTCGACCGCGCCCGCGGGGGCGCTCTCGGTCAGGGTCTTCTGGGACATGGCGGAACCACTCCAGGGAAGTCGTTCGGATTTTACCAACTCGTAAACGAAACTGTTTCGTACACATCGAGGCTAGAGCACTTTTAGCGAAACGGCAAAGTTTCGATGGGGAGAGGGGTTGAGTGTGAGCAGCGGCACATTCGAGGTCGACGGCGCAGGCCTGTACTACGAGGTGCGGGGGAGCGGTCCGGCGCTGCTCATGATCAGCGGCGCGGGCGGCGACGCGGGCTACTACACGGAGGTCGCGGCGGACCTCGCCGACGCGTTCACGGTGATCACCTACGACCGGCGCGGCAACTCGCGCAGCACCGGCCGCTCCGGCGGGCCGATGGATCTCGCGCGGCAGGCGTCCGACGCCCGCGCCCTCATCGACGGCCTGGCCGACGGTCGGGCGCTGGTGTTCGGCAACAGCGGGGGCGCGATCATCGGGCTGACTCTCGCCGCCCGGCACCCCGACTCCCTGGTGGGCCTGATCGCCCACGAACCGCCCGCCGTGAACGTCCTGCCCGACGACGACCCCGCCCGAGGCTTCTTCGCCGACCTGGCCGGCCGCTACGCCGAGGGTGGAGCGCCCGCGGCGGGGCGCCGGTTCGCGGAGACCGTGCGCGGCGAGGGGACGTATCGCTGGCCGGACGATCTGTGGCGGCGCTTCCTCGGCAACCAGGACCATCTCTTCGGCGCCGAATGGCAGGGCTTCGCCGGCTTCCGCCCCGACGAGGCCGCGCTGGCGGCGGCGCCGTTCCCGATCGTCCTGGCCGCCGGCGCGGAGGACCGCGGTACGTACTACGCCCGGCCGTCGGTCGAGATCGCCCGCCGGATCGGCGCGCCCTGGGTGGAGTTCCCCGGCATCCACATGGAGTTCCTGCGACACCCGGCCCGGTTCGCGACGGCGCTGCGGGCACTGGCGACCTGGGTACGTTCGGACAACCGCCCGCCCCAGCCACGTATGCCTTGACCGGCGTACGACCGCAGAGGCATACGGGGGTCCGGCCCGGGTCCGGCAGAACGCGCAGCGCCGCGTCCACGCCCTCGACTCGGCCCTCTCACGCCAGCTGTCGGCGTACCAGCTCGTGCAGCCGCCCTCCCGTGTCCGCGAGCAACTGCGCGGGCGGGCCCTGCTGGGCCACCTTGCCGTCCTCCATGACGATCACACGGTCGGCGTCCAGGACTGTGGAGAGGCGGTGCGCGATGACGATGCGGGTGGCGTTGAGGGCCTTGGTGGACTCGATCACCCTGCGCTGTGTCTCGTTGTCGAGGGCGCTGGTCGCCTCGTCGAAGAACAGGATGCGCGGCCGGCGGATCAACGCCTGCGCGATCATGAGCCGTTGGCGCTGGCCGCCGGAGACCGCACCGCTGCCGGAGACGATCGTGTGCAGTCCCATCGGCATCCGCTTGATGTCCTCCGAGAGCCCCGCCATCTCGGCCGCCGCCATGACCTCCTCCGGCGTGAACGGCTCGGTCCCGCAGATGACGTCCATGATCGAGCCGTTGAACGGCTGGGCGTGCTGGAGCACCACCCCGCACTGCCGGCGCACCGCCGACTGGTCGAGCGCCGCCAGGTCCTGACCGTCGTACAGCACACTGCCCGAGACCGGCGGATCGAAGCCGATCAACAGCCTGAGCAGCGTCGACTTGCCGCAGCCGCTGGGGCCGACGACCGCCACGAACTCGCCCGGGCGCACCTCGAACGACACGTCGTCCAGGACGAGGGGGCCGTCGTCGGAGTAGCGGAAGGACAGCCGGCGCGCCTCGATCCCGCCGGACAGCGGACCGGGGCGGGTGTTGGCCGTGCGTACCTCGGGGGCCGCGTCGAGGACGGGCTTGATCTCCTCGAACAGCGGCAGCGCGCCCACCGCCGAGACGAAGGCGCCGGTCAGCTGGGTGACGGAGGTCAGCACCATCGTCACCGAGGTGTTGAAGGTGAGGAACGCCGCCGCCGACATCGACCCGCGCGCCGGCCCCGCGAGCAGCATGAACATCAGCAGGGTGCAGACCGGCAGATAGACGGCGCCCATCACCGTGGTGAGGTTCTTGATCCGCCCCACCTTCTGCTGGAGCTCCCGGCTGCGCGCGAACTGCGAGGCCCAGGCCGCGTACGCGTAGTTCTCGGCGGCCGCGACCCGCAGCTTGGGCAGCCCGCGCAGGGTCTGGAAGGCCTGGTTGTTCAGCTTGTTGCCGAGCACCACCAGACGCCGCTGCCAGCGCACCTGCCACAGCCCGAGCCCCAGGAACATCCCGGCGATGACCACGAGCATGCCGATCGCCGCCATCGCCATCGAGGCGCTGTACCAGAACAGCAGCCCCAGGTTCATCGCGCCCACGGTCACCGACTGGGCGACGACCGGCCCGACTCCGGCCAGCAGCCGGCGGATCGAACTGATGCCCATCGCCGCGCTCGCCAGCTCACCGGTGGACCGCTCGGTGAAGAACTTCGTCGGCAACCGGAGCAGCCGGTCCCAGACCGCCGGCTGGAGGGTCGCCTCGATACGGCCCTCTAGGCGCAGGATGGTCAGGTTCTGGAGCAGCATGAACGCGGCGGCGACGAAACTGCTGATCATCACCGCGAGACAGACCTGCACGATCAGATGCGTCTGCGCCTTCGGCACGAACTCACCGAGGATCCTGCCGGTCGCGATCGGTACGATCGCCCCGATCGCGACCGTGACGAGCCCGCTGAGCAGGAGATTCGTCAGGTCCCCGCCCATGCCCTGCATGCTGAACCGCAGCAGCCCGAGCGGACTGAGCCGCCGCTCGGGCAGCGGCCGGTAGAACATGACGGCACGCGGCTCGAACTCCTCCGCGTTGGCCTTCTCGATCGGGGTCTCACGGCCCGTCGCCGGATGTACCGCCACATAGCCGCCGCGCCGCCACAGCAGCGCGACCGGAGCACCGGACAGCGCACGGTGCCCCACCAGCGGACCGACGTCGTCCCGCCACCAGGTGCCGTCCAGACGGACGGCCCGGGCCCGGATGCGGGAGGCGAGCGCGATCTGCTCGACCGGGTCGAGACGATCGCTTCCGGTGCCGCTCTGCGCCGGGTCGGCGAGCGTGATCCCGGCGGCCCGGGCGACCAGCCTGCACGCCGCGTAGGAGGCGTCCGCGTCGGCGGCCGTGGTGCGCCGGTCCGAGGACTTGCCGATCGACGCGAGCAGGGTCCGGTCGGCCTGGGCGCGGACCGCCTCACCCGCCTTGATGCCCTCCGCCGTACGGGTCTCGTGGGTGCGTTCCAGCTGCTCGATCCAGCGGTCCAGCGTGGTCAGCAGCCGGTACTGCTGATCGACCATGCTCTGCCACATCGCCGGGTCCATCAGCAGGTCGGCGGCCGCCTCCGCGCCGTACAGCGATCCGTACTGCACGCTGCCCGGCGGCACCTGCATCCAGAACACGTCGTCGTCCGTCACCTCGGCGGCCCGCTCGTTCGCCATCGGCGCCTGGAAGAGGATCGAGAGGCTGCGGCCGACGCCGAGGGCGAGGGCGTACTCCAGCGGGCTCGAAGTCGGCGGTACGTACTGGGGGTTGCCGTACTCGTCGTAGGACCAGGTCTGAGTGTTCGCGGGCTGGTACAGCTCGCGCAGACCGATGCGGTGGACCACACAGTCCCTGAGCGGGCGGGCGACCAAGGTGTGCTGCGGTCCTGGACCGGGCCCCAGGATCAGGGAGCCCGCCTCCAGCCGGCCCAAGTGGTGCCAGTGGCCCTGCTGTTCGGCGTCCACCGCGAACAGGTCCACGGCTCCCGACGCGACCAGCCACAGCACCTGCGGGCCTTCGAGATCGAGGCGGTTGAACCCGGAGCAGTCGACGGGGGTACCCATGGCGCCGAGCGCCGTGAGGACGACGTCCCCTTCGTGTGCGGTGGTCATCTCAACGCTCCCTGACCAGAGCCGCGTACGCACCGCCGTGCGCCACCAGCTCCTCGTGCCGCCCGCGTTCCACGATCGTGCCGTGCTGGAGGACGACGATCTCGTCGCTGTCGCGCACGGTGCTGAGCCGGTGTGCGATCACCACACACGCACAGCCGTGCCTGCGGAGGTTGTCCATCACGATCTGCTCGGTCTCCGCGTCCAGGGCGCTCGTCACCTCGTCCAGCACGAGGATGCTGGGGCGGCGGACCAACGCCCTGGCGATCTCCAGGCGTTGGCGCTGACCGCCGGAGAAGTTGCGGCCGTCCTGCTCGACCCGGCTCCGGATGCCGCCGGGGCGGCGCATCACCACGTCGTACAGCGCCGCGTCCCGCAGTGCGTCCACCACCGCCTCGTCCGGGATCGAGGGGTCCCACAGCGCCACGTTGTCGCGGACCGAGCCCTCGAAGAGGAAGACGTCCTGGTCGACGAAGGAGACGGAGGAGGCGAGCGCCCCGCGCGGGATGTCCTCCAGCCGCTGTCCGTCGATACGGATGACACCCTCCCAGGCCGTGTACAGGCCCGAGATCAGCCGGGAGACCGTGGACTTGCCGCTGCCCGACCCGCCGACCAGGGCCACCTGCTGACCGGGGCCGACGGTGAGGTCGAAGCCGGTCAACAGGGGCTTGTCCAGGGGGTTGTAGCCGAAGGTGATGTTCTCCAGCTCGACGTGGCCGTGCAGACGGCGCGTGGAGTCGCCGGCTCCGGGGCGGCCGTAGAGCGGGTCCGCCTGGAAGTTCTCCACGTCCTTGAGACGGGCCACGTCCGCCGCGAAGTCCTGGATGCGCCCGGCGACTCCGTTGAGGCGGGTGATCGGGGCGGTGAAGCGGGTGACCAGGGCCTGGAACGCCACCAGCAGACCGACCGAGATACCGCCCTCCACCGCGCGCATACCGCCGATCCACAGGATCAGCGCACTGTTCAGCGAGGCCAGCGTCGGGGCGACGACGCCCAGCCAGGCGCTCGGCACACCGAGCCGCTGCTGCTCCTCCAGCGTGGTGGCGTGCTGCCCGGCCCACTTGCGGAAGTAGCCGTCCTCGCCGCCGGTCGCCTTCATCGTCTCGATCAACTGGAGGCCCGTGTAGGCGGTGTTGGTGAGCCGGGCGCTGTCCGCGCGGAGTTTCGCCGTACGGGTGGCGCGCAGCCGGATGACGACCCGCATGGCGACGATGTTGAACAGGGCGACACCGATACCGACGAACGTGAGCTGCGGATCGTAGGTGTACAGCAGCACGGCGTAGAGCACGACGACCACCGCGTCCACGCCCGCCGCCGCGAGGTCGCGGGCCAGGGTCTCGGCCACGGCGTCGTTGGACTGGAGTCGCTGCACCAGGTCGGCCGGGCTGCGCTGGGAGAAGAACGTCACCGGCAGCCGCAGCAGATGGCGCAGGAAGCGGGCGCTGGAGAGCGTGGAGGAGATGATGCGGCCGTGCAGCAGGTTCGCCTGTTGCAGCCAGGTGAGGACCAGGGTGAGCAGGACACACGTCCCCATCGACGCGAACAGCACGCCGAGCAGGGAGGTCTGCCCGCCGATCAGGAACATGTCGATATAGGTACGGCTCAGCGCGGGTACCGCGGCGCCGACCAGCACGAGGAGCAGGCTCGCCAGCACCGCGGCGGGCATCGTGCCCGCGGTGCCGCGCAGCCGGGCCGGCATCGCGCCGAGCACACCCGGCTTGCGCCCGCCCCTGGTGAAGCCGTCGCCCGGCTCCATCACCAGGACGACACCGGTGAAGCTGGAGTCGAAGTCCTCCATGGGCACGAACCGGCGGCCCTTGCCGGGGTCGTTGATGTACACCCCGCGGCGGCCGAAGCGGCGGCCCATGCCGTCGTAGACGACGTAGTGGTTGAACTCCCAGAACAGCACGGCCGGCGTCCTCACCCCGGCGAGGGCTGCCGTGTCCATCTGCATGCCCTTGGCGGTCAGACCGTAACTGCGCGCCGCCTTGAGGAGGTTGCTGGCGCGGGAGCCGTCGCGCGAGACACCGCACGCGATGCGCAGCTCCTCCAGCGGGACGTGCTTGCCGAAGTGGCCCAGCACCATCGCCAGCGAGGCGGCACCGCACTCCACGGCCTCCATCTGGAGGACGGTGGGCGTACGGACGGTCTTCGCCCTCCCCTTGGGGACGGGGCGCTTGGGCGGGGTGGCGCGGCGTCTGCTGCGGGTGTCCTGTGCGGTGCTCACGGCAGCAGCCAATCGACGGGGCGCTGGTCGGCCAGCCGGATCGAACCCGTGGCCACGGTCATGGAGGTGAGGGTGAAGGGCGGCCCGTCCTTGGAGGACCACGTGTAGCCGCTCTTCGTGCCGGACGAGGTGTCCAGCTTCACCAGGACGGCCACCGGCCTGCCGTCCTTGGTGAACTGCTCGCCGAGCTGGCTGTCCCCGAGGAACGCGGAGATCTGCTGCGCCGACTGCGCCGAGCGGTCCACCGACTTCACATGGCCGCGCAGCACGCCGTACTCCTGGGTGGGCACCGAGGAGACGGTGAGGTCCACGGCGGCGTGCGCGGGGATGGACGCCGCGTTCTCGGCGGGCACGTACACCGTGGCGTACAGGGGGTCCTCGGTGTGCGCGACCTTCTCCACGGCGGCGACGTTCGCCCCGGTCTGGATGATCTGCCCGATGGTCGCGGCCAGCGCGGTGATCCGCCCCGCGGCTACCGAGCGGACGACGCTGTCGCCGTCGGACGTACGGACCTTCAGCACCGGGGAACCGGCGGGCAACCGCTCGCCCTGCTCGGCGAGGACCGCGGTGACCTGGCCCGCGACGGGGCTCTGGAGGATGTAACTGCCCTGACCGTGGGTGAGGATCGCGGACGCGCTCACGGTGGAGGCGACCGAACCGGTCACCGCCCACACCGACGCGGCGGCCATGACGACCACCGTCACGGAGAGCGCGAGCCAGCCCTGGGGGCGGGCGAACCGCACCGGGAGGTCGAGTTCCTCCGGCGACTGGAGCTTGGCGAGGGCCTGTTGGCGGAACTGCACGGAACTTCCCTCACCTGAAAACGACAGTGGACCGGCCCCTGGGAGCCGGTTGCTTCATGGCATCCGTGAGTCCCGGAGCCGGGAAACGGCTCCGGGACTCACGGCACAAGGTGCGATCAGAGACCGGCGACCAGGTTCGTGACCGGGGCCACGGAGAGACCGGTGACACCCTCGACGGTGCCGACAGCCGTGCCGACCAGGCCGGAAACCGGGGCGATGCCGTCCACCAGGCCGGTGACGGTGCCCAGGGCGTTCAGCTGCAGGCCGCCGGAGACGTTGTCGAGCTCGGCGTCGGAGATCTCGACGGTCTCAACCTGGGGGGTGGAGTTCATGATGGAACTTCCCTTCATATGGATATTCACAAGGGGGAGCGGTGACCCCTCTGGGGACGGCCGCGACCGCAGGCGCCCAGCGCCCGTTTCCGAAGCCCTGTGCGGCTCCTGCGGTGCGATGGATCAAAGCACGCGGCAGCCGTGCCCTTCCAATCAACCAACGGCCTCACCAGGCAACTTGAGCCCCACAAGCACCGAACGGTGCAGGAGTGCGCACGGCTCGCTGGCGACTTCTTCACACCCGGCACGTGTTCCGTTCATACGCGCTCTTGCGGCCCGGGAAACGAATGCGACACTCCCGCCCCAATGACGTACGAGGCCTCGCCGGATTGTGCAGAACCACCGCACCCGGTGACTTCGTTGAGTATTGGATGTGCAGATTCCCTGAAGCCGGGATTCGGGACGGAATCCGGGACCGACGGTCGCCGACCGGTTGCGGACCGTGTCAGCCCAGCAGTGCGTACACCGTGCTCGCCCGGGCCGCGAGTTCGCCCGACTCCGCGTCGGTCATCGTGATGTCGGCGAACGCCATGCGCCGGCCCAGCTTGGTGACGACCGCTTCGATCAGGACATCCGAACCGGCCACCGCACGCTGGAACGACGTCGACTGCTGCACTGTCGTCATCGGTCCGTAGGCACCGCGCGCCCCCGAGACCGCGATGACGGTGGCGGTGTCGGCGGCGGCCATCAGGGCCTGTCCCGACAGTGCCCCGCCCTCCCGTGACAGGCGGTCCGACCAGGGCAGACGCAGGGTGGCGCGGTGGTCTCCCAGGGCCTCGACCGACAGGCCCAGCTCAAGGACCCAAGGGGCGAAGTTGTCGGAGAGGATCTTGTCGGCTTCGGCGGTGGTCATCGTCATATGGGGGATTGTTCCCGCTGTCGGCCCGCCGGACGCGGACCCTGGCCGATTCCCGGTTGCGTAAAGAGATTGCCTGCAAACGGAATTGAACGCCCCACGTGACTCCTGCGTACCCACTGCCATCCAGGCGCCCCGACAAGCCGCCGACGACCGGCGGCACTGACCCCGTCCTTCAGGAGGTCGAGTAGTTTGAGTCACAAGCGAATTCCGAAGCGCAAGGCCGCGATCGCAGCGGGCAGCGTGGTGGCGCTCGGAGCAGCCGCAATTCTCCTGCCGCAGGCCAACGCCGGCCAGGACAGCTCCTCGGGCCAGGCTGCCGCCCCCAAGACCCTCAAGGCATCGGACGCCTCGGACCTCGCCTCGCAGCTCGCGGACCTGCTCGGCGAGGCGTTCGCCGGTTCGTACTACGACGCGGACCAGCAGCAGCTCGTCGTCAACGTCATCTCGGGCGACAACAACAACGTGATCGTCCAGGCGAAGAAGGCCGGCGCGGAGATACGCGAGGTCGACAACAGCCTCGCCGAACTGGCGGCCGGCGCGCAGACGCTGAAGGCCGACGCCACCATCCCGGGCACCGCCTGGGCCGTGGACCCCCGGACGAACAAGATCCTCGTCACCGCCGACACCACGGTCACCGGCGACAAGTGGGACCAGCTGGAGTCCACGGTCCAGACGCTGGGCTCGGGCATGGCGACCATCAAGAAGTCGGCCGGCACCTTCAAGACGTACCTCTCCGGCGGCGACGCCATCTTCGCCGGCGGCGCCCGCTGCTCGGCGGGGTTCAACGTCACCGCGGGCGACGGCACCCCGGCCTTCCTGACCGCCGGTCACTGCGGTGTCGCGGCGGCGGAGTGGTCCGACGCGGACGGCGGCGCCCCGATCGCCACCGTCGACCAGGCCACCTTCCCCGGTGACGGCGACTTCGCGCTGGTCAAGTACAACGACCCGGCGACCGTCGCACCGAGCGAGGTCAACGTCGGCGACCAGACCGTCGCGATCTCCCAGGCCGCGGACGCCACGGTCGGCGCCCAGGTGTTCCGGATGGGCAGCACCACCGGCCTCGCCGACGGGCAGGTCCTCGGACTCGACGCCACCGTCAACTACCCGGAGGGCACCGTCACCGGGCTCATCCAGACCAACGTCTGCGCCGAACCCGGCGACAGCGGCGGCTCGCTGTTCACCCAGGACGGTCTGGCCATCGGTCTGACCTCCGGCGGCAGCGGCGACTGCACGGTCGGCGGCGAGACCTTCTTCCAGCCGGTCACCACCGCCCTGGAGGCGGTCGGCGCGACCCTCGGCGCGGGCGACGCGGCGGGCGGCGAGGAGGCCGGCGCGGGTGACGAGGCCGGTGCCGGTGAAGAGGCCGGCGCGGGCGAGGAAGCCGGTGCGGGTGAAGAGGTCGGCGGCGAAGAGGTCGGCGGCGAAGAGGTCGGCGGCCAGGAGGTCGGCGGTGAAGAAGTCGGCGGTGAAGAGGTCGGTGGCCAGGAGGTCGGCGGCGAGGAAGCCGGCGCGGGCGCGGAGGACGGCGCCTCGGACCTGACCGAGACCCACTGACCCCACTGCCCCACCAAGCCCCACCAGCAAGTCCACGGACACGGTCCGGCCCTCCGGCGGGAGGGCCGGACCGTTCGTGCGTCCCGGCACGACGGCGTGGGTTCCGGGCGCGGACGGCGCAGAGTCACCGCGGACACTCCACGGAACGGTCACAGGGGCTGCGCGGGTGTCTCATAAGCGCTGTAATGGCGGACGTGGTCAGTGAGGGCGCTGCGGGACGCAGAACGGGAACGCCGCGTGCCGAAATCGCCCTCAAAGCGGTCACGGCCGATCCGGGCTCGCCCGAACGGCTGCGGCGCGTCCTGGAGCAGGTGCTCGTCTTCGCCAGGGCCTCCTTCGCCGGCGTGTACACGCCGAGCCAGGACGGCGAGCTGCTGTGCCTGGTGGAGTCCGTCGGGGTGCCGCGGACCCTGTACGGCGTGCGCGACGGCTATCCCGCCGCCGGACAGTCCCCGGTGGCCGACGTCCACCGCACCGGCAAGGCCGCCTGGCTCGGCCCCGAGGAACTCGCCGAGGCCGCCGAGGCACGGCGTACACCGGCGGGGGACTTCTGCCTCGCCGCCCTGCCCGCCCGCGGGGACGGCGGCACAGGCTGTCTGGTCGCGGTGAGCGAGCGTCCGGACGGCTTCGACGCCGACGACCGGGCCTGTCTGGAACTGATCGCCGACGCCGTGGCCTACGCCGCCCCGGCCCGGCCCGCCGAGGGCGAGGAACTGCTCGCCAACGCCTTCAGCCTCGCCATGGACACCGGACGCGTCGAGGTCGGCGTCGACATCCTGGAACTGTTCCGCATGGGCCGCGAGGACTTCGACGGCCGCGTCGAGACCCTGCTGGCGCTGACCGTGCCCGAGGACCTGCCCTCCCTGATGTCGGTCGTCGAGGCGGACCACATGTCCATCGGCGACCGCGAACTGGAGTTCCGGGTCCTCCAGCCCACCGGCCCACCCAAGTGGCTCAGACTGCGCGGCCGCCTTCTGCCGGGCCGCGAGGGCCGGCCCGCCCGCCTGGTGGGCACCGTCGCCGACGCCTCCACCCTGCGCTCCGACGTCACCGACGTGGCCCGCGTCCAGCGCCTGGCCGCCGCCCTGGCCACCGCCGGCACGGTGCGTGACGTCAGCCAGGCCGTGGTCGCCGCCCTGCGCAAGCCGCTCCAGGCCGACCGCATCGCACTCGCCGAGCTGGAGGGCGACCGGCTCATCGTCACCGTCCTGGACCCGCCCGAACAGGAGTCCTGGCCCGAGCTGTGGCGCCTGGAGTGGCGCACCGAGTGGCCCGACGCGCCCGTACGCGCCATGCCCACCCTCGCCGCCGCCCTGAGCGAGGGCCGCGCCCAGATCTGGCCCGCCGGCACCGCCCTGGAACCCGCCCTCGCCGAGGTCGGCCCCGGCGGCCTCGCCGTGCTGCCGCTGCCCGGCGGGGGCCGCATGGCCGGCGCCTGTCTGATCGGCTGGGACACCCCGCACGAGTTCGGCCCCGACGAACGCGCCCTGCTCACCGCCTCCGCCGGCCTCGCGGGCCAGGCCCTGATGCGGGCCCACGCCTTCGACGCCGAACACGAGCTCGTCGGCATGCTCCAGCGCCAGCTGCTCCCGCGCCGCCTGCCCAAGCTGCCCGGCGCCATCGCGGTCGCCCGCTATCTGCCCAGCACCGCGGGGCTTGAGCTGGGCGGCGACTGGTACGACGTGATCCCGCTGCCCGACAACCATGTCGCCCTCGTCATCGGCGACGTCCAGGGCCACAGCGCGGCCGCCGCCACCCTGATGGGCCAGATGCGCACCGCCCTGCGCGCCTACGCCGTCGAAGGACACCCGCCGGACGTCGTCGTCTCCCATGCCAACCGGCTCCTCATGGACATGGAGACCGACCTCTTCGCCACCTGCTGCTATGTCGACGTCGACATGGAGGAGGGCTCCGCCTGGTGCGTACGCGCCGGACACCTGCCGCCGGTGCTGCGTCACCCGGACGGCGCAACCGAGATCGCCGAGGCCGACGGCGGCCCGCCCCTCGGCGTGGTCATGCAGGCGGACTTCCCGATGACCCCGCTCAGGCTCCGGCCCGGCACCCTGGTCGCCCTGACCACCGACGGCCTCGTGGAGTCCGTCGACTCCGACATCGACGAGGGCATGGACCGCTTCGCCCACGAACTGTCCGTCTCCGACCCCGCCCACCTGGGCCTCGTCGCCGACGCGCTGCTGGGCAGCGCCCGCCGCAGCGACGACGTCGCCCTGCTCCTCCTGCGCTACGACGGCATGGCCACCCGTCCGCAGCGCGAGAGCTGGACGGTGTGGCGCGTCCCGCAGGCCGTCGGCCACGCCCGCCGTTTCACGCGGCGCACCATGCGCGCCTGGGGCGTGTCCGGCGATGTCCTGGACACCGTGCTGCTCGTCGTGTCCGAACTCGTCACCAACGCCCTCGTGCACACCGACGGCCGGGTCCGCCTCGACCTCACCCTCGTCAACCACCGGCTGCGCGTCGCCGTCGCCGACTCCTCACCGCGCACCCCCGCGAGGGCGACCCGTATCGGCTGGGAGGCCACCGGCGGGCGCGGCATCCTCCTCGTCGAGGCCATGTCGGACGCCTGGGGGACGCTGCCGGTCAGCGGGGGCAAGCAGGTGTGGAGCGAGATCTCACTGGAGGGGTGAGTGCCGAGCGACGCTGGCGGGGTACCCGGTTCCGTGAACCCCGCCGTGCGTCCGTGGAGCAGAAGGAAGTTGAACCCCCGTGACGGTGAGGACCGAGCCTGTTACCGGCGAACCAGACTAAGGTGAACCAAATGAAGGCTCTTGTCCTGTCTGGTGGCGCCGGTACGCGATTGCGGCCGATCACCCACACATCGGCCAAGCAACTCGTGCCCGTGGCCAACAAACCCGTCCTTTTCTACGGTCTGGAGTCCATCGCGGCCGCCGGGATCACCGAAGTCGGAGTGATCGTCGGTGACACCGCCGCCGAGATCGAGGAAGCCGTCGGCGACGGCTCGAAGTTCGGCCTGGAGATCACCTACATCCCCCAGGAGCGCCCGCTCGGACTGGCCCACGCGGTGCTGATCGCACGGGACTTCCTCGGCGACGACGACTTCGTGATGTACCTCGGCGACAACTTCATCGTCGGCGGCATCTCCGGGCTGGTCGACGAGTTCCGTACCAACCGGCCCGCCGCCCAGATCCTCCTCACCCATGTGCCCGACCCGCGCTCCTTCGGTGTCGCCGAACTCGACTCCGCCGGCCAGGTGATCGGCCTGGAGGAGAAGCCCGAGACCCCCAAGAGCGACCTCGCCCTGGTCGGCGTCTACCTCTTCACGCCCGTGATCCACGAGGCGGTCCGCGCCATCGAACCGTCCTGGCGCGGCGAGTTGGAGATCACCCACGCCATCCAGCACCTCATCGACATCCACGCCGACGTCCGCTCCACCGTGATCAAGGGCTACTGGAAGGACACCGGCAACGTCGGAGACATGCTGGAGGTGAACCGTACGGTCCTGGAGACCATCGAGCACCGCATCGACGGTGAGGTCGACGAACGGTCCGAGCTCGTCGGCCGGGTGGTCGTCGAGGAGGGGGCGCGGATCGCAGGCTCCCGTGTCGTCGGCCCGGTGATCATCGGCGCCGGGACGGTCGTCAGCGACTCCTATGTGGGCCCCTTCACCTCCGTCGCGGAGAACTGCCGGATCCAGGACAGCGAGTTGGAGTTCTCGATCGTGTTGCGGGACTCCTCGATCCAGGGCGTGGGGCGTATAGAGTCCTCCCTCATCGGCCGCCATGTCGAGGTGACCCCGACGGCCGGTATGCCCAGTGCCCACCGCCTCGTGCTCGGAGACCACAGCAAGGTGCAGATCCATTCATGAATCTCCTCGTCACCGGCGCCGCCGGCTTCATCGGCTCCCAGTACGTGCGCAGACTCCTCGCCTCGGAGGCCTCCGACGCGCCACGGATCACCGTGCTGGACAAGCTCACCTACGCGGGCACCCTGGACAACCTCGAACTCGACCACCCCCGGCTGGAGTTCGTCCAGGGCGACATCCGTGACGCGGAGCTGGTCGACAAGCTCATGGCCGACGCCGACCAGGTCGTGCACTTCGCCGCGGAGTCCCATGTGGACCGCTCCATCGCCGGCGCGACCGACTTCGTGATGACCAACGTGGTCGGCACCCAGACCCTGCTGGACGCGGCCCTGCGGCACGGCACCGGCCCGTTCGTGCACGTCTCCACCGACGAGGTCTACGGCTCCATCGAGCACGGCTCCTGGCCCGAGAGCCACCCGTTGCAGCCCAACTCGCCGTACTCGGCGTCCAAGGCCTCCTCCGACCTGCTGGCCCTCGCCTACCACCGCACCCACGGCATGGACGTCCGCGTCACCCGCTGCTCCAACAACTACGGGCACCACCAGTTCCCCGAGAAGGTCATCCCGCTCTTCATCAGCAACCTCCTCGACGGCCTGAAGGTCCCCCTCTACGGCGACGGCCGCAACGTCCGCGACTGGCTGCACGTCGACGACCACTGCCAGGGCGTCGACCTGGTGCGCACCAAGGGCCGGGCCGGCGAGGTCTACAACATCGGCGGCGGCACCGAACTCAGCAACAAGGAACTGACCGGACTGCTCCTCGAAGCGAGCGGCGCCGACTGGGACATGGTCGAGTACGTCGAGGACCGCAAGGGCCACGACCTGCGCTACTCCGTCGACTGGACCAAGATCCACACCGAGCTCGGCTACCAGCCGCGGCACGACTTCGCGACCGGCCTCGCCGAGACCGTCGCCTGGTACCGGGAGAACCGTTCCTGGTGGGAGCCGCTGAAGCGACGCGTCGCCCAGGAGCACGCATGAAGTGGCTGGTCACCGGGGCCGGCGGGATGCTCGGCCGGGACACGGTCGACGAACTGACCCGCCGCGGCGAGCAGGTGACGGCCCTGGACCGCGCCGCGCTCGACATCACCGACCCCGACGCCGTCGAATCCGTCCTCGCCGGGCACCACCCCGACCTCGTGGTCAACTGCGCCGCGTACACCGCCGTCGACGACGCCGAGACCGACGAGAAGCAGGCGCTGCTGATCAACGGCGACGGCCCGCGGAACCTCGCCCGCGCCTGCGCGGCCCGGGGCGCGCGGCTGGTCCATGTCTCCACCGACTACGTCTTCGCCGGCGACGCCCGCGGCACCCCGTACCCCGAGGACCACCCGACCGCGCCGCGCACCGCCTACGGCCGCACCAAACTGGCCGGCGAACAGGCCGTGCTGGAGGAGCTCCCCGAGACCGGCGCCGTGCTGCGCACCGCCTGGCTCTACGGCGCCCACGGCCGTAACTTCGTCAGCACCATGATCGCACTGGAGGCCTCCCGCGACACCGTCGACGTCGTCGACGACCAGCGGGGGCAGCCCACCTGGAGCGCGGACGTGGCGACCCGCATCGCCGACCTCGGCCCCCTTTCCGGCCGGGACGCGAGCGGTCTCTTCCACGCCACCAGCTCCGGCGAGACCACCTGGTACGGACTGGCGCGTGAGGTGTTCCGGCACCTCGGCGCCGACCCCGACCGGGTGCGGCCGGTGGGCAGTGCGGCCTATCCGAGGCCCGCGCCCCGTCCCGCGTACAGCGCGCTGGGTCATGCGCGCTGGGAGCGGGCGGGCCTCGCCCCCATCCGAGACTGGCGGGAGGCGCTGGGAGCGGCCTTTCCGTCCCTGGCGTGACCATCACAGAGGGAGATTCCGGAGCATGTCGATCAAGTCGGCCGTGAAGAAGGCCGTCAAACCCGTCGTCGGTGAGCGCGGCTGGCAGACGCTGCGCAAGGTCAAGCAGCGGACGGTCGGTCCCCAGCCGAAGCCCAAGCCGAAGGCCCTCACGGGTGTCGCCGCGATCTCCGACGACCTGTGCAAGCTGGCCGCGCACTTCAAGACCGACAAGTGGGGCGCCCACAAGTACGCGCAGCACTACCAGCGCTACCTCCAGCACCTGAAGAACAAGGAGTTCAACCTCCTGGAGATCGGCATCGGCGGCTACGCCCGGGCCGGCCAGGGCGGTGCGTCGCTGCGGATGTGGAAGGCCTTCTTCCCCAACGCGCAGATCCACGGCGTGGACATCCAGGACAAGTCGTTCGTCGACGAGGACCGGATCACGACGTACATCGGCGACCAGTCCGATCCCGACTCGCTGCTGTCCATCGCCGGGAAGATCGGCAAGCTCGACGTCATCATCGACGACGGCAGCCACCGCAGCCCGCATGTCATCACCACGTTCAAGACCCTCTTCCCGCTGCTCGCGGACGGTGGCATCTACGTGGTCGAGGACACCCAGAGCTCCTACTGGCCCGAGTGGATGGGCAGCGAGGACCTCGACTCCCCGGACACCAGCATGGGCCTGCTCAAGCGGCTGACGGACGGGCTGAACTTCGAGGAGTTCGTGGACGAGGACTACAAGCCCACGTACACCGACCGCAACATCGTGGGCGTCCACTTCTTCCACAATCTCGTGATCATCGAGAAGGGCGTGAACGCGGAGGGCAGCAACAAGCGCCAGGCGCTGAAGGCCCGCTACGGCACCGACACCGCCAAGGCCACGAAGGCTTCCTAGTACGACAGCTCCTGGTACGACAGCAGTGGACCCCGCCCTTCGAGCCGAAGGACGGGGTCCACTGCTGTCCGGTCAGTCTCCGGGCCGCCCGGCGCGCAGCCGCTCGTAGTAGCCGGAGCACTCCTCGTACGAGGGAAGCAGCCCGGACCGCTCCGCCTCGGCCAGCGACGGCGCCTGCCCGTCCTTCTCCGACAGCACCGGCGTGATCCCCTCGGGCCAGACGATGCCCAGCTGCGGGTCGAGCGGGTGCACCCCGTGCTCACGTCCCGGCGCGTATCCCGTCGAGCACAGGTACACCACGGTGGCGTCATCGGTGAGCGCCATGAACGCGTGCCCGAGCCCCTCCGCGAGGAACACGGCGTGCCGTGTGTCGTCGTCGAGCCGCACCGCCTCCCAGCTCCCGAAGGTGGGTGAGCCGACACGGATGTCCACCACCACGTCCAGGACGGCGCCGCGTACACAGGTGACGTACTTGGCCTGGCCGGGAGGCACATCCGCGAAGTGCACCCCGCGCAGCACGCCCCGCTTGGAGACCGAGCAGTTCGCCTGCGCCAGCGACAGGTCGTACCCGGTGGCCTCGCGGAACTCCTCGCCGCGGTACCACTCGTGGAAACTGCCCCGCTCGTCCGGGAACACCTTGGGTTCCAGCACCCAGGCGCCCTCTATGCCCAGCGGTCGCACGCCGCTACCTCCTGCCGTTCTTGATCCGGGACGTCGCACCGCGCAGCACCCTGCCGAGCTTGCGGCGGACCCGGCGGGCCAGCCGCTCCAGCCCACCGGGGTTGGGCGCGCGCACCGCGCGGACCGTCTCGCCGGTGACGCGCAGGGCGAACGGCAGCACCAGGAAACGCGGTTCGGTCGCCTCCGGGACGGGACTCAGCGCGACCCGCCAGGTGGAGGCCCTGAGTTCGGCGAGCGGCAGCTCGGCCTCCAGCACCGATCCCGAGCCGTCGGCGGCGGGGGAGAGGGTGCCGGGCACGTCCACGATGCTCGCGGAGCCGAGCCGCAGCACGATCTTCCGCTCCCCGGCCACATACAGCGGCAGGGGCACCTGGATGTGGTCGTCGGAGACGGTGACGGTCCCGGGCGTGGCACGGTCCAGGCCGAGCCGTTCGGGTGCGCGGTCCACGGCGAGGGCGAGGTTGCCGTGCGGGTGGGTCCAGTACGGCAGGACCGTACGGCCGCCCGCGACGGCGGCCTGCGGTACGGGCCGGTCGTGGGCCGGGGCCGGGCCCAGCCGGCACTCCTTGGTCCAGCCGCCGAGGCGGACGCGGACGAAGGCGTCCCAGAGTCCGTCGGCCGGGGGCACGCCGCCCGCCGCGGTGGCCGGGTCGACCGTGGCCGTCACCCGCAGCACCAGCCGCACCCGGTCGCCGTCGCCTTCCGGGACCGTCTCCCGGGTGACCTGCACGGACTGGAAGTGCTGGGCGGAGCTGGCGCGCTCGCGCAGCAGCAGGTCGCCGGTCGTCGTGTCGAACCGTGCCACGGAGTCGGCGGACACCCACGCGATGGCCTCGGCGGCGTCCAGCGGCGGACCGCCCGTCGCCGGGACGCCGTCGGCGGGGAACAGCATCGGCTCGCCGCCCGAGGTGAACTCGGTGCGCAGAGCGACCCGCAGCGAGCCGTCCTGCCACTCGACGCCCTCCGGGACCGCCCTGAGGGCGATGCCGGCCTCCCACTCGGCGAACGCGACGACATCGGCGTAGCGGTCCGCGGCGATCAGCTCGGCCACGACGCGCTGTGTCGGCGGGAGCCCGGCCGCGACGCCGGGGCCGAAGCGCTCGACGACGGTGGCGTGGATCTCCGTGAACAGACTGCGGCGGTAGTCCTCGGGCATCGCCAGCAGACGCTTGCCGCGCATCCGCTCGACCATCTCGTTGCGCAGCCAGCGGCGGAAGAGACGGTCGCGCAGGTCTCCCGGCTTGGTGTACGTCTCGACGACGTCGAGGGCCTCGCGCAGGTTCTTGAAGTACCCCGCCGGTTCGAACTGCTGGAAACCGGCGTTGGAGGCGTCGTCGCGGCGCACGTGGTAGTAGCACACGTAGTCGCTGAGCACGGAGACGTTGTCCGCGCGCAGATACGCCTCGGCGATGAAGACGTGGTCCTCCAGGCGCCGCCGGCCCTCGGGGAAGCGCAGTCCGATGTCGTCGAGGAAGGCCCGGCGGAACATCTTGTGCGGGGTGAGGCTGTCGATGAGCGGGGCGTTCTCGACCGTCGCGTGCGGGTGGTTGCGGCGGAACAGCTCGACGGGGACGGGACGTCCCTTGCCGGCCATCTTCCCCACGATCACGTCGGCGCCGTTGGCCACGCCGTAGTCGTACATCCGCTCCAGGGCTTCGTCGCCGAGGTAGTCGTCGTTGTCGACGAACATGACGTACTCGCCCTGGGACGCGGCGATCCCCACATTGCGCGGCTTGCCCGACCACCCGGAGTTCTCCTGGTGGATCACTCGGACGTGGGAATCCTCGGCAGCGAGCTCATCGAGCCTTGCCGGTGTTCCGTCGGTGGAACCGTCGTCGACGAAGACCACTTCGTACTCGTCGGGAGGCAGCGACTGCCTCTTCAGAGATGCGATGCAGTCCTCGATGTAAACCCCGGGGTTGTACACGGGGACGACGACGCTGACCTTGACCGGCATGAGGCTCGGTCCCCCTTGGGTCGCTTGTCGTTTCTGTCACGGTGCGGTGCTTGTGGCCAGATGCTAACCCGACGGCATTACGGTTCCGGCTTCGGCAACCGCCCGTATCGGATACCGATCAGGTGAACGTTGACGCTCTCCCACTGATAGTCGGACCGCAGGGTGAACCTCCGTGCGCGAGTGTCGAGTTCTCGGCTCCGGTGTCTCTCTGGGGACCTGTGGATCGCGGAAGACATGTCGCCCATGTAGAGCGCTTGGTCGAGTGAAAGGTTGCGGTCGGCAGGCGACGGATGTGCGCCGGCGGGGCTCCGGGGCTTCCATGTCACTCGATCGGTGTCACACCATGACCGTCCGTGAGGTGCGCGGGGGACGCGTACAAAGGCCGGGCCGCTCCGTGTGTGCGGAAGCGGCCCGGGCGCTGCGAGTGTGCGCTGTCACGGACCTCCTTCCGGCAGAGGTGCCCAAGAGGGAGTGCGCCCTCTTCCGTTGTGCCCCCAGCTACCCGTCGTCGCCGGTCCCAACCCCCTGATTCGGCGGATGTCGGTGGCGTCTCCCCGCTGAGGTGGACGGCGTGCCGACCGGCACCACGCTCGTACGCCGTCTGCCCACCACCCGGTTCCCCCAATGGGCCGACCTCCCCCTCGCCCCGGTTCAGCAGTCCGCCATGGACGAGCATGGCCGGGGCTAGCGGCGCCGCCACCGCCGTAGCACCACCACCAGGGCCACGACCACCGCCGCCGCGACCGCCGCACGCTTGGCGACCGGGACTCCGGCCGCGCGGAAGAGGTCCAGTGGCTCGTCCGCCGGCGCCGGTGTCTCCTCGGGCTGGTCGCCCAGCTGTTCGGCGAGGTTCTGCGCGAACTGGCCGATGATCCGGTCGCCGACCTCGGCCATCACCCCGCGGCCGAACTGCGCCGGACGCCCGGTGACCGTCAGATCGGTGCGTACCGACACGGCTGTGCCGCCGTCCTGTTCGGTGAGTGTGCCGGTGACGGTGGCGCGGGCGGTGCCCTGGCCGCGGGTCTCGCGGCCGCTCGCGATGAGGACGATGCGGTGCGCGTCCTCGTCCTGTTCCTCGAAGACGGCGGTGCCCTTGTACGTCACGGTGATCGGCCCGACCTTGACCTTCACCGAGCCGTTCACCGTCTTGCCGTCGTAGTCCTCCACGGTCGCTCCCGGCATGCACGGCGCGACGCGTTCGATGTCCAGGAGCGCCCGCCAGGCGTCGTCGACCGGTACGGGCACGGTGAACTCGTGGTGCAGTTCCATGACTTCCTCCGTCAATGGGGGTGGATGGCTCCTGCGGTGGCTGTCAGAGGGGTTCCCGTGCCGCCCCATCTCAGCGCGACGATCTCGGCGGCGACGGACACGGCCACCTCCTCCGGGGTGCGGGCGCCGAGGTCGAGCCCGACCGGGGAGCGCAGCCGGGCCAGTTCACGGTCCGTGAGCCCGGTCTCGACCAGCCGCTTCATCCGGTCGTCGTGCGTACGACGGCTGCCCATCGCCCCGATGTACGCCGCGGGCCGGCGCAGCGCCTCCTGAAGCAGCGGGACGTCGAACTTGGGGTCGTGGGTGAGGACGCAGATCACCGTGCGCTCGTCGGTGTCCGTGCCCTGGAGGTAGCGGTGCGGCCAGTCCACCACCACGTCCACGCCCCGCGGGAAGCGTTTGGGGGTGGCGAAGACCGGGCGGGCGTCGCACACGGTGACCCGGTAGCCGAGGAAGTCACCGATCCGGGCGACCGCGGCGGCGTAGTCGATCGCGCCGAAGACGAGCATGCGCGGGGGAGGCGCGAAGGAGTGCAGGAAGACGGTGACCGCGTCCTCGCGGCGCTCACCGTGCGGGCCGTAGTGCCGCAACCCCGTAGCCCCCAGGGCGAGTTCACCGCGCGCGTCGGCGGTGACCGCCACGTCCAGACCGTCGGCGCCCAGGCTCCCCGCGACCCGGTCCGGCCACACGGCGAGGGTCCCCCCGCGCGGCGCGGGACCGTCGGTCACCGTCGCCACGGTCACCGGGAGCCCCGCCGCCACCGACCCGGCGACCTCGCCGAAGACCGGGTCGGTCGCCGGGGAGACGGGCCGCACCAGCAGGGTGATCTCGCCGCCGCAGGTCAGCCCCACCTCGAACGCGTCCTCGTCGCTGTACCCGAAGGTCTGCAACCGCGCCTCGCCGCTCGCCACCACCTCCTGCGCGAGCTCGAACACCGCCCCCTCCACACAGCCGCCGGACACACTGCCGACGACCTCGTCCCCGGGTCCCACGGCCATCGCCGCACCGGGGTCGCGCGGCGCGCTGCGGCTCACGGCGACGACGGTCGCCAGACCGAACGGCACTCCCGCCGCGTACCAGGCGCTCAGCGCCGGGAGAATCTCACGCACGATCCGCTCCTCTCACGACCGCCGCCAGGCTCTCCAGCGCGGCCAGGCTGTGCCCGTCGACGAACGTGTCCACGCTCGGCAGCGCCGCCGCCATACCGGCCGCCAGGGGCGTGTAGCCGGGGCGGGCCCTGCGCGGATTGGCCCAGATCACCCGGTGGGCCAGCCGCCGCAAGCGTCGCATCTGCGCCGCCAGCACCTCCGGATCGCCACGCTCCCAGCCGTCCGAGAGCACCACGACGACCGCGCCGCGTGCCGTCCCGCGCTGCCCCCAGCGGTTCAGGAACTCGCGCAGCAGCACACCCAGCCGGGTACCCCCGCGCCAGTCGGGCACGGCCGCCGCGACCGCCCTCATCGCCAGGTCGGGGTCGCGGTGGGACAGTTCGCGGGTCACCCGGGTCAGCCGGGTGCCGATCGTGAACACCTCCGTGCGCGGACCACGGGCGGCCGCGTGCGCGAACCGCAGCAGCGCGTCGGCGTACGGCGCCATGGAGCCGCTGACGTCCACCAGCAGCACGACCCGGCGAGGCCGCTCGGTCCGCCGGTGCCGACACAGTCGTGCGGGTTCCCCGCCGCGCCGCAGCAGTTCCCTGACCGTCCGACGCGGATCGACGTCCCCACGCCGGGCGGGCCGCCGCCGCGCACTGCGACGGGTCTCGCCTCGCAGGGCGAACACCGCCAGCAGACGCCGCAGTTGCTCACGCTCGACGGCGTCCAGCTCGGCGACGTCCCGGTGACGGAGGACCTCGGCGGAGCCGGCGAGAGAGGTTGTGGGCGGTCCTTCGTCGTCCGCAGATGTCGTACGAGACTCAGCGGCATCCCGCACGAGCAGCCGCAGCCGGGACAGCGGGGGTGCGGACGCCTCATGCCGAGCCCGTTCACCGGCACCGAAGTACGCGGCGAACACCCGCTCATACCGCTCCAGATCGTCCTGGCTCCCGCACAGCGTCACCCGCCCCGCCCAATACACATCCGCCCGCAGGGAGGGCCCCAACACATCCACGGCCCGCAAAAAGGCATGCACCCGCTCAGCACTGGCGTCAACGCCAGCCGCACGCAGGGCACGAGCAAAACCAACGAGCACACCGTCGCCGAGAAGGGGCGCGGGGAACTGCGCGACCAGCCCCCACGGTGCAGCAGACGACCAACGACCCATCACCGCACATCCACCGACGCACGCAGCACCGCCGCGAAATCCAGCCCCTGCGCCCGCTCCACGTCCTCCCGATACTTCAGCACCGACCCCAGCGTCGTCACGGCCAACTCCGCGTCCACCTCACTCGCACCCAACGCATCCAGCGCCTCGGCCCAGTCGATCGTCTCGGCCACGCCGGGCGGTTTCACCAGATCCTCCGAGCGCAAGGTCTGCACCAGCGCGGTCACCTGCTCCGCCAGCCGCTCCGACACCTTGGGCAACCGCCGCCGCACGATGGCGAGTTCACGGGCGAACCCGGGGTGGTCGAACCAGTGGTAGAGGCAGCGCCGCTTCAGCGCGTCATGCACCTCACGGGTGCGGTTGGAGGTCAGCACGACCACGGGCGGGGCCTCGGCCCGCAGGGTGCCCAGCTCCGGAACGGTCACCGAGTACTCCGAGAGCAGCTCCAGCAGAAACGCCTCGAACTCGTCGTCCGCGCGGTCGATCTCGTCGACCAGCAGGACCGACGGCTGGGTCTCCAGCGCCCGCAGCAGCGGCCGGGCGATCAGGAAGCGCCGGTCGTACAGCTCGCTCTCCAGACGGTCGGCGTCGGTGACCCCGGCGGCCTCGGCGGCGCGCAGATGCAGCAGCTGGCGTGGGAAGTCCCAGTCGTACAGCGCCTGCGAGGCCTCGATGCCCTCGTGGCACTGGAGCCGGATCAGCGGGGCGCCGAGTGCCTCGGCGAGGGCGGAGGCGAGCGCGGTCTTGCCGACGCCCGCGTCGCCCTCGCAGAAGATCGGCCGGGCCAGCCGGAGGGCCAGGAAGCAGGCGACGGCCAGCCCGTGGTCGACGAGGTATCCCGTCTCCTCCAGGCGGGCCCGCACCTGCTCCGGGCCGTCGAACTCCGTGATCGTCCCTCACCCCATTCCGGCGGCGGTCAGCACCGCCCGCTTGGTGAGCACCCGGGCCAGATGCGCCCGGTACTCCGGCGAGCCGGACAGGTCCCGCGACGGCTGGGTCCCGATCGCCGCCGCCTCCGCGGCCCGCGCCACCGCCTCCGCGTCCCCGGCACCGGTCAGGGCCTCCTCGGCGGCCGTCGCGCGCAGCGGGGTCGTGCCCATGTTGGCCAGACCGACGCGTGCCTCGGCGATCCGCCCGTCGTCCCGGCGCACCAGCGCGGCCACACCGACGATCGGCCAGGCCTGGGCGACCTGGTGGAACTTCTCGTAGTGGAAGCCCCAGCCGTCCGTCTTGGGCACCCGCACCTCGACGAGCAACTCGTCCGGTTCCAGGGCGGATTGCAGATAGTCGACGAAGAACTGCCGGGCGGGGACCGTGCGCCGTCCGCGCGGTCCCTGGACGACCAGTTCGCCGTCCAGGGCCAGGACCACCGCGGGCAGGTCCGCGGCCGGATCGGCGTGCGCGAGGGAACCGCCGAGGGTGCCCCGATGCCGTACGGCGGGATCCGCGACGGTCGCCGTGGCGGCGGCGAGCAGGCCCGCGTGACGGCGTACCAGCGGGTCCCGGATCACTTCGTGGTGCGTGGTCATCGCGCCGATGACGAGGGTGCCGCCGTCCTCGCGGACCCCGTGCAGTTCGGGGATGCGGCCGACGTCCACGACCAGTTCGGGGAAGGCGAGGCGGAGCCTGAGCAGCGGCAGCAGGCTCTGCCCGCCGGCCAGTACCTTGGCGTCCTCGCCGGCCCCGGCGAGCGTGCGTACCGCCTCGTCGACGTCGGCCGGACGGGCGTAGTCGAATGCCGGGGGAATCATGCCGAGGCCTCCTCGATGGCTCGCCACACCCGCTCGGGGGTGCAGGGCATCCGTACCTCCGTCACGCCCAGCGGGCGCAGCGCGTCCACGACGGCGTTGACGACGGCGGGCGTGGACGCGATCGTCCCCGCCTCACCGACTCCCTTGACGCCCAGGGGGTTGGTGGTCGACGGCGTCTCGGTGCGGTCCGTCACGAAGTCGGGCAGGTCGGCCGCGGACGGGACGAGGTAGTCCGCCATCGTGCCGGAGACGAGGTTGCCCTGGTCGTCGTAGACCGCCTCCTCGTACAGCGCCTGCGCGATGCCCTGCGCGAGGCCGCCGTGCACCTGGCCCTCGACGATCATCGGGTTGACGACCTTGCCGACGTCGTCGACGCAGACGTACGACCGGATGCGGGTCCGCCCGGTCTCGGTGTCGACCTCGACCGCGCACAGGTGGGTGCCGTGCGGGTAGGAGAAGTCGTCCGGGTCGGTGAGGTGTCCGGCGTTGATGGTGGGTTCCATGCCGTCGGGCAGGTCGTGCGAGGAGAACGTCTCGAAGGCGAGCTCCTGGAGGGTCTTTCGGGCGTCGGGGGAGCCCTTGACGGAGAAGACGCCGTTCGTGAACTCCAGGTCCCGCTCGCTCGCTTCGAGCAGATGGGCGGCCACCTTCCGGGCCTTGTCCACCACCTTGAGCGCCGCGTGGTGAACGGCCGTGCCGCCCACCACGAGGGAGCGCGAGCCGTAGGTGTCCATGCCCTGCGGGGCGGCCCGGGTGTCGCCGTGCACGACCTGGACGTCGTCGAACGGCACCCCCAGGACGTCGGCGGCGATCTGGCTCCAGCAGGTCACATGGCCCTGTCCGTGCGGACTGGTCCCGGTGACCACCTCGACCTTGCCGGTGGGCAGCACCCGCACGCTCGCCGCCTCCCAGCCGCCGGCCGCGTACCTGAGGTCCCGCAGCACCCGGCTCGGCGCGAGCCCGCACATCTCGGTGTACGTCGACACACCGATGCCGAGGCGTACGGAGTCTCCCCGGTGGTTGCGGTCCGCCTGCTCGGCGCGGAGCTTGTCGTAGTCGAAGAGCGCGAGCGCCTTCTCGGTCGCGGCCTCGTAGTTGCCGCTGTCGTAGGTCAGGCCCGCGATCGTCGTGTACGGGAACTCCTCGTGCCCGATCCAGTTCCGGCGCCGCAACTCCACGGGATCCAGGCCGAGTTCGACCGCCAGCTCGTCCATGATCCGTTCGATGGCGTACGTCGCCTCCGGGCGCCCGGCGCCGCGGTAGGCGTCGGTGGGGGTCCGGGTGGTGAAGACGCCGGTGACGTCGAGCTCGTAGGAACCCATCTTGTAGATCCCCGGGTACATGAACGCGCCCAGGATCGGGATGCCGGGCGTGACCAGCATCAGATAGGCGCCCATGTCGACGAGGAGGTCGGCCTTGAGGCCCAGCAGGGTGCCGTCGCGGTTCGCGGCGATCTCGATGTCCTGGATCATGCCGCGGCCGTGGTGGGTGGCCAGATAGCCCTCGGAGCGGGACTCGGTCCACTTGACCGGGCGTCCGAGGCGGCGGGCGACCGTGAGGGCGATGACCTCCTCGCCGTACACCTGGAGCTTGGAGCCGAAGCCGCCGCCGACGTCGGGGGCGATCACCCGCAGCTTGTGCTCGGGGACCCCGGTGACCATGGCGAGCATGATCCGCAGGATGTGCGGGATCTGGGTGGAGGAGTAGAGGGTGTACTCGCCGGACGCGGCGAGCGGGGTGACGACGACTCCGCGCGGTTCCATGGCGTTGGGGATGAGCCGCTGGTGGACGTAGCGGCGCTTGAGGGTGACCTCGGCGCGCCGGCGTACGGCGTCGAAGTCCTCGCCGGTCCGCAGCGGCCAGCGGTAGCTGCGGTTGGTGCCCTTGTCGGAGTGGACCAGGGGGGAGTCCTCGGCGAGCGCGGCCTCCAGGTCCAGTACCGGTGGCAGGGGTGTGTAGTCGACCTCGATCGCTTCGAGGGCGTCGGCGGCCGCGTACCGGTCGCGGGCCACCACGACCGCCACCGGGTCCCCGGCGTACCGCACCTCCTCGACGGCGATCGGCGGGTGGTCGGGCAGCACGATGTCCTCGGTCACCGGCCATGCGCAGGGCAGCGAGCCCATCCCCTCGGCGAGGTCGCTTCCGCTGAACGCCGCGACGACACCCGGGCGTCGGAGCGCGGGCGTCACGTCGACGCGGTCGATGCGGGCATGGGCCATGGGGCTGCGCAGGATCGCCAGATGCAGCAGTCCGCCCACGCTGATGTTGTCGGTCCAGTTGGTCTGCCCGGTGAGCAGACGGGCGTCCTCCTTGCGCGGGCGGGAGCGGCCGACCTCGCGCTCGACGGTCTCGCTCATGTCCGCACCTCCTCGGAGGCGTTCTCGGAGACGTCCAGGACCGCCCGCACGATGTTCTGGTAGCCCGTGCAGCGGCACAGGTTGCCCTCCAGGGCGTGGCGGACCTCGTCCGACGTGGGGTGCGGGTTGTCCCGCAGCAGGTCCCGCGCCGCCATGAGCATGCCCGGTGTGCAGTAGCCGCACTGGAGGGCGTGCCGCTCGTGGAACGCCCGTTGCAGTCCCGTCCACTCCCCGTTCGACGTCAGCCCCTGGACGGTGGTCACTTCGCTCCCGTCCGCCTGGACGGCCAGGACCGAGCAGCTCTTGACGCTCGCGCCGTCCAGGTCGACCGTGCAGGCCCCGCAGTTGGAGGTGTCGCAGCCCACGGGGGTGCCGGTCAGGCCCAGCCGGTCACGCAGGTAGTGGATCAGCAGGAGACGGGGTTCGACCTCGTCCTGGTAGTTCGTGCCGTCCACCTTCACCGAGATACGGGTCATGTGCCCTCCCAGGGAACCGTGCGAGGGGATAGCAGGGGGCTGGCGGGGAAAATCGGCCACCTGACGTGATGGGCGTCACTCTAGGACCGGCCAGGGGAGGGGGCGAGAGCTGGGACGCGGCTTTGTTGACCGTTAATTCGTTGGCGTCCGGTGCGGGGGTCTGCTGCACTGCGGGGGACCGACAGTCGATCGACGGAGGAGCGCGGTAATGCGAGGAGCACGCATGTCCACCCAAGAAGGAACGACCCCCTCTTCTAAGGACATGACGCTTCGTGCACGTGCTCAACCTCGGAATTCTCGCCCACGTCGACGCCGGTAAGACCAGCCTCACCGAGCGGCTGCTGCACTCCGTCGGAGTCATCGACGAGCTCGGCAGCGTGGACGCCGGCAGCACTCGGACCGATTCCCTCGCGCTGGAGCGGCAGCGCGGCATCACCATCAAGTCCGCCGTGGTCTCCTTCGCGGTCGACGACGTCACCGTCAACCTCATCGACACCCCCGGCCACCCGGACTTCATCGCCGAGGTGGAGCGGGTGCTCGGCGTGCTCGACGGCGCCGTGCTTGTGGTGTCGGCCGTCGAGGGTGTCCAGGCGCAGACCCGCGTCCTGATGCGCACCCTCCAGCGGCTGAAGATCCCCACGCTGATCTTCGTCAACAAGATCGACCGTCGCGGGGCGCGCTACGACGGTGTCCTGCGCGCTCTCTCCGAGCGGCTCACGCCCGCGGTCGTCCCGATGGGGCGGGCCGTCGGGCTCGGCACCCGGCAGGCCGCGTTCGCCCCGGACCGCGTTCCCGTCGACGTCCTCGCCGACCATGACGACGAGCTGCTCGCGGCCTATGTCGAGGGGACGCTCTCGCAGGACCGGGTGCGCACGGCTCTCGTCGCCCGGACCCGGCAGGCCCTCGTCCACCCGGTGTTCTTCGGCTCCGCGGTCACCGGTGCGGGCGTTCCCGAACTCGTCGCCGGGATCAGGGAGTTGCTGCCGCGTGCCGACGGCGACCCGGACGGTCCGGTCTCCGGGACCGTCTTCAAGGTCGAGCGGGGTCCGGCGGGGGAGAAGGTGGCCTACGTGCGGATGTTCTCCGGCACCCTGCGCACCCGGGACCGCGTCCTGTTCGGTGAGGCGCGGGACGAGGGCCGGGTCACCGCGGTCAGTGTCTTCGACCACGGGACGGACGTCCGCGAGGACGCGGTGGTGGCGGGGCGGATCGCGCGGCTGTGGGGCCTCACCGATGTCATGATCGGCGACGCCGTCGGAGACCCCCGCGAGGCGCACGGGCACTTCTTCGCCCCGCCGACCCTGGAGACCGTGGTCGTGCCGGGCCCGGACACGGACCGCAGGGCCCTGCACCTCGCGCTCGCCCAACTCGCCGAGCAGGACCCGCTGATCGCGCTGCGCCACGACGAGGTACGCCAGGAGACCTCCGTCTCCCTCTACGGGGAGGTTCAGAAGGAGGTCATTCAAGCCACTCTCGCGGAGGAGTTCGGGCTCGCCGTCGGCTTCCGGGAGACCACGCCGCTGTGCATCGAGAGACTGGCGGGGACAGGGGCCGCCGCCGAGTTCATCAAGAAGGACGCCAACCCGTTCCTCGCGACCGTCGGCCTGCGCGTCGACCCCGCGCCGGCCGGGTCGGGAGTCGCCTTCCGGCTGGAGGTGGAGCTGGGCGCCATGCCGTACGCCTTCTTCAAGGCCGTCGAGGACACCGTCCGCGAGACCCTCGGCCAGGGCCTCAACGGCTGGCAGGTCACCGACTGCACGGTCACCATGACCCACTCCGGCTACTGGCCCCGCCAGAGCCACGCCCACCAGGGCTTCGACAAGAGCATGTCCAGCACCGGAGCCGACTTCCGCGGCCTGACACCGCTGGTGCTGACCGAGGCGCTGCGCCAGGCCGGGAGCCAGGTGTACGAGCCGATGCACCGCTTCCGGATCGAGGCCCCGGCGGACACCCTGGGCGCCCTGCTGCCGGTGCTGGCCGCACTCCAGGCCGTGCCGCGGACCACCGAGACGCGCGGCGGGAGCTGCGTCCTCAAGGGTGCGGTGCCGGCGGCCCGGGTGCACGGACTGGAGCAGCGACTGCCCGGACTCACGCGGGGAGAAGGCGAGCTGGAGAGCGGGTTCGACCACTACGCGCCCGTCGTGCGCGGTGATGTGCCGCGCCGTCCGCGCACCGACCACAACCCGCTGAACCGCAAGGAGTACCTGTTGAACGTGATGCGACGAGTGGGGAGTTGAGGTGGCTGAGAAAGAACGTGTGAAGAAAACCTGAGACTTACTCATGAGTCACAAGTGTTGACGGTGGCCGGAAATCGCCCGACTGTAGTGGACATGCCGAATATCCGGTTGCGTCTGCTGGCTGTTCTGGTCGTCCTCTTCGGATCCCTGACGGTGGCGGGTGCCGGGCCCGCCACCGCCGCCGTTCCCAACTCCCTCTGGTTCGACGGCACGGCGCTGACCGTGTCGAACGGCCGCTTCGTCGACGGCCAAGGCCGTGAGGTGGTCCTCCGTGGATACAACGTCTCCGGCGAGACCAAGCTCGACGAGAACCACGGACTCCCCTTCGCCTCCGTGGCCGACGCCAAGAAGTCGGCGACCGCCCTCAGAGCCCTCGGCGGCGGCAACTCGGTCCGCTTCCTGCTCTCCTGGGCGTACGCCGAGCCGGTGCGCGGCCAGGTGGACACGGCCTACCTGGCCGCGGCCACCGCACAGATGGGCGCCTTCCTGGACGCGGGCATCCGCGTCTATCCCGACTTCCACCAGGACCTCTACTCCCGCTACCTCTTCGACCCGGACAGCTGGTACACGGGCGACGGCGCCCCGCAATGGGCGGTGGACCTCGGCAACTATCCGGACGAATCCTGCGGGATCTGCTTCCTCTGGGGCCAGAACATCACCCAGAACGGCGCGGTGAAGGCCGCCCAGTACGACTTCTGGCACAACGCCTACGGCCTTCAGGACTCCTTCCTCACCATGGCCCAGAAGACCATGGCGTACATCAAGCAGAACCTCACCACCGAGCAGTTCACGGGCGTCGTCGGCTTCGACCCCTACAACGAGCCCTACGCCGGCACCTACGAATCCGGCCAGGCCAGCCGCACCTGGGAACGCGATCTGCTGTGGCCCTTCTACGTGAAGTTCCGGGCCCGGATGGACGCGGCCGGCTGGACCGACAAACCCGCCTTCGTCGAGCCGAACCTCTTCTGGAACGGCAACGTCAGCAAGGAGGAGGGCGGCCTCCTCGACGCGGGCAGCATCGGCTCCCGGTACGTCTTCAACACCCACTTCTACGACCAGAAGGCCATCTCCGGCATCCTCATGTGGGGCAACGCCGCAGACGGCCAGTACACGACCGACTTCGGCACGGTCCGCGACCGGGCCTCGGCGCTCGGCACCACGGCCGTCGTCAGCGAGTTCGGCCACCCGCTGAACGGCTCCACCGCCGGTAAGGCGCCGACGGTGCTCAAGGCGATGTACCAGGCCCTGGACTCCCGGGTGAAGGGGGCCAACTGGTGGACCACGCCCGCCACTTCAGGACCGGTACTGTCCGGCTCGCAGTGGCAGTGGGACATCTACAACGGCCGTCACAGCGAGCTCATGAACGGCAACCCCGACAAGGTGCTCACCACCGGGGACGCCTGGAACGACGAGGATCTGTCCGCGGTCCGCCTCGACGACTCCGGTACGGCGGTGCTGCGGCAGGACGCCCGGCTCCTCGACCGGATCTACCCGAGCGCCACCTCGGGCAGCACCCTCGCCTTCACCTACGAGGACCGCTCCCGCGACGGCTCCACGACCCTGACCTGGAACCCGGTCCCGAGCAGCCTGCCCAACGTGTCCAGCCTGGTGGGCTCAGGCCAGTACTCGCTGCAGGTCTGGCGCTCGGGCAGCGGCTCGGCACCCACCGAACTGCACCTCCCGGCGTCCTTCCCGAACGCCTCCACCACCGTGGTCTCCGACCTCGGCACGGCGTACGCCCCGCCGGCGTACACCTCCACCACCCCGGTCGGCACGACCGCCGAACCGGGCGGCACCGGAAGCCGCCGCCTCCTGCTCACCGACACCGACAGCGGCACCCTGCACTACGCACTGGTCACCAACGGGGCCACCGCGCCCTCGGCCACCGTGCTGAACGCCGCCAAGTCCGAACTGGCGGCGTGGATGGCGGCGAAGTTCGCCTGACCTGCTCCGTACGTCGGGGTCGAGGCCGGACCCCGACGTAAGGGCAGCGTCCTCACGCCGGCACCCACGGCCGGGCCGGGTACCACCTCTACGACGAGGCGGTACCCGGCCCGGCTACGCCACGGGCCCTGCGGCGGACCCGGCTGCGCGGCGACCTGAAGAACGGCGGGGCCGGACTCGCGTCCGACGCCGATGACGTCCTGACCGTCGGGTCGGTGCCGCGTACTCCGCCGTTCCCGCGGGTCGCGGCCCTGGGTCCAGCACCCCGGAGCGGGCACCGCGGCGGGACTGCGTGCCGGGGTGCCCGCGATTCCCGGGCCGGTGACGGCGGACCAGCCGTTCCGGTCGCTCACGGCCGGCGCGCTCGACCGTGTTCAGGAGGCCGGGCTCGTCCAGTTCGTCGCGACATGGCCCAGACGGACGCGCTGGGGGTGGTCGCCGACCGGGACGGACACCGTCTTCTGGCCGGTGGCGAAGTCGATGGCCGTGACCTGGTCGGTGCCGCTCTCGGAGACCACGCAGAGCTTGCCGTCGCCGCTGACCGTGGCCCAGTAGGGCTTGGAGGCGGTGACGAGCGGGCCCTCCTGGAGCGTGGTGCGGTTGACGACGGTCGCGTAGTCGTCCATGGTCCCGGCGACGCACAGCTTGGTGCCGTCGGGGCTCATCGAGATGCCGTGATGGCGGGAGTCGTTGACGAACGTGGTGCGGTCGTCGCTGGTCGCCGGGTTCTTCGGGAGGGTCTTGGTGCGGGTGATCGTGTCGGTGGCGAGGTCGTACTCGAAGAAGCCGTTGAAGAACGACACCTGGAAGTAGAGCTTGGACTCGTCCGGGGAGAACACGGCCGGGCGGACCGCGTCGGAGTAGTCCGTGAGGCCGATCGCGTCCAGCTTCGGCCGCATGTCGATGATCTTGACCTGCTGGTACGTGGTGGCGTCGACGACCGTGATGTGCCGGTCGCCCTTCGTCCAGTCCAGCCAGGGGGCGTCGGTGTCGGTGTTCACGTCACCGATCGCCATGTTGTAGATGTACTTGCCGTCCTTGGTGAAGATGTTCTCGTGCGGCTTGTCGCCGGTGGTGAACTTGCCGAGCTGCTTGCCGGTGTTGATGTCCAGCACGTGCACGGTGTTCGAGGTCGAGGCGGACACCGCGACCCGGGTGCCGTCGGGGGAGACCGCCATGTGGTCCGAGCGGTAACCCGACACGGGGAAGCGCCAGTTGATGGCCCCGGTGGACAGGTTGATCGACACGACGTCGGCGAAGCTCGGCCGGGAGACGACGACCGACGCCCCGTCCGGCGTGGTGTACATGTCGTCGACGAACTGGTCATGGCCCTCGCCGACACCGTTGCGGATGGCCATGAAGTAGATCCACTTGATCGGATCGGCGTTGATCTCCGCCATCCGCGCGTCCTTGTCGGGGATGACGTTGATCCGGCCGATCTTCGCCAGGTCGCCCGTCGACTTGAGGACGTCGGCGGTGCCGTCCCAGTTGTTGCCGACGAACAGCACCTCGCGCAGCGCGGCGGCGTCCGCGGCGCCGGCGGTCGCCGGGGCGGTGACGGTCAGGGCGACGGCGGCGGCCAGGGCGCAAAGGTGCCGGGGTCTGAAGGCAGGCATGACGGCTCTCTCCTCCGAGTGGGGTTCATGAGTAGGACATGCCAAGACGGAGCTCGTGAATCTGAATACAGACGCTTTCAGAATCAACTTACTGAAAAGTAAGGAAGGGGCGCCCTGTCCACAAGACTGCGCACACGACAAACTTGCCCAGTCGGAGGACGATCAACGGAGGTGACAGTGGCGGGCAGGCTCAAGGCGCCGACCGGCCGCTACGGCGGCAAGACCGCCGAAGAACGGCAGGCGCTGCGGCGCGGGAGATTCCTGGACGCCGCGCTCCAGCTGTTCGGCGACACCCCCGGCTACCGCAACACCACGGTCGCCGCGCTCAGCGAGGCCGCGGGCCTGTCGACCCGGCAGTTCTACGAGGAGTTCCGCACCATCGAGGACGTCCTCGCCGCCCTCCACCTCCAGGTCAACGGCTGGGCCGAGGCGGCGGTCGTCACCGCGGTGGCCGACGCGGGGTCGCTGCCGCTGGCCGAGCGCGTGGAGGCGATCTTCCGCGCGTACGCCGCGAACGTCACCGCAGATCCACGCCGGGTGCGGATCACGTTCGTCGAGATCATCGGGGTCAGTCCGCGGCTGGAGGAACAGCGCCTTGCCCGCCGCGCCGGGTGGATCGACCTGCTGTGTGCCGAGGCGAACGCGGCCGTGGTGCGGGGGGAGGCGGTGGCGCGGGACTATCGGCTGCCGGCGGCGGCGTTCATCGGTGCGGTGAACGGGTTGCTGCACGACTGGAGTGCGGGGTGGGTGGACGCGACGTTGGACGAGGTGGTGGAGGAACTGGTGCGGCAGTTGTTGGCGATTCTGCGGCCCGTTGGGTGGTGAAGAGCCCGCGGGCCGGTGGGGGCCGGGCGCGCCCGCGCGGCGGAGCCGCACATGGATACAGCCCCGCGCCCCTTTGGGGCGCGTTCTGTCAGGTTCCCAGTCGGTTCAGTGTGTTCAGTACCGGGCCTACTCCGTCCTCCTCCCGGATGCGTGCGCCCAGTGCGCGGGCCCGATCCCGGTAGCCCGGATCGCTGGTGACCCGCTCCAGCGCCGAGGACAGGGCGCCCGTGGTCAGGTGGCGCAGGGGCACCGACCGCGGGGCCACGCCCAGGGCCACCAGGCGCGCCGACCAGAAGCCCGCGTCGAACTGGACCGGCACCGGCACCGCGGGCACCCCGGCCCGCAGTCCCGCCGCGGTCGTGCCCGCGCCCGCGTGATGGACGAGTGCCGCCATGTGCGGGAAGAGCGCCGAGTGGGCGACCTCGCCGACGGTCAGCATGTCGTCGCCGTCGGCGGCGAGGCCGGCCCAGCCCTGCTGGATCACTCCCCGCAGCCCGGCCCGGCGCAGGGCCCGCACGACGGCGGCGCTGAGCCGCTCGGGGTGCGGGACGGTGGCGCTGCCCAGACCGACGAACACCGGCGGTTCACCCGCGTCGAGGAAGTCCCGCAGCTCGGGCGGGAGTTCGGTCCTGACGTCGTACGGCCACCAGTAGCCGGTGACGTCCAGCCCCGCCCGCCAGTCGCGCGGCCGGGCCACCACCAGCGGACTGAAGCCGTGCAGGACGGGCCACCCGCGTCGCTCCCGGTCCCGCAGCGCCGCGCCGCCGCGTCTGCGGCCCAGGCCCAGCCGGGTGCGCACCTCGGGGACGGCCGCGGCGAAGACATGCTCGACGGCCAGCCCCACGCCGTGCCCGGCGGCCCGGTTCCCGACCGCGCCCCAGGACCCGCCGCCGAGCATCGGGGGTGCGAACTCCCGTGTGGGGGCGACCGGTTGCAGACACAGGCCGACGCTCGGCAGGGACAGTCCCTCCCCGATGGCGTACCCCAGGGGGGCGACCGAGGCGGACAGGAGCAGTACGTCGCAGGCCCGGGCGGCGGTCAGCAGATCGTCGGTCATGGAACCGGCCAGCGCCCGCGCCATCCCGATCGCCCGCCAGAGTTTGCCGGGTCCTGAGGCGCTTCGGTGCAGTCCCAGCCCCTGCTCGGACCTCAGCACGTCGCGCGGATCCACCGGCAGCGGATGGAATCCGACCCCCGATCCCGCCACCAACGGCTCGAAGGAGCCATGGGTGACCAGGGTGACCTCGTGTCCCGCCTGTACGAGGCCGTGTCCCAGTCCGGTGAACGGGGCGACGTCGCCCCGGGATCCCGCCGTCATGATCGCTACGCGCACGTCCGCCAGTATGGCCCGGCGCCGCGCCCTCCGGGGCGAACGGCCCGCGCGGAACGGCTACTTCACGCCTGTCACATCCGTTGACTTCCCCCTCCCGTGGCTCTACTTTCGGCCCGCGATGTGTTCGGTTCGCCGATCCTTGTTCGAAATATCGACATCGTGAGTGTTCCTCACCGCATGAAGGAGCCGCATGTACCCCCCACCGCGTTTCGTACGCCGTGTCAGAGCCGCAGCCGTACGCGCACTGGTCCTCGCCCTGGTTGCCACCGCGGCTCTGCTGTTCGCCCAGCCGAACCAGGCGCAGGCGGCGACGAGCCGTCAGATAGCGGTGCCCACCGCCCCGATGGGCTGGGCCTCCTGGAACAGCTTCGCCGCCGTCATCGACTACGACGTGATCAAGCAGCAGGTCGACGCGTTCGTGGCGGCCGGTCTGCCGGAGGCGGGCTACAACCACATCAACATCGACGAGGGGTGGTGGCAGGGCACCCGTGACAGTGCCGGCAACATCACCGTCGACGAGGCCGAGTGGCCCGGTGGCATGAAGGCCATCGCCGACTACATCCACAGCAAGGGGCTCAAGGCCGGCATCTACACCGACGCGGGCAAGGACGGCTGCGGCTACTACTACCCGACCGGCCGCCCCGCCGCACCCGGCTCCGGCAGCGAGGGCCACTACGCGCAGGACATGCTCCAGTTCTCGCAGTGGGGCTTCGACTTCGTGAAGGTCGACTGGTGCGGCGGCGACGCCGAGGGCCTCGACGCGCCGACCACGTACAAGTCCATCAGCGACGCCGTGGCCGCGGCGACGGCCACCACCGGGCGCCCGCTGACCCTCTCCATCTGCAACTGGGGCTACCAGAACACCTGGAACTGGGCCCCCGGTCTCGCGCCGATGTACCGGACCAGCACCGACATCATCTTCTGGGGCAACAACCCCTCGACGGCGAACATGCTGTCCAACTTCGACCAGGGCCTGCACCCGCTCGCCCAGCACACCGGCTACTACAACGACCCGGACATGCTGATGGTCGGCATGACCGGCTTCACGGCCGCCCAGAACCGCACCCACATGAACCTCTGGGCGATCTCCGGCGCACCCCTCCTCGCGGGCAACAACCTCTCCACCATGACCACCGAGACTGCGAACATCCTCAAGAACCCCGAGGTCATCGCCGTCGACCAGGACGCGCGCGGCCTCCAGGGCGTCAAGGTCGCCGAGGACACCTCCGGTCTCCAGGTCTACGGCAAGGTCCTGTCCGGCAGCGGCAACCGTGCCGTCCTCCTGCTCAACCGGACCTCCTCCGCCCAGAACATCACCGCCCGCTGGTCCGACCTCGGCCTGACCAACGCGAACGCGACCGTCCGTGACCTGTGGACCCGCTCGAACATCGGCTCGTACGGCACGGGTTACACCACCAGCGTCCCGGCGGGCGGCTCGGTGATGCTCACGGTGACCGGCGGGACCGAGGCGGCGAGCAGCGTCTACACGGGCTCGTCGAGCTTCTCCGGTGTGGTCGCCGGAAGCACTGGCATCAAGACCGTCGACGTCGCCTACACCAACAACACCTCCACCGCCCGTACCGCGACCCTCCAGGTCAACGGCCAGGGCTCGACGGCGGTCTCCTTCCCGCCGACCGGCTCCGCACAGGGCACGATCTCCGTCCAGGTCGGCCTGTCCAAGGGCTCCTCGAACACGCTGACCTTCAGCAACGCGCCCACCCTGGCCGACATCACCGTCCGCCCGCTGCCGGGCGCCAACAGCACCCTGATCGTCGGAACGGCCTCCAGCCGCTGCCTCGACATCTACAACAACACCATCACCAACGGCACCCAGGCCGAGCTGTGGGACTGCAACGGCGGGCAGAACCAGCAGTGGACGTACACCTCCCGCAAGGAACTCGTGCTGTACGGCAACAAGTGCCTGGACGCCTACAACCTCGGCACCACCAACGGCACCAAGGTCGTCATCTGGGACTGCAACGGCCAGAACAACCAGAAGTGGAACGTCAACAGCGACGGCACCCTCACCAACGTGAACGCCGGGCTCTGCCTGGACGCCTACGGCGCGGGCACGGCCAACGGCACACAGATGGTGCTGTGGACGTGCAACGGCCAGAACAACCAGAAGTGGACGCAGAGCTAGTCCGCTACCGGGCGAGACACGGCACGAGGACACCGAGGGCCATCGCGCACCCGAGCAGCCAACCGGCCAGCAGACGGCGCCGTAGCCCTCGGTAGGCCGACTCGTACTCGTCCCGCAGCCTCCCGGCACGCACCGCGGTGCGCTGCCAGGAGGAGCGGGCGAGTGCGAGGTACTCCGCCTCGAACCGCCGCTCCACCTCGGCCCGTTGGGCATCCGTGAGCCAGTCCAGCGGTGCCGTGAAGCGCTCGGCGGCCGTACGTCCCTCCTCGCGGGTCGCGGCGAGCAGCAGATGCCCCTCGATGTCGTTGAGGAAGCCGCTCACCGTGTCGTCAGCTCCCTCTCCGGCACGTCGGCGTGGTGCAGGTCGAACGCCGGGGACTCGCTGCGGATCCGCGGCAGGGCGACGAAGTTGTGCCGTGGCGGCGGGCAGGACGTCGCCCACTCCAGCGAACGGCCGTAGCCCCACGGGTCGTCGACCTCGACCTTCTCGCCGTACTTGGCCGTCTTCCACACGTTGTAGAAGAAGGGCAGCAGCGACGCGCCGAGCACGAACGAGAAGACACTCGACAGCGTGTTCAGCGGGGTGAGGCCCTCCACCGCCAGATAGTCGGGAATCCGGCGCTGCATCCCGTTCACGCCCAGCCAGTGCTGGACCAGGAACGTGCCGTGGAAGCCGATGAACAACGTCCAGAAGGTCATCTTGCCGAGGCGTTCGTCGAGCATCCTGCCGGTGAACTTCGGCCACCAGAAGTGGAAGCCGGAGAACATCGCGAACACCACGGTGCCGAACACCACGTAGTGGAAGTGCGCCACCACGAAGTACGTGTCGGAGGTCGGGAAGTCGAGCGGCGGCGAGGCGAGCATCACGCCGGTCAGACCGCCAAACACGAAGGTGATCAGGAAGCCGGTGGCCCAGAGCATCGGTGTCTCGAAGGACAACGAGCCCTTCCACATCGTTCCGATCCAGTTGAAGAACTTCACACCGGTCGGTACGGCGATGAGGAACGTCATGAAGGAGAAGAACGGCAGGAGCACGCCGCCGGTGACGTACATGTGGTGCGCCCACACCGTCACGGACAGACCGGCGATCGAGATGGTCGCGGCCACCAGACCCATGTAGCCGAACATCGGCTTACGGGAGAAGACCGGGATCACCTCGGAGATGATCCCGAAGAACGGCAGCGCGATGATGTACACCTCCGGGTGGCCGAAGAACCAGAACAGGTGCTGCCAGAGCAGCGCGCCGCCGTTGGCCGCGTCGAAGATCTGCGCCCCGAACTTCCGGTCCGCCTCCAGGGCGAACAGTGCGGCGGCCAGTACCGGGAAGGCCAGCAGCACGAGGACACCGGTCAGCAGCACGTTCCAGGTGAAGATCGGCATGCGGAACATGGTCATGCCGGGTGCGCGCATGCAGATGATGGTGGTGATGAAGTTGACCGAGCCGAGGATGGTGCCGAAGCCGGAGAAGGCCAGGCCCATGATCCACAGGTCGGCGCCGATGCCCGGGGAGCGGACCGCGTCGGACAGCGGGCTGTAGGCGAACCAGCCGAAGTCGGCCGCGCCCTGCGGGGTGAGGAAGCCACCGACCGCGATGAGCGAGCCGAACAGGTACAGCCAGTAGGCGAACATGTTCAGCCGCGGGAACGCCACGTCGGGGGCGCCGATCTGGAGCGGCATGATCCAGTTCGCGAAGCCGGCGAACAGCGGCGTCGCGAACATCAGCAGCATGATCGTGCCGTGCATCGTGAACGCCTGGTTGAACTGCTCGTTCGACATGATCTGCAGACCGGGCCGGGCCAGCTCGGCGCGCATGAACAGCGCCAGCAGACCACCGACGCAGAAGAACGCGAACGACGTGACCAGATACAGCGTGCCGATCGTCTTGTGATCCGTGGTCGTCAGCCACTTCAGGTGCCTCATGCCCCGCCTGTGTCCGCGCCCGGCCCCCGCGTCACACTTCAGGGACGCGACGAGAATCACGGAAACGGCTGTGACGATCCCGAAGGTGCCGGACACGAACGGAACATGAGCGACGACGACGACTTCGCCGCTGCCTATCGCGAGCACTACTGGGCGGTCAGCCGCTATGTCGCGCGGCGACTGGACGGGCGTACGAACGACGTGGAGGAAGTGGTGGCGGAGGTCTTCACCGTCGCCTGGCGCCGCCGGACCGACCTCCCGGACACCTCCCTGCCCTGGCTGTACGGGGTGGCACGGAACTGCCTGGCCAACGCGGTGCGCGGACAGGGGCGCAGGCGGCGGCTGGTGGACCGGCTGGGCAACGACGACACGGCACACGGACGGCACATCGAGGCCGGACCCGAGACGGAGACGCCCGGCGCCTGGGTGCACGACGCGCTCGCGCGGCTCTCCCCGGGCGACCAGGAGGTGCTGCGGCTGACGGCCTGGGAGGAACTCGGCATCGACGAGGTCGCCGTCGTCCTCGGCTGCGGCCGACGGGCCGCGGCCATGCGGCTGCACCGCGCCCGGCGCCGGCTGAGAGCGGAGATCGACCGCATGGTCCCCCCGACCGCCGCCGCCCTGAAGGAGAACGGCCATGGCTGACGAACTCGAACTCCTGCGCCGCGCCAACCCGGTGCCCGCCGACGCACCCCACTTCGGCGACGGCCCTCTCGACCACCACGCCGAGCGGCGGCTGAACCGGCTCATGCGGCAACGCACGTCCCGCCGGCCCCGGCTGCTCTGGGGCCTGGCGGCCACGGCCGTCGTCGGTGCGCTGGTGGCGGCCCTGCTGTTCACCGACCAGACCACCGCGCCGGCGGTCGCCGCGCCCCGCCCGCTCGTCGTGCAGGCCGACTCCACCCCCGTATCCCTGGAAACCCTGGCGGCGCGGGCGCGGGCGCGGGCGGCCGGCGGTTCGCCCGCGCTCCGCAAGGGCACCCATGTGAAGTCGTGGAGCATGGGCATGAGCGAGGACAAGCCGCCGATCACCTACCCGGAGGAGCGCATCGTGCGGTGGAACGCCGACGACAGCCACACGGAGACCGTCGACGACGGCCACGACCGCACCACGCGGACCTATCCGCCCAGTTGGAGCGACGCCCCGCCGCAGTCGCCGCCCCCGCTCGACGTCACCCGCCTGCGCGCCTATCTCCAGGAAACCCTGCACATCGACACGGCACCCGACACCGGCCAGCTCCTCGACGGTGTCGGGGTGCTCCTGGACCACTGGACCCTCGGTGCCCGCGAGTCGGCGGTGCTGGTCCAACTCCTCGCGGACGCCGAAGGGTTGAAGCCCGTGGGGCAGGTGACGGACCGGTTGGGGCGGCGCGGGCAGGCGTACGTGTACGAGCAGTCCGTCAGCCGGCAGATGCTGATCATGGACCCGGCCACCGGCGCCGTACTCGGTCTGGAGACCACCTTCACCGAGGCGGACCCCGAGTACGGCGTCAAGGCCGGGGACGTCATGGACTACAGCGCCTGGATGCGCTGATTCAGACCCCGAGCTGCCGGGCGGCGGCGTCCACCGTCTGCTCCAGCAGCGTGGCGATCGTCATCGGACCGACGCCGCCCGGCACCGGCGTGATCAGCGAGGCCCGCTCCGCGGCGGAGTCGAAGTCGACGTCGCCGACGTTGCCCTCGTTGTACCCGGCGTCGAGCACCACGGCGCCGGGCTTGATGTCCTGGCCCTTGATGAGCCGCGCCCGGCCCACGGCGGCGACGACGATGTCCGCCTCGCGCACGGCCGCGGACAGGTCCGCGGTCCGCGAGTGGCAGTACGTCACCGTCGCGTCGCGCGCGAGCAGCAGCATGCCGGCCGGCTTGCCGAGGATCGCGCTGCGGCCGACGACCACGGCCCGCTTCCCGGACGGGTCGACGCCGTACTCGTCGAGCAGCCGCATGATCCCGCCGGGCGTGCACGACACGAAGCCCGGCAGACCGAAGCTCATCGTCGCGAACGAGGCGAAGGTGACACCGTCGACGTCCTTCTCGGGCGCGATCGCCTCGAACGCGGCCCGCTCGTCGATGTGCTCGCCCATCGGGTGCTGGAGCAGGATGCCGTGCACGGCGGGATCGGCGGAGAGCGCCCTGAGGGTGCCCACCAGCTCCTCGGTCGTGGTCGCCGCGGGCAGCTCCACATGCCGGGAGGCGATACCGGCCTTGCGGCAGCGGTTCTGCTTCATCCGGACGTAGGTCACCGAGGCGGGGTCCGCCCCGACCAGTACGGTCGCGAGACACGGTGTACTGCCGGTGCGTTCGGTGAGGTCGGCGGCGCGCTTGCCGGTCTCCTCCACGATCCGCCGGGCGAGTGCCGTGCCGTCCATGAGCCGGGCCTGAGACATGATCCACTCCTGGGCTGGTAGTCGGTTCGCCCAGGCGCACGGCATCAGGTTCCACGGACCGCTCCCCGGTGGTGCTCCACCTCAGCGCCAGTCACGGCCCGCCCTCAGCCTAACCCTTCGGTGGCGGGGCGGTCGGGTCGACCCCGGCCAGGAAGCCGGTCGCCTGGGCGTGGAGATGGCCCGCGCCGATCGCCTCGGCCCAGCGGGCGATCTCCGCCGCCAGCGCGGTCGCGCCGCCCTCGTCACCCGCGTCGCGGGCCAGCACCGCCAGCAGCATCTGCTGGGTGAGGACACCCGGGATCATGCCCGCGCGTGCGCCCAGCGCGGTGGCCCGCCGCCAGTGCTCCAGGGCCCGCTCGTGATCGCCGGCGTCGTGGTCGTGGTCACCGAGGTGCCGCAGCGCCTCGCGGACCAGGAGGTCGTCGCCCGACTCACCGGCGCGCAGGGCGGCCTCGTAGTGGGCGGGCGCCGCGGAGCGCTCGCCGAAGAGGTTGTCGGCGATCAGCCCCAGGTACATCGAGGCCCAGCCCCGCCGCACCTCGTCGGGGGCGGCCTCGCGCAGCTCGTGTCCGCGGCTGCGGATCGCCACGAGCGCCCGCGGGTCCTTGCCCTCGGCACCGTGCCGGGACGTGCCGTCGGGGCGGAACAGCCGCAGGTAGTCGTGGCGCAGCCGCACGAAGTCCAGGTCCCAGTCACCGCCCGGTGACTCCTTCTCCGCCTGCTCGGCGCGGGCTGCGGCGAGCCGCGTGCCGGCGAACCAGTCGCTCTCCAGGGCGACTTCGGCCGCCGCCAGGGCCAGGCGTGCGCGGTCCTCGGGCACGTCGGACGTCGTCGCGTCCAACAGGCGCAGCGCTCGGTCCCACCGTCCCGCCAGTGACAAGTCCCTTGCGGAGGCGAGAAGTTCGTCGAGGTCGACGAATGTGCTCGTGGTGTTCGTCATGGCAGGGGAAGGTAGTGAGATGAAAAACCATCCACGAGAAAATCACTGCGGGGAGCAGACGACGCAGGACTCGGTCGACCGGCATGTCGAGGCGTGGTCGAAGGAACTCGACTGGATGGACCCGGTCAAGGAGGCGATCTACGCACGGCTGGCGAAGCTCGCCCGGCACGCGTCCCAGGCGCGTCGCGACGCCCTCGACTCCGACGGGCTGCGGCACTGGCAGTACAAGGTGCTGCTGACCCTGCGCCGGCACGGTCCGCCCTACACCGCGAGCCCCTCGGAGCTCGCCGACCGGCTCGGGCTGACGCGGGGCGCCCTGTCGGCACGGCTGGCGCCGCTGGAGGAGGCCGGGCTGATCGGGCGCACGCACGAGAGCGCCGACCGGCGAAGGGTGCTGGTCCGGCTCACCGGGGCCGGATACGCAGCCTTCGAACAGCACGCGGCGGCGGAGGAAGCGGACGAGGTCGCGCTCCTCGCAGCACTGACCGCAGAAGAGCAACGGACGCTAGCCGACCTGCTGCGGAAACTGGTCGTGGCCGCGGAGTGCGGACCGGACCGGCCCGCACCGCGAAGGTCCAGGTCAACCGGGTCGTGATCTGGACCTTCGGCAACCGGCTCCTTACTCGTCCCATGCCTGGATCATGATCTGTTCGGCGATCTTGCCGTCCCGCAGCGTGATCATCGACTCGGAGAGGACCCGCACCCCGTCCGAGTACAGGCAGGACTCGCTGTACGCGACGGTGTCGCCGTCCATGACGCAGCGTTCTACCTTGTGCGTCATGTCGCGGCTGTAGACGTCCTCGAGGAGTGCGCCGATCTCGTCGCGGCCGTGCAGGATCCTTGGACTGCTGGGCTGGGTGTTGCGGTCCACGACGCGCAGTTCCGCGTCGTCCGCGTAGAGCGACAGCAGGTTCGTCGCGGTGTTTCCCTCGATGCTCTGGCGCAGTGTTTCGGTGGTGAACGCGGTGCCCATGACTGACCTCCGACGAGGCCCGCGGTGGAAGGGGGAGCGGGCCGCGCGAGCCTCTCCTTCGAGACTCCTCCGCCCCGCCGGGCTCGGCAAGCGCAACCGCGACACTCCTCCTGACGGGTGAGCGGCGCCAGGTGCCCGTGTCCGGCGCGGGCCCGGTGGCGTTGCTGACAACATGATCTCCACTCGACGTATCGCCGCCGTCGTCGGTCTCGCCGTCGGCGTCACCGGTCTCGCCGCCCCGATGGCGAGCGCCGCTCCCGAGGCCAAGGGCGCCGCCCCTCTGAGCCCGATGGCCATGCTCGACTCGCTCACCGTGAGCGACCTGCCCGCGGAGTACAAGGACGCCCTCCCGCGGCCCTCCGCGCAGCTGGCGGAGCTCAACAAGCTGAACGACCTCAACCAGCTGAGCCAGGTGACCGACCTGGCCGCCCCCGTCACCCAGGTGCTGCCAGGAATCCAGTAGTCACACGCGTACGTCCACACCGAGGGCCGCCCGGCCCGCCAGAAGTCCAGCGCGGCCGGGCGGCCCTTGACATTGTTGCCGGGTGAACAGAGCATGCGCTTAGAAATGAATCTTGGTTCACGTGGCGAACAAAGAGGTCCGCATCATGCCCATCACCCGCGAACTGTTCATCGGCGGCAAGGACGTGCCCGCCGCCTCCGGCCGTAGGGCGGAGGACGTCAACCCCTACACCGGCGAGGTGTACGCGACCGTCGCGGCCGCGGGCCCGGAGGACGTACGGCGGGCCGTGGACGCGGCCGACGCGGCGTTCCCCGAATGGGCCGCGCTGGCCCCGTTCGCCCGGCGCGCGATCCTGCTGAAGGCCGCCGACCTCCTCGACGGCAAGGGCGACCAGGTCGCCGAACTCATGGCCCACGAGGCAGGCGGAACCCGGCCGTGGGCGCACTTCAACGTCTACCTCGCGGCGAACATGCTGCGCGAGGCCGCCGCCGCCGTGACGGCCCCGCGAGGCGAGGTCCTCACCGCCCAGGAACAGGGCGCGCTCGGCCTCGCGGTCCGTGAACCGGTCGGCGTCGTCGCCGCGTTCGCGCCGTGGAACGCGCCGGTCATCCTCGGCGTCCGCGCGGTCGCGGCGCCGCTGGCCGCCGGGAACACCGTCGTCGTCAAGACCAGCGAGGACGCTCCCATCGCCTGCGGCCTGTTCGTGGCCGACGTGCTGCGCGAGGCCGGGCTGCCGGACGGTGTGCTGAACGTGGTCACCAACGCCCGTGAGGACGCGGCGGAGATAGCCGAGGCGCTGATCGCCGACCCGCGCGTCCGCGCGGTCAACTTCACCGGCTCCACCGGTGTCGGCCGGATCATCGGCGAGCACGCGGCCCGTCATCTCAAGCCCGCGGTACTGGAGTTGGGCGGCAAGAACTCGGTGATCGTGCTCGCCGACGCGGACGTCGACTACGCGGTGGACGCCGTCACCTTCAGCGTGTTCATGAACGCCGGACAGATCTGCATGTCCGGCGACCGGATCCTCGTCCACGAGTCACTGGCCGAGGAGTTCACCCGGAAGCTCACCGCCAAGACGGCCTCGCTCCAGGCCGGTGACCCGAACGACCCGCACACCGTGGTCGGACCGCTCGTCGCCGCCTCCGCCGCGCAGCGCGTGGCAGGACTGGTCGAGGACGCCGTCGCCAAGGGCGCGAAGGTCCTCACCGGCGGCGGGAAGCCCGACGGAGCGGTGCACCCGGCGACCGTGCTCACCGATGTGCCCAAGGACGCCGAGATCTACCACGCCGAGGCGTTCGGGCCGGTGTGCGTGGTCGAGACGTTCTCCGACGACGACACCGCCGTGACCGTCGCCAACGACACGGAGAACGGCCTGACCTGCGGCATCATCACCGAGAACGCCACGCATGGCCTGGCCGTCGCCCGCCGGATCCGTACCGGCATCGTGCACATCAACGACCAGTCGGTGGCCGACGAGCCACAGGCCCCCTTCGGCGGCTTCAAGGCCTCCGGATACGGCCGCTTCGGCGGACGCTGGGGCATCGAGGCCTTCTCCAACACCCGCTGGGTGACCATCGCCACCCAGCAGGCGCACTACCCGTTCTAGGGCCTGTCGTCACCTTCCCGTCGTCCGCCCGGAGGGCGGGCCGCGCGGCGTCAGGTGCGTGCTCTCGGCGTGCCGGGCGCAGGCCCTCGTACTGCTGGTACGTGGGTCTGTGCCCGGTACGGCGAGTGGGGGCACCTCCCACGCCCTCAAGGCAGTGGGGGAGCGTGCATGGCGCCGCGCGGCTGGGGGCACCCCCTCTGGGGGAGGGAATGTGACGACAGGCCCTAGGACCGGCCGACGACCTCCGGGCCGGCGTCCAGGAAGTGGAAGCCGGGCCGGGGGTGCATCAGGAAGTCGTGGTGGGAGATGTTCCACGCGTAGGCACCCGCGAGCGCGAACACCACCCGGTCACCCGCCCGCAGCCCCGCCGCGGGGACCCGGCGGGCGAGGACGTCCTTCGGTGTGCACAACTGCCCGGCCAGCGTGATGTGTTCGCCCTCGGTCGCCGGCCGCTCCCAGGGGTGCGGCCAGCGGTCCACCGTCAGGACGGAACAGGGCTGGTCGTGGCCCTTCGTGGCCGGGGTCCGCAGATGGTGGGTACCGCCCCGGACCACACCGAACTCCTCGCCGTGGCTCCGCTTCACGTCCAGCACCTCCGTGGCGTACCAGCCGCAGTACGCCGTAAGTGCCCGCCCCGGCTCGATGCGCAGCGTCAACTCCGGGTGCGCCGCGCCGAGTCGCGCGAGCCCCTCGCCGAACGCGGCCCAGTCGAAGCGGCGGTCCGGGTCCGCGTAGTCGACGTGCATACCGCCACCGACATTCACCTCCCCGATCCGGACCCCGAGTCCGGTGGCCCAGGCCACGATCGCCTCGGCCACCGCGAGCTGTTCCGGGGCTTCGAGACCGCTGGCCAAGTGGGCGTGCACGCCCCGCAGTTCGAGGTGCGGATAGGCACCGTCCGTGAGCGCGTGGACCAATTCCGCGGCCTGGGCCGGGTCCATGCCGAACGGTGTCGGACGCCCGCCCATCGCCAGCGAACTGCCCGCCAGTGAACCGTCGGACAGGGCGAGGTTGACCCGCGGCAGCACCCCCACCCGCCGCCCGGCCCGCCGCGCCAGCTCGCCCAGCATCCGCAGCTCGTACCCGCTCTCGACGTGGAAGCGCTCGACCCCCAGCTCCAGCGCGGCCGTCACCTCGTCCGGCGTCTTGCCGGGGCCGCCGAAAGCCAGCGGACGCCCTGGCACCGCCGCGGCCACATGGGCGAGTTCACCGCCCGAGGAGACCTCGTAGCCGTCGACGTACGGACCGAGCGCGGCGAGGATCTCCGGCTCGGGGTTGGCCTTGGCGGCGTAGTACAGCTCGACCCGCTCGGGCAGAGCGGACCGTACGGCGGCGGCGTGCGTGCGCAGCGCCGCCAAGTCGTACAGGTAGGCGGGCAGTTCGGCCGACGTGAGGGCGAGGGCGCGGTCGTGGACGGCAGGGGTCATCGGGTGCTCCCGGTCAGGATGTCCCCGGCGAGCGGGGACGGCAGAGGGACGTAACCGGCCTCGCGGTCGGCCTTGCGCTCCCAGCGGGTCAGCAGGTTCGCCTTCGCGGGCAGCGGGACACCGGCGAGCAGGGCGGACAGACGCGGCGGACAGCCGAGGCGGTCGGCGTACGACCGGAGCGTCGAGCGGACCCGGCCCCACAGCTCGGCCTCCGTCCGCGGGTGCAGATCGGCCAGGGCGGCGAGCAGCTCCGCGATGTGGTTGACCAGGAGGCAGTAGACGACCCGGTCCCAGCCGCGCTGCGCGTCGTACGTCATCGGACCCGCGACCTCGGGCGGCAGCGCCGCGAGGGTGTCGGCGTGGTGCTCGGGGACGAGCTTGGTGCCCTCCAGATCACGGAAGAGCACCTGGGCGGGCATGCCGTCGCCGTCCACGCACACCAGGACGTTCTGGAGGTGGGGTTCCAGGACCAGACCGTGGTCGAAATAGGCGGCCAGGACCGGCGGGACGAGCAGATCGAGGTACGCCGACCACCAGTCGAGGGCCACCTGCGCGTCGGCCCCGTCGAGCAGACGGGAGATGTGGGCGCCGCTGCTCGGGTACTCGTCGGCGACGGCGGCCGCCAGGAGGGGAGTGGTACCGGGCGCGAGCCGCTCGGGCAGGCCCTCACGGACGATCACGCCGAAGCCCTCGAACAGCGCCTGGTCCGGGCCGCCGTCGGGTCCCGGCAGGGCGAGCGTGCGGTAGGCGGGCTCTCGGAGCACCGCGCTGCCGGGGAAGCGCTCGGCGAGGTCGGCCAGCGCCGGGGCCAGCACACGGGTCAGGGCGACGGCACCGGACAGCTCGTAACTGCTGTTCTTGCGCAGGCAGTTGGTGATCCGCACGTTCAGGCTGAACTTGAGGAAGGTCTCCCCGTCGTAGAGCGTGCGCACGGACGCGGTCGCCGCGAAGGGCCGGCCGCCCGGACCGAGGTCGAGGACGTCGCCGTTCTCCAGCGCCGCGCTGAGCGCCGGGTGCTCGCGGAGTGTGTCGTACTGCCACGGGTGGGCGGGCAGCAGCCGGTATCCGGCCGGGACGTCGGCGCGCAGCCGGTCCAGGGCGGCGGTGGCCGACGGCTCCGCGGCCTCCTCCGCCAGCAGATGTTCCCGCACGGCGAGGTGCCGCAGCGGGAAGACGGCCCCCACCTCCGGCGCGTACGCCGACCAGGCGCGCGGGTCGCCGGTGCGGGCCTTGGGCGTGGGGTGGAAGCGGTGGCCGAAGAACAGGGACTGCTCGGAGGCGAGGTAGGGGTCGCCGCCCCGCGAGGTGACGGTCGCGGTGAGGGCCGTCGTCACGGCCTCGTGGCTGGAGGCGACCTGCTCCAGGAACTCGTCGTTGCGCACCCCGGTCCGCAGCGACAGCTCGTCGTGCGTGTACTCGGCGAGGCGGCGCCAGTCCAGCTCCGCCCAGTCGCCGTTGCGCTGTTCCTGCACGGGACCCGTGAACCGGTGCGCGCCGAGCAGCGAGGCGCGGCGCAGGGACACCCGGAGCAGCACCCCGCGGCGGGGCAGCCGCAGCAGGAGCCGGCCGTCGGCGACGACGCTCTGGTGCTCGGGGCCGGAGACCTCGCGCAGCAGACAGTTCAGGAGGGTGTGGGCCACCACGTCGTCGGCGGTGGGCAGGTCGGTGCGCCCGGGCGGACGGGTCCGGGCAGGCGAGGTCTGGGTGCGGGTGAGCGAGGGCATCAGCGGCTCCAGCGGGGGGTCATGGAGGGGACGAGGGCCGCCACGGCGGTGACGGCGGCAGCGGCGGCGCCGGTCAGCGCGGGGGCGGCGGGGCCGAAGCGGACACTGCCGGCGGCCGCGACGAGGCCGGCGGCGACCGCGCCGGCCTTGGAGAAGAACTCCAGCGAACCGAACAGCCCGCCGGGCGCCCGGCCCTTGGCGCAGTCCGCGGCGAGCACCTGGAGACACACCAGACCGAGCGTGAGCCCAGCGCCGAGCAGCAGCCGTACGGCGATCAGCGCGGGCAGCGAGTCGACGACGCCGTGTCCGGCGAGACCGAGCGCGATCAGGACGAAACCGAGCACGATCCCGGCCCTGGGACGGCCGCGGAACCTGGAGTGCACGGCCAGCGCCGCCACCAGATAGCACAGGTGGGGGAGGGCGAAGAGCACTCCGGACAGCGTCGGCGAGGTGCCCGGGAGCCGGTCGTCGACCAGGGCGATGAGATAGGGGAAGGAGATGACGGTGGAGAAGACGAAGGCGAACTCGATCGCGTAGAGCGCCTTGAGCGACATCACCGGGGACGTGCGATCCGCGGTGACGGCCTCGTCCGTGGTGCGGGCGACCGGCTCCGGTTCGGGCAGGGCCGCCAGCAACAGCGCGGCCGTGAGGGGGAGTACGGCCAGGAGCGCGTACTGGCGGTGCGGGGACAGCCAGCCGGACAGCGCGCCGACCACGATCGGCGCGAAGACCAGGGCCGCCCGGGCGCTGCCCTGCATCAGCGTGAGCGCCTTCGACAGGGCCGGGCCCTCCAGGGCCGCGCCCAGATAGCCGTTGGAGGCGGCGAAGGTGCCGCCCAGGACGCCCTGGAGGACGAGCGCGACCGTGAAGGTGGCCAGCGAGTCGGCCCACCCGGCGAGCAGGAACGCCACCGCGAGCCCCAACTGGGCGCGCAGCAGCAGCCGTTTACGGCCGTAGCGGTCGGCGAGCCGCCCCCACATCGGGGCCGCCAGACCTCCGAACACGGTCGGGACGACATAGAGCACCCCCGCCCAGCGGGCCTCGCGGTCGCCGAGTTCCGGCAGGATCTCGGTGAGGTAGGGCGGCAGGCCCAGGGCCGCGAAGGACGCCACGAAATAGCAGGCGGCCACCGCGTGCACCTGACCGCGGCCGGAGGCGGACCGCGGGATCCGCAGAGCCCCGGCGCTCATGCCGAACCGCCTTGTCGCAACAGGTAGTTGGGGCCGGTCGTGTAGTGCTTGTTGATGTCGGCCGCGCCGGACCGCTCCTTGGACAGCAGCGAGCCGGCCGTGACCATCGCCTTCACCGGCAGCCGCGGCGCGTCAAGGACCCGCTCGCGCAGCACGGCGGCCGCGTCCCCGCCGAGCCGGTCCACGGACTCGGCCAGCCGGTCGCGCAGGAGGCCGAGGAGTGCCCGCCGGTGCCCAGGGAGGCCGAACGCGTAGGCGCCCGCGCACAGATGGACGGTGATGGTGGCGAACAGGTCGGCGACCGGCCCGTCCCCGGAGACGCAGGTCCGTGCGTCGTCGAAGCCCCACGGGCCGGGAAGCACCGCGCCGAGCCGCTTCGCGTTGACGCGGGGCCCGTCGTTGTCCTTGAACAGCAGCCGCAGATCGCCCGGCCGCAGCACGAGCGAGATGTTCTGCTGATGCGACTCCAGCGCGATGCCGTACCCGAACAGTGTGGTCTGCCAGTCGAACAGCAGCGTCAGGAAGGCGTCCAGCAGGGCGAGCGGGTCGCCGCCGTAGAAGCGGTCGGCCAGATGGTCGATGACCAGCCGCCCGTCCGGGGCGTCGGCGAGCAGGGCGGCCAGCGGTACGACCTCGGCGCCGTCCACGGCGGCCGGGAAGCGCCGGCACAGGACGGCCAGCAGCTCGTGCCCGGCATGGGCGTACGTCGCCTCGTCGGCGTGCAGGATGATGCCCTGGAACCGGGGCTCCCTGGCGATCACGGCTTCCAGCAGCCGCTGTCCCGCGGCGCCGTCCACGAGCGTGCCGGGCTTGACGGTCCGCTTGTTGCGCAGCCCCAACGTGGCCGTGGCCAGCGGGAGTTTGAGGTGCACCGACGTGTTCACGGCCACCGTACGCATCGACAGGGTCGGTACGACCTCCAGGTGGGTCCGGTCGGCGAACACCGCCCCGTCCGGGAGCCCGGCGTCCCACAGGGCGTCGACCGTCAACGGATGCACCGGCAGGACCACATGGGTGCCCTCCACCTCGGCGAGGCCGAGCTGCCGGGGGGTGGGCCAGAAGGCGGGGAGCGTACCGGTCAGGGTGACGGTCTCGCGGCGCAGGGCGATCCAGCGCAGCGCGAAACGGGGGTGGAACTCCGGTGCGTAGGCCTGTAGTTGCGGCTCGTCGAGGCCGGAGCGGCCGCGCGCGGTCGGATAGACGGGATGGTCGAGCCGGGCGGCGAGGGTGTCGTAGGCCAGTGCGGGCCAGCGTGTCGAGTCGCCGCCGAACCTCCCCTCGACCTCGGACCGGGTGGCCGTGTGCAGCCGCAGGGTGGCCAGCGTCTGCCGGCACTCCTCGGCGAAGGCGTCGTAGCCCTCGCGGTCGACGGGGTCGGCGAGTGCGCGCAGTGCGCTGAGGACGGTGTCGTACGAGGTCAGCTCGGCGCCGTCCGACTCGCGGACGAGCAGGGGCAGCCGGGCCGCGTACTCGCACTGGAAGCCGTCCTCGACGACGGGCAGGAGCAGCGCGTCGGCCCCGGAGTCCCTGTCCGGCAACCGCAGCCAGGGGCCGTCCGGCCGGTGCACGAGCGTGCTGGCGGTGCGTAGCCCCACCACGTCCTCGCGGAGCAGGGCGCTGAGCACGCGCGTGAGCAGTTCCTGCGCGCAGGTGTCGGCCGCCGCGGCCGTCCCGTCTGTCACGGCCGTCACGGCTGGATCTCCCAGCGCAGCCCGGCAAGGAAGTCGGCCGTCACCCGGTCCACCGTCGGCTGGTCGGTGCCCGTGGCACGCAGGACGCCGAGGTAGTCGCGATTGGTGCCGTACAGCTCGTGCCGCTCGCCCGGCTGGCGCAGCGGACGGTACGTCAAGTGCACACCGTCGACGTCCAGTTCCGTGGCCGCCGGAGCCTCGGTGAGGGTGCCGGGGCGCTCGGCGCAGGGGTACTCCAGCCGGGCGGCGCCGTCGCGGCGGGCGCCCAGGTCGGCGGGGAGCGGCTCACCCAGGTGGGCGCGGAGGATGTGCTCGAAGAGCGGGATCTCCAGCAGTCGGGCCAGCAGCAGATCGCACTGGTCGCCGATGGCCCGGTAGTTGACCTCGATGATCCTCGCCCGGCCCTCGTACACCACGAACTCGGTGTGGCAGGCGCCGAACCCGACGCCGAGCGCGTCCAGTTGGGCGAGGACCTGCGCGACGACCGGCCCGGGGTGGGCCGGCACGAAGGTGAGGCACTCCTCGATGAAGTACGGCGGCGGCGACAGCTCGGTGTGGAAGCCGCCCAGGACGTGCCGGGTCCGCCCGTCGCCCAGGGTCTCCAGGGTGTAGAGCTCGCCGGGAAGGTACTCCTCGACGACCAGGACGGTGCCGGGGCGCCGGTCGAAGATCTCCTTGGACCGCGTCATGAGGTCCTCGGCGTTGTCGACGAGGACGACGTCCTCGCTGGCCACCCCCTCGCGCGGCTTGACGACACAGGGGTACGGGGCGTCCGGCGGGGCGGCGGCCGGTTCGGTGAGCTCGGTCGACCAGACCGTGTCCACGCCCGCGTCGGCGAGCCGGCGGCGCATCTCGGCCTTGTCCTTGCAGCGCAGGGTGGCCCGCCAGTCCTTGCCGGGGAGCCCGAAGTAGGCGGCGGCCAGGGCGGCCTGGGTCTGGAGGTGGTCGCTGTTGGTGAAGACCGCGTCGGGCCGGTGGTGGGTGGAGATACGGGTGACGACCGCCCGGAAGTCGCGGACGTCGCACGGAAGGATCTCGATGTCCGGGTAGGCGGCGCGGTGGGCGTCGGGCTGGTCGGTGAGGACGCTGACGTCCAGGCCCAGGCGGGCGGCCGCGGGCAGGAAGCCCTCGGTGACGGAGTCGGTCGGGTTGAGGGCAAGCAGGTACAGACGCATGGGTGGAGGAGAACTTCCGCTAGCGGGTGGGGGGTTGAAAGGGCGGGCCCGGGCCATGACCGCGGCCCGCCCCGATTCAGCGGGAGTTACTCGGTGGGAAGAGGCACGCCGGTGGCCTTGGCCACGTCCGCGAGCATCTGCTCGGCGGCCTGGACACCGATGCCGGACATCCACGTCTCGTCCGGGACCTCGAAGACCTTGCCGTCCTTCACGGCGGGCAGGGACTTCCACACCGGGTTCGAGGTGACCTGCTTCTTCTGCGTCTTGTCGTCCACGTCCGCGGAGGTGACGAAGATCAGGTCGGCGTCGGCCTGGTCGATCTGCTCCGGGCTGACGTCCTTCATCGTGACCTCGGGGTCGTTCGAGACCTGCGAGGACGGCCGCTTGAAGCCGATGTCGTTCAGGACGACACCGCTGTAGGAGTTGGACTGGTACAGCCGCGTCGGACCGGCGATGAAGCGGACCACGGACGCGGTCGGCATCGTGCCGCCGTCCTTCTTCTTGATGGCCTCGCCCAGCGCCTTGGCCCGCGTCTCGTACGCCGTGAGCTTGGCCGCGGCCTCCTTCTCCAGGCCGAGCGCCTCGGCGTGGACCTTCAGGTTCTCCTTCCACACACCGCCGGTGGTCTCGGTGAAGACGGTCGGGGCGATGGCGTTGAGCTTGTCGTAGACCTTCTCGTGCCGGACCTTGGAGGACAGGATCAGATCGGGCTTGAGCGAGGCGATCTTCTCCAGGTCGGGCTCAAGGAGCGGGCCGACGTCGGCGGTGTTCTTCAACTCGCCCTTGAGGTACGTCGGGAAGCCGCCCTCCGTCTTGAAGTGCGGGGCGACCGCGCCGACCGGGTCGATGCCGAGCAGCGTCACGTCGTCCAGCTCACCGGTGTCGAGCACGACGACCCGCTTGGGCTGGGACGGGATCTCGACGTCGCCCATGGCGGTCTTGAGGGTGCGGGGGAAGGCGCCGCCCGTGTCGGAGGCGGGCTTCGCGGCGGCGGAGTCGTCGGACTCCGAGCCGCCGCACGCGACCAGAACGGCGGTACCGAGTGTCACGGACAGCAGAGAGGCCAGAATCCGGCGGATTCCGGGCATGGCAAAGCGGTGGGACATGGGGGGTTGGTTCTTTCCTGGTAGGTACTGATCAAGCGGTGGCGGCGGAGTGCCGTACCGCGCTGCCTTTCGGGACGACCAGCGGGGTGCCGGTCTCCGGGTCGGGGATGACCCGGCAGTCCACGTCGAACACGGACCTCACCAGCTCCGCGTCGAGGACGTCCGCCGGGGCTCCGGCGGCGGCGAGCCGGCCGTCCTTGAGGACCACCATGTGGTCCGCGTAACGGGCGGCCTGTCCGAGGTCGTGCAGCACCATCACCACGGTGCGGCCCGCCTCGGCGTGCAGGGCGGCCACCAGGTCGAGTACGTCGAGCTGGTGGCGCAGATCGAGGAAGGTCGTGGGCTCGTCGAGCAGGAGCAGCTCGGTGTCCTGGGCCAACGCCAGGGCGATCCAGGCGCGTTGGCGCTGGCCGCCGGAGAGCCGGTCCACCGGCTGGTCGCGCAGGGCCGCGGTCCCGGTGCGCTCCAGGGCCGCGTCCACCGCCCTCTGGTCGGCGGCCGACCAGGGGCTCAGCAGCCGCTGATGCGGATAGCGGCCCAGCCGGACGAGCGCCTCGACGGTGATCGCCTCGGGGGTGACCGGCTGCTGCGGCAGCAGACCCATGCGCAGGGCCAGGGCCTTCGCCGGCATGCGGTGGATGTCGGAGCCGTCGAGGGTGACGGTGCCGGCGGCGGGGGCCAGGAGCCGGCTCAGTGCGCGCAGCAGCGTGGACTTGCCGCAGGCGTTGGGCCCGACGATCGCGGTCACCGCGCCGCCCGGCAGGGTGAGGTCGAGGCCGCCGACGACGAGCCGGTCGCCGTAGCGGAGGTCGAGGGACTCGGTGGCGAGTTGGTTGGGCGTGTTCACATGGGTCTCCGGTCCGGCGGTCATGCGTGGCTCCTCTGCACGGGCGAGCTCTGCCGGAACATCAGCACCAGCAGCCAGGGCGCCCCGAGCGTCGCGGTGACCGCGCCCACCGGCAGCCCCTCGATCGGCAGCAGGTGCTGCACCACCAGGTCGGAGGCGAGCAGCAGCACCGCCCCGGTGAGGCCCGCCAGCGCGAGCGAGGCGGCGGTGGGCGGCCCGGTGACGAACCGCACGATGTGCGGCACCGCGAGCGCCACGAAAGTCACCGGACCGGCGAGCGCGGCGGCGAGCGAGGCCAGCACGACCGCGAGGACGAGCAGTTGGAGGCGTGCCCTGGAGGTGTCGAGCCCGAGGGCGCCCGCGGAGTCGTCGCCGAGGTCGAGCACGGCCAGCCGGCGATGCAGGACGAAGGCGGCGGCGAGCGCGCCCGCCATGGCGCCGCCCGCTCCCCACACCTCCGTCCACGTCCGCCCGTACACCGAACCCGTGGTCCACTGGAGCGCCGATCCGGCCAGCTCGGCCGGGAAGCGCACGATCATCAGGTTCACGGCGGCGGCGAGCCCCGCCTGCACGGCCAGCCCGGTGAGCACCAGGCGGGTGACGGCGAGCCCGGAACCCCAGGCGAACACGCCCAGGAGCAGGGCCGCGAGGAGGCCGCCGCCCAGTGCCCCGAGCGGGATCAGCGTCTGGGAGGCCCCGGCCGCGATCAGCGCGACCGCGCCGAGCGAGGCACCGCCGGTCACCCCCATGACGTCCGGGGAGGCCAGGGGGTTGCGGAACAGCCGTTGCAGCACACAGCCCGCCACACCGAGCCCGGCGCCACCGGCGATCGCGGCGAGGGACCGGGGCGCGCGGAACTGCTGCACCACGAGGACGTCTCCCGCGTCGCCGAGCCCGACCAGGGCGCGCAGCGCGGTGGTGGCGGGGATCCGCATCTCACCGGTCGTCAGGGAGACGGTGAGCAGCACGAACAGCGCCACGAGGCCGGAGCCGGCGAAGACGAGGACGCGCCCACGGGTCCTGGACCGGTTCACCGGGTCGCCACCTTCCGGGCCAGCAGCGCCAGCAGGGGCGCGCCCAGGAACGCGGTCACGATGCCGACCTCCAGCTCCGAGGGGCGGATCACCATGCGGCCGAGCACATCGGCCGCGAGCAGCAGCAGCGGACCGGCGATCAGACAGCCGGGCACCAGCAGCCGGTGGTCGCCGCCGAGCAGCGGACGTACGAGATGGGGTGCGGCGAGCCCGATGAAGGCGATCGGCCCGGCCACCGCGACCGCCGAACCGGCGAGCAGGACGACCGCGACACCGCCGGCCAGTCGGATCCGGGCCACCGGGACACCGAGGGCCTGCGCCGAATCGTCGCCCAGGGCAAGGGCGTTGAGGGCGGGGGAGACGGCCAGCGCGATGACGACGCCGAGCAGCAGGGTCGGCAGGACCGGCCACAGTGTGTCGAGGGGGCGTCCGGACAGGGAGCCGGCGAGCCAGAAGCGGGCCTCGTCGAGGGTGCGCTGGTTGAGCAGCATCACCGCGGACGTCCAGGACAGCAGCACGAGTTGGAGCACGGTGCCGCCGAGGGCGAGCCGTACGGGATCGATGTCGCCGGCGCGGCGGGCCAGCGCCTGGGCGAGGACGGCGGCGGCCGCGGCTCCGGCGAACGCGAACCACACGTACTCGACGGGGTCGTCGAGCTTCAGTGCGTAGATCGCGACGACGACCGCGAAGCCCGCGCCCGCGTTGATGCCGAGGGTCGTGGGGGAGGCGAGCGGGTTGCGGGTGATGCCCTGGGCGACGGCTCCGGCGGCGCCGAGCGCGGCGCCGACTGCGAGGCCGATGACGGTGCGCGGGAGTCGCAGCCCGGTCACGACGAGGGCGTCGCGTCCGTGGGTGTGGCCGAACAGGGCGTCGGCCACGGTGGACAGGGGGATCGAGCGGGCGCCGAGGGCGAGGCTCAGGGCGATGCAGAGGGTCAGGGCCGCGAGGCCGGTCAGGAAGAGCGGTATGCGCCTGAAGGCACGAAAGGGCACACCTGTGGGGGGTGCGTCCCGATGGATCGCAGTCACGAGGCGTGAGCTTAGGTGAGGCTTGCTTTAGTTTTCAACTGACTGTGTGATTCCTTTGAGATGCGTTGACATGCGGGTCCCTTGATCGAGGTAAGGTAAGGCTTGCCTATTAAACCTCTTCTGGATCTCCCCTGCACCTGGAGCACGTCGATGTCCCTGGCCCTCAAGACCACGCCGGACGGTGCCGTATCGCGAGCCCTCGGTGACGTCTACCGACGACTGGCCGGCATCTGCGCAGCGCTGGACGCGAGAGTCGCGGAAGAGGGCCGAACAGGTGTGACGGCCGACCTGTTGGCGTCCGATCGAGCCGTGCTGGACGCGTTCGTCGAAGCCGAGTCGGCCCGCATCCGCGACCGCTACGGAGTCGCCGTACGCCCGGACGTCGCTGCCTCCCGCGCCCTGCACGACTACGCCTGGTCCGTCGGCGTCCTCATGGGCGGCACCTGGTACCTCGAACGGAGGGTGCCCCGCATCCGGCCCGAGGACCTCCGTCTCGACCTCGCCTCGGGAACGTACGAGATCACACCCGGCACCGAACTCGCCTGCCTCCCCGGCGACCCCGTGGCCGCACTCCCCGGCGTGCTGACGCTCCCTCAGGAGGACCAGCTGCGCGCCCAGTTGCGCATGTCCCTCGCCGAGCACATGCGCCCCCTGCTGGCCGCGATCGGGCCGGTCGCGCGCCGCCGCTCGCGCGCCCTGTGGGGCATGGTCTCCGACGACCTGGTGTCGGCCCTCTGGTACCTCGGCCGGATGCTGGGCCAGGAGGGCGCCGCGATCAGGGCCGCCACCGAGGTGCTGCCGATCCCCGTGCCCCCGTACCCCAGCGGCGCCGACTTCCGCTACCTGGTCGGCGACGACGGCACCCGCCACGCCACCCGTACCCGCACCGGCTGCTGCATGTTCTACGCGATCCGCCCGGCCGAGGCCTGCTCCACCTGCCCGCGCACGGGAGACGCGGAGCGGCTGCGCAGGCTGGAGACGCCGTAGCGACCCGGAGGACCGACAGGAGTCCGGCGGCTCCCGGCGCCGCGTTGGCATCCGCCAGGCGGCTGGCGCCTTCAGGCCGCGTCCGTCTCCTTGCGGAGCGCTCGCCAGTTCCGTGTCACGGACAGGAGCAGCGGACGGTCGGCTCCGCGGGGCAGACAGGCGTCGAGCATGCCGGTCAGGACCTCGCCCGGTCCGAGTTCGAGGTAGGTGGTCGTGCCCTCGGCGTGCAGACGGGCGACCGCGTCCGCGAAGCGGACGGGCCGGCGCAGCGCGCGTACCCAGTAACCGGGTTCGGTGGCCGCCCTGGTGACCGGTGCGGCCGTGGTGTCGGACAGGAGGGGGATACGGGGAACGTGGAGTTCCATCGTGAGCAGGGTCCGGTGGTAGTCGGCGAGGAGGGGCTCGAAGCGCGGGGAGTGGGGAGCCGCGTCCACGCGCAGCACATGGGTGCGGCGCCCCCGGGCCGTCCACCGCGCGCACACCGCCGTCACTGCCTCGCGGTCCCCGGCCACGACGACGGACCGGGGTCCGTTGACCGCCGCGACCACCGCGCCCGGCCCCAGGTGCAGTTCCTGTGGCGCAGCCTCCACCGCGGCCATGCATCCGCCCTCCGGCAGGGTCCGCACCAGTCGCGACAGCGTGCCGACCGCACGACAGGCGTCCGCCAGCGAGAACACCCCCGCCGCGTGGGCCGCCGCCATGTGCCCGGCCGAGTAGCCGAACAGCACGTCGGGGCGCAGTCCCTGGCTCTCCAGCAGCCGGTACTGGGCGACCTGGAGCGCGAAGATCGCCGGGAACCCGTACGCGACCTGGTCGAGCAGCGCCGCGGTGCGTGTCCCGGGCGGGGCGAACATCACGTCCCGCAGCGGCAGGTCCAGGTAGGGGGTGAGCAGCCCGCACACCTCGTCGAGGGCATCGGCGAACACCGGTGACGTGGCGTGGAGTTCACGCCCCATCCGCGGCTGCTGCGAGCCGGCCGCCGAGAACAGGAACGCGGTCCGGCCCCGCGGCACCCGCACCGGAGCGTCGGCGGCCGGTGCGCTCGCCAGCCGCGCGAGCACCTCCTCGGCCGACCGGCACACCACGATCCGCTCCAGATCACCGGCATGCAGGAAGCCCTCGTCCCTGGCATGCTCCAGGAAGGACAGCAGCGGACGGAAGAAACCGGACGGATCGAGCAGGAGGCACGGTTTGCGGTGCAGGCCCAACTGCGCCCAGGCCAACGCCTCAAGGAGCTCCTCCGCCGTGCCCAGACCGCCCGGCAGCGCCACGAACGCGTCGCCCGACTCGGCCATCCGCGCCTTGCGCTCATGGAGGTCCGCGACCACTTCGAGGTCGGTCAGTCCCGTATGGGTGATCTCGTACGGCAGCATCGCGCGGGGCACGACCCCGGTCACTGAGCCTCCCGCGCCCAGCGCCCCGTCCGCGACGGCGCCCATCAGCCCGGTGCGGGCGCCGCCGTAGACCAGCCGTATCCCGGCCGCTCCCAGGGCGCGGCCCAGATCGGCGGCGGCGTGCAGCGGGGCGGGACGGTGCCCGGTGGACGCACCGCAGAAGACGGTCACGGCGCTCACGCCCACAGCCCGTACCCCCTGGTCAGGATGTGCTGGGGGTCGTACTGCTCCTTGACGCGGGCGAAGTCCGCCCAGTCGGGGCCGAAATGGGCCCGCCAGTCCTCTCCCGTCATCGGCAGCGCGCTGACGGGATGGAGGACTCCGCCCACGGCCCTGGCCCGCTCGTACAGGGCGCGATTGGCGGCGACCATGCGCTGTACGGTGCCCGGATCGGTGGGCGGTGCGGTGCGCATCAGGGAGAGCAGGCACAGGAGTTCGCCGGGCGGCCTGCGCAGCAGCGGTGCGCCGAGCACGCGCCCGGAGAGCGGACGCAGCTGCACCACTCCGCAGAACCTGAGGCCCTGTTGGTCGGCCTCGGCCAGCACCGCCGGGACGAAGGCCGCGGCCGCCGCCTCCGGGAGCAGCAGCGTGAGCCAGGGATGCGGACGGTCCCATTCACCCGTGGCACGCAGCAGCCGCTCGTCGCGGTCCGGGCGGTGAAGGTACTCCACGTACGACAGGTCCTCGATCTCCTCGCTGTCCCGGTCGTGGTCCAGATCACCGATCAACAGGTCGTCACGGAGGGACAGTTCGTCACCGGGCGACAGCTCGTCACCGGTCAACCGGTCGTCCACGCGGGGGAGTTCACCGCCGTACGGCGCCACCGCCTCGATCATGTAGCTCCAGGTGCCACCGAGCGCCGGGCGGGCCCGGCCCGCGACATGGCTGAACCGGCCGTCGCGGGCCAGTCTGCGCTGGTCCGTGAAGAAGCCGGCGGGATCCTCGTGGTAGAGGCGGTAGCGGCGGACGCGTACAGGTGCGGGCACCAGCCGGAGCGCGGCGCGGACGATCAGGGCGCACTGGCCGAGTCCCGCCAGGACCGCGCCGAACAGGTCCGGATGCCGCTCGGGCGAACAGACCAGCCGCTCGCCGGTGCCGGTGACCACCTCCAGTTCCCGCACCCAGTCGGCGACAAGGCCGCGGCGGTGGCTCGATCCGCCGAACCCGCCGGTGCTCAGCACCCCGCCGACACTCGCGCCCAGATGGTCGGGGAGCACCGGCGGCACCAGCCCCTCGGCGAGCCCGACCCGTACGACCTCGCCCCAGGTCGCGCCCGCCCCGGCGACCAGCGTCCGGTCGCCCGGCACACAGCGCACCTCGTCGAGTCCGCCCATGTCGACGACGTATCCGCCGTCCGCCTGGCCCTGCCCGTACGGGGCGTGTCCACAGCCGCGGGCGGCGACCGGCACCCCTTGCGTCCCGGCGAAGGCGACGAGTTCCCCGACCGCGGCACAGGAACGCGCCGCCAGAACACCGAGCGGGCGGGATTCCACGATGTGGCCGAAATCGTGCGAGGCGAGTGCCATGTCCTCGTCCTCCCGGATCGCATTCACGCCACACGCTCCAGAAAGTCGCCGTCGGATCCGTCAGATCCGTCGAGTCCATCGAATCCGTCGAATTCCGGGCCCGCTATTGGACTGTCGAAAATTTCGGAGAACACGCGATGCTGGAGAAAACCGTGTTCGGCGTGCCGTTCGGCGATCAGTGCGGCCATCCGGTCCAGTACGTGTTCCGAAAGAGGTTGCCGGTCGACGGACTCCACCTCCAGCGCGTACTTGGCGCAGCATTCGAGGACGGCCTCGAAGCCGTTGACGGAGGCCGCGAGCAGCCGCTGCCGCGGCTCGCGCCACAGCGCCGCCAGTTCCTGGAGCAGGCTGTCGCCCGGAGCCTGCGGGGCGAGCATCTCGCGGGCCCGGCGGGCCAGCGCGGCGACGTACTCGTCCCGCCCGGGCGGGGACAGAAGGCGGACCGACAGCCGCCAGGACAGGTCGGCCCGGCGGGCGGCCAGCTCCCGCAGCAGCGAGATCGAGCCACCCTCGACGATCACCGACCGGTGCAGGGCGCCAAGACGCTCCACCAGCGCGACCAGGGCGTCCGCCGCCTCCGCCGCGGACAGGTCACCGTCGGCGAAGGTGCGGTCCCCGAGCCAGTACCGGCGCACCCCCGGCACATCGGCACCCGCGCGGGCGCTCGTGGTGGCGAGGTCCGTGAAGCACTGGAGACGATCGGCGACCACGATCGGGACACCGGTCGCCCGGGCCAGCCGCGTGGCCGCCGCGCTCTTGCCGACCCCGGTCGGCCCGGCGATGAGATGGACCAACGGGCCTGACGTCGGACGCGTGTCGCTCTGGGCCATGGCGGGGTGTCCCCTTCCGCTTCATCTACAGGAGAGATGAGTGTCAAGGTAAACGCGGCGGCCATCGTCAAGAACCAGGCGGACATCTGGACCCGGCAAAGAGACGTCCACATTCCTGTGAGCCTGTTAAAGGTTGAATTACCCGGGGTGAGTGGCTCAAGTGCGGGGAATCCAGAGCGATATGAGCGAGCGTCGAGACTGTTTCCTAACGAATTCTTGACGTGCCGGAAGAATATCCTCACCAGGAGGTCGTCCCGTGCACTCCGACATGCTGATCGCCGCCGCCGAGTCCCTTCCGGAGTCCACGGCGGGCGGCACCGTCCTCGTCGGCTACGGAGCGGTGGAGGAGCTGAGCAGATTCGCCGCCACCCCGGGCTGGACCGTGCATGTCCCCGGCCATCCCGCCGAAGTGCGCCGAGCCGTCCTGGCCGCGGTGGCGGGCGGCGGACGGGCGTACATCCATGTCGGCGCCGACTCCAACGCCGAGCCGCGCGGGGCGACGGAAGGGTGCGAACTCGTCCGGGAAGGCCTCGACGGCGTGGTCCTCGCGGTCGGCTCCACCCTCGACCCGGTGCTGCGCGCCACCGCGGGCCTCGACCTGGCCGTCCTCTACACGACCACCGTCCGGCCCTTCGACGAGATCGGCCTGCGCACGGCCGCCCTCGCCGCCGACCGGGCGGATGTCGTCCTGGTCGAACCGGGTCTTCCGGGGACCTCGGCCCGGCAGGTCGCCGAGACACTGGTCCATGTGCCGCACCGGCTGCTGGCCCTGGGCGGCACGGACATCCGGGACGAGGAGACGCTGGGCCGGGCGATCCGGGGCTTCCTCCGGTGACGGGAGGTAACGGAAGGTAACGGAAGGTGATGGATGAGGTGGCGGAAGGCGACGGATCCGCTCCCGTGCCGCTACTGATCAGTTGCACGTAGGGTCGAGGGGACGGACACCGGCGGAAGGAAAGGTTCACCACCATGGCGCAGGAAGTTCGCGGCGTGATCGCACCGGGCAAGGACGAGCCGGTCCGGGTGGAGACGATCCTGGTGCCCGACCCCGGCCCGGGCGAAGCGGTCGTACAGGTGCAGGCCTGCGGGGTGTGCCATACCGACCTGCACTACAAGCAGGGCGGCATCAACGACGACTTCCCGTTCCTGCTCGGTCATGAGGCGGCGGGTGTCGTGGAGGCGGTCGGCGAGGGCGTGACCGATGTCGCCCCGGGTGACTTCGTGATCCTCAACTGGCGGGCCGTGTGCGGTAATTGTCGGGCCTGTCTGCGGGGTCGTCCCTGGTACTGCTTCAACACCCACAACGCGAAGCAGAAGATGACGCTCGCCTCGACCGGGCAGGAGCTCTCGCCCGCGCTGGGGATCGGGGCGTTCGCGGAGAAGACACTCGTCGCGGCCGGGCAGTGCACCAAGGTGGACGCGTCGGTGGCGCCGCAGGTCGCCGGGCTGCTGGGCTGCGGGGTCATGGCCGGGATCGGCGCCGCGATCAACACCGGCAATGTGGGCCGGGGCGACACCGTCGCGGTGATCGGCTGCGGCGGGGTCGGGGACGCGGCGATCGCCGGTTCCCGGCTGGCGGGCGCGTCGCGGATCATCGCCGTCGACATCGACGACCGCAAGCTGGACACGGCCCGCTCGATGGGCGCCACGCACACGGTGAACTCCCGCGAGAGCGACCCGGTGGAGGCGATCCGTGAGCTGACCGGTGGCTTCGGCGCCGACGTCGTCATCGAGGCGGTCGGCCGCCCGGAGACGTACCAGCAGGCCTTCTACGCCCGCGACCTCGCCGGCACGGTCGTCCTGGTCGGTGTGCCCACCCCGGAGATGAAGCTCGAACTCCCCCTCCTGGACGTCTTCGGCCGCGGCGGTTCGCTGAAGTCCTCCTGGTACGGCGACTGCCTGCCGAGCAGGGACTTCCCGATGCTGATCGACCTCCACCTCCAAGGCCGCCTGGACCTCGGGGCGTTCGTCACCGAGACCATCCGGCTCGACGAGGTCGAGAAGGCCTTCGAGCGGATGCACGGCGGCGACGTCCTGCGCTCGGTGGTGGTGTTCTGATGGCCGCCCGCATCGAACGCCTCGTGACGTCCGGGCAGTTCAGCCTCGACGGCGGCACCTGGGACGTCGACAACAACGTGTGGATCGTCGGCGACGACCACGAGGTGATCGTCATCGACGCCGCGCACGACGCCGAGGCCATCGCCGCCGCCGTCGGGGAGCGCCGGGTGACCGCGATCGTGTGCACCCACGCCCACAACGACCACATCGACGCCGCGCCCGCCCTGGCCGACCTCACGGGTGCCACCATCTGGCTGCACCCCGACGACCTGCCGCTGTGGAAGCAGACCCACCCCGACCGCGAACCCGACGCCCACCTCCAGGACGGCCAGGTGATCGAGGCGGCCGGCGTCGACCTGAGGGTGCTGCACACCCCGGGCCACGCCCCCGGCGCGGTCTGCCTCCACGACCCCGGCCTGGCCGTGGTCTTCACCGGCGACACCCTCTTCCAGGGCGGCCCCGGCGCCACCGGCCGCTCCTTCTCGCACTTCCCCACGATCGTGGACTCGATCCGCGACCGGCTGCTCACCCTGCCGCCGGAGACGAAGGTCCTCACCGGCCACGGTGACGCCACGACCATCGGTGCCGAGGCCCCGCACCTGGAGGAGTGGATCGCGCGAGGCCACTGACGGACGCCGACTCGTAGAAAAGTCCGACCCGTCGAAAAGGGGTGACCCGTCGAAAAAGGTGACAGAAGATGTCCGGCTTACCGGGGACCGTGGAGTGGACGACGTACGACGGACACGACGGACACACGGGAGCCGGACATGTCACAACCGCTCAAGGGCAAGGTCGCACTGGTCGCCGGAGCGACCCGAGGAGCCGGGCGAGGGATCGCCGTGGAACTCGGGGCGGCCGGCGCCATCGTCTACGTGACGGGGCGCAGCACCCGGGAACAGCGCTCGGAGTACGACCGCCCCGAGACCATCGAGGACACCGCCGACCTGGTGAGCGAGGCGGGCGGTGAGGGCATCGCCGTCCCCACCGACCACCTCGACCCGGCGCAGGTCCGCACGCTCGTCGACCGGATCGCGGACGCCGAGGGCCGCCTCGACATCCTCGTGAACAACATCTGGGGCGGCGAGAAACTCTTCGCGTGGGACAGCCCCGTCTGGGAGCACGACCTCGACGACGGGCTCAGGCTGCTGCGGCTCGCGGTGGAGACCCACGCGATCACCAGCCACCACGCCCTGCCCCTGCTGCTGCGCAACCCCGGGGGACTGGTGGTCGAGGTGACGGACGGCACCGCCGAGTACAACGGCACGACCTACCGCACCTCCTTCTTCTACGACCTCGCCAAGACGTCGGTCCTGCGGATGGGCTTCTCCCTGGGCCACGAACTGGGCCCGCGCGGCGCCACCGCCGTCGCGCTGACCCCGGGCTGGCTCCGGTCGGAGATGATGCTGGAGCACTTCGGGGTGGGCGAGGACAACTGGCGCGACGCCCTCGACCGCGTCCCCCACTTCGCCATCTCGGAGACCCCGCGTTACGTGGGCCGTGCCGTCGCCGCCCTCGCCGCCGACCCCGATGTGGCCCGCCTCAACGGCACGTCCCTCTCCAGCGGCGGCCTGGCCCGGACCTACGGCTTCACCGACCTCGACGGCAGCCGCCCGGACGCCTGGCGCTATCTCGTGGAGGTCCAGGACGCGGGCAAGCCGGCGGACACGACCGGCTACCGCTGAGCTCAGGGCTGATCCACCGACGGCAGCTGCCACCGCACCGCGAGGCCCGGTGGCAGCGCCAGATCATCGCGTACGGCGGAGTAGTAGCCGTCACGTCCGACGCGATGGCGCGTCTTCGCCGGCGTGCTCGCGTAGTCGGCGTACACCGAGTGCCGTCGCTTCTCACGACGGGCCGTCTGCTCACGGCGAAAGGCGCGGGCGTGAGTCACGGTGGTGCTGGAGGCGGAGCGGTTCCTTACGAGACGGGACACGTGATCCGGCGGCCTGGCAGGCACTCATGTACCGTCACGCCGGTCTGCCGGGCGGCGTCCCACCTGGGCAACGATCCTCATCCGCATCCCCTCTCCCGCGGGCGCCGTCGCTGCGGACGACCGCCATGTACGAACCGAGCGCGCTGATCACGACGCCTATGAGCGCGGGCAGTTGCTGCATGAACGCGGACATGGGCGCACGGTATCTGCCCAGTTGATCGGCAGGGCACTACGGTGCGATCCCATGACGGACACAACACGCTTCGAGGGATACGGGGTTCTCGTCACCGGCGCGGCCCGCGGCATCGGCGCCGCGACCGCGCGACGGTTCGCCGTGGAGGGGGCGCGGGTGCTGGTGACCGACATCGACGTGCCGGCGGCGGAGAAGACCGCGGCGAGCCTCCGCGAACAGGGCCTGACGGCACATGCGTTCGGGTGCGACGTGGGGGACCGGCACGCCGTCGAGGCGGCCGTCGGGCATGCCGTCGACGCCTTCGGCTCGCTGGACGTCCTGGTCAACAACGCCTGCCACTGCACCCCGGACGCCCCGCTCTTCGAGGACGAACCGGACGACGAGTGGGCCCGCGACCTCGACATCACCCTCACCGGCGCCTACCGCTGCTGCCGCGCCGCCCTCCCGCACCTGGCGGCCTCCGGCCGTGGCGCGATCGTCAACGTCGGCTCCGTCAACGGCCTGAACGACTTCGGCAACCACGCCTACAGCGCCGCCAAGGCCGGCCTCGGCTCCCTGACCCGTACCCTCGCAGGCCACGCCGCCGCCCGTGGCGTCCGCGTCAACCTCGTGGCCCCCGGCACCGTCCGCACCGCCGCCTGGGAGGGGCGCGAGGACGACCTCGTGAAAGCGAGCGAGCTGTATCCCCTGGGACGCGTGGGCGAGCCCGAGGACATCGCCGCGGCCATCCTCTTCCTGGCCTCCCGTGAGGCGTCCTGGATCACCGGGGTCACCCTGCCCGTCGACGGCGGGATCACCGCCGTGGACTCGGGGTTCCGTCGATTTCGCAGGAATGCTTAACGGTTGATGTAGATCTTTTCACTTGTCCTGCACGGACGGTGTCGGGCAGCTTTTGTGTGTGTCAGACACCGACTCCCCATGGCGTACGGCCGACTTCCGCGTCCTCTTCGCCGCGAGCACCCTCAGCCAGCTCGGCACGAACGTCAGCTACGTCGCCGTCCCGCTGATCGCCGTCACCGCGCTGGACGCCGGTCCCGGACAGGTCGGCGCGCTGGCCACCCTGAGCACACTGGCGTTCCTGCTCATCGGGCTGCCCGCCGGCGCCTGGGTGGACCGGATGCGGCACCGCCGGGTGCTGATCGCCGCGGACCTGGCCCGAGCGGTCCTGTACGCCTCCGTGCCGCTCGCCTGGTGGACGGACACGCTCACCCTCGGCCAGCTGTACGCAGTGGTCCTGCTGAACGGTGCCGCGACCGTCTTCTTCGACGTCACCTCCCAGAGCACCCTGCCCCGCCTGGTCGGCCGCGAGGCCCTCGTGCCGGCGAACGCCGCCATGGTCGGGCTCCAGGCGGTGAGCAACGTCGCCGGGCGAGGCGCGGGCGGCGCGCTGGTCCAGTTCCTCACCGCCCCCGTGGCCGTCGTGTGCACCGCGGGGGCCTATCTGGCCTCCGCCCTCCAGCTCACCGCCATCCGCCACCAGGAGGAACCGAAGGGCCGGAACCAGAAGGCGAGCCTGAAGGCCCAGATCGCCGAAGGCCTGCGGCACGTCTTCGGCAACCCGGAACTGCGCGCCCTCGCCCTCACCGCCGCCCTCACCAACCTGGGCATGCAGATCATCAACACCATGCTGCCCGTCCTCTTCGTCCGCGAACTCTCGCTACCCGCCGGCGCGTTGGGACTCTTCTGGGCGGCGGGCGGCCTCGGCCTCCTGCTCGGCGCCCGCTGTGCCCGCCCCCTCGCCGGACGTCTGGGCTACGGCCGGTCCCTCGGAATGGCCGGTGTCGTCCTGGCGCCCGCCGCGCTGCTGGTGCCGCTCGTCGACCGAGGTGTGTGGCTGTGGGTCGCCGGTGCGGGCTGGACGCTGGCCCTGTTCAAGACCGGCACGGACAACGTCCTCGGTGTCAGCCTGCGCCAGCGGATGACCTCGGACGACCTCCTCGGCCGCATGAACGCCACGTTCCGCTTCGTCCTGACCGGAGCGCTCGCGCTCGGCGCCGCGGTCTCGGGCCTGCTCGGCGAACTGGCCGGAGTGCGCGCCACGCTGTGGGTCGGCGGGGCGCTGCTGGCGGCGGCCTTCCTGCCGGTCTTCCTCTCCCCGGTGCGCGCCCGACGTGAACTCCCGCAGCCCGCCCCGGTCACAGCGCCCGCGCCACAGCCCCGCTGATCCGGTCCACGTCGTCCGCGGACGTACGCCAGTTGCTGAACGCCGCCCGCAACCCGGGAGTCCCGTCGTACACGGTCGATGTCAGGAACGCCTCGCCGCCGGCCGCCACGGCCCGCGCCAGCGCGTCGACCCGCTCCTGCGTCGGGTCGTCGGCCAGGGTGAAGCAGACGACGTTCAGCCGGACCGGGGCGAGCAGCCGCAGCCCGTCGGTCGCGGCGATCCGCTCGCCGAGTTCCCGGGCCAGTGCCACGTTCCGCTCGACGATCTCGCGATGCCCGTCACGGCCGTACGCCATCAGCGAGAACCACGCCGGAAGGGCCCGCAGCCGCCGTGAGTTCTCGGGCGTGAGATGCACGAAGTCGGGCTCGCCGACCGGCAGTCCGAGATACGGCGAGGCGTTGTGGAAGACCGCCACCTGAAGATCACGGCGGCGGGTGAACTGGACGGCGGCGTCGTAGGGCACGTTGAGCCACTTGTGCAGGTCGACACAGACCGAGTCGGCGGCGTCCAGACCGTCGACGAGACCGGCGTACGACGGGGAGAGCGCGGCGAAGCCGCCGAACGCGGCGTCCACGTGCAGCCAGAAGTCGTGCCGCTCCCTGAGCGCGGCGACGGCCCGCAGATCGTCGAAGTCGACGGTGTTCACGGTGCCGGCGTTGGCCACCACGATCGCGGGGCCCTCCAGTGCGGACAGCGCGGTGTCCAGCGCGGCGACGTCGACGGCCTCCCGGTTGCCGGGCAGCACCGGCACGGGCCGCAGCCGGTCGCGGCCGATGCCGAGCACGGACAGGGCCTTGCCGATACTGGAGTGCGGGCTCCCGGAAAGCACATGGACCGGGCCGAGGGCGGCCGTTCCGTCGCGTGACACGGACACACCGAGCCGCTCGCCCAGCCACTCGCGGGCGAGGGCGAGGCCGACCGTGTTGGACGCCGTGGCCCCGGTGACGAACGCCCCGCTGTGTGCCTCGCCCAGCCCGAACAGCTCGCGCAGCCAGCCCACCGTCTCCCGTTCCAGAGCCGTCGCCCAGGACCCCACCGCCCCCGAGCCGTTCTGGTCGTAGGCGCTGGTCAGCCAGTCCCCGGCGACGGAGGCGGGCGTGGCGCCGCCCGTGACGAAGCCGAGGTAGCGCGGTCCCGCCGAGCCCGAGAAGCCGGGCGCCCAGCGTTCGCCGAACCGTGCGAGAGCGCCCTCGGCCCCGACGCCCCCGGCCGGCAGGGCCTCGTGGTCGGGTGCCTCGTCGAGGTGGACGACGGGCCGCTCGGACAGACCGGCCAGCTCACGGGCGGCGAGGTCGCGGGCCGACTGGAGGAGTGCGGGGAGCCGGGAGAGGTCGTCGGCGAGAGTACGGTGCATGAGAGGCAGCGTAGGAGCCGGTCGCCGTCCCCGCTCTGGTCCACTTGGGTCAAACTGGACCGGTGACGACTGGATTCGCCGCCGCACTCGGCGCCTGGCGCGACCGACGCGGCCCACTGGCACGGACGCTGGCAGCGGCCGTGCGCGAGGCGGTCGTCGACGGCCGGCTGCCCGCCGGGACCGCACTGCCCTCCGAGCGGGAACTCGCCCGCGTCCTCGGTATCAGCCGCGGCACGGTCGTCGCCGCCCTGACCCTGCTGCGGGACGAGGGCTGGCTGCACACCCGGCACGGCAGCGGCAGCCAGGTCCGGCTCCCCGCCCGGCTCACCGAACGCACCACGCCCTGGTCCCTGGACCGCGGCGGAGCGGGCGACGCGGACCTCGACCTCACCCTCGCCCTCACCGCCGCACCCCACGAGGCCTACCTCGCCGCCCTCGCCCGGGCCACCGGACGCAGCGCGGCCCTCCTCGTCGACTCCGGCATCGCCACCGCAGGGCTGCCACGCCTGCGTGAACTGCTCGCCGACCGCTACACCCGCGAGGGCCTCGCCACCCGCCCCGAACAGATCCTCGTCACCTCCGGCGCCCAGGCCGCCCTCACCCTGCTCCTCGACCACCTCCACACCGACCGCAGACGCCCCGTCGTGGTGGAGAGCCCGTCCTACCCGGGCGCCCTGGCGGTCCTGCGCGCCCGCAAGGCCCGTCTCCTCCCCGTCCCCGTGACGTCCGACGCCGGATGGGACACCGCCCACCTCGCCAGTGCCGTCCGCACCCGCGACCCCCGGCTCGCCTATCTGATCCCCGACTTCCAGAACCCCACCGGCGCCCACATGGACGCCGCGACCCGCGCGGAGATCGCCCGCCTCCCGCTCACGGTCATCGCCGACGAGACGATGCGCGACCTCGACCTGAGGACGCGGCCCGGCACCGAACCCCACCTGTCGGGACCCCGGGTGATCCAGATCGGCTCGGCGAGCAAGACCGTGTGGAGCGGGCTGCGGGTCGGCTGGATCCGCGCCACCGCCGATCTCGTACGACGACTGCGCCAGAGCCCCCTCCAGGCACAGCTGTCGCCACCACCCCTGGAACAGCTCATCGCCGTCGAACTGCTCGGCGACGCGCTGGACGGGATCCTCGCGGACCGCCGGGCCAGACTCCGCGCCCAGCGCGACCACCTCGCCGCACTCCTCGACGGGACGGGATGGACGTACACGATCCCGGACGGTGGGCTGTCGCTGTGGCCGCACCTCGGCCCGGCCTCGTCGGCGACGGACCTCGCGGCCCGGGCCGCCCGGCTGGGCCTGGCGGTGACACCCGGCCCGCACTTCGCCGCCGACCGCACCACACTCACCCACCGTCTGCGCCTGCCGTTCACGGCGACGCCGGATGTCCTCGGCCGCGCGGTACACCTGCTGCGCCGCTGTTCCGAGCGGGAAGTTCACCGTTTCGTCACAGCCTGACCCGGCATACAACCGAGGCCCCCGTGTACCGGTCTAGCAGGCAGATCACCGGACAGGACACGTGCAACGGAAGGGCCCGCCATGGGGGACATACGCAGACGAGGGGCCGTCGCCCTCGGAATCACCGGACTGATAGCGCCGCTCACCCTCGCGCTGGGCACCGCGCCCGCACAGGCGGCCACCGCCTGCACCACACAGACCGGGCCGTACCAGAAGCAGGTCGAGAAGTTCCTCGGCCGCCCCGTCGACGGCAAGCAGTCCGCCGCCGACTGCAAGGCCATCCAGGCCTTCCAGAACAAGCACGGCATCACGCCGAACGCCGGCTACGCGGGCCCCGTCACCTGGGGCGTGATGGACCTGATGAACAAGCAGAAGGCCGTCGGGAACAAGCCCAACAAGGACGGCAAGTGCCCGACGAACAAGGGCCGCATCGCCTGCGTCAACCTGACGCTCCAGCTGAGCTGGATCCAGGACGGGAACACCCTCGTCTACGGTCCGGTGCCCGTGCGCACCGGCCGCAACGGCTACGAGACCCGCACCGGTCTGAAGAAGATCTACTGGCGCGACATCGACCACGTCTCGAACATCTACGACGTGCCCATGCCCTACAGCCAGTTCTTCGACGGCGGCCAGGCCTTCCACTCGGTCAACCTCAGCATGTGGAACCCGCCGGGCTCCCACGGCTGCGTCAACATGACCAAGACGACCGCCAAGAAGTACTGGTCGCTGCTGAAGAAGGGCGACGACGTGTACGTGTACGGCCGCAAGCCGGGCACCTGACCGTCGGTACTCGGCTCGCCGTCAGCCCGTCACCGAGGGGCGTCCCCGAAGTCCGGGATCTCCAGTCGGGCCCCGCCCTGCCGCGCGGAGTCGTGCGCGACGATGCCCGGCAGGGTGTAGCGGGCCGCCACCCACGCGTTCACCGACGGCAGCGTGCGGGTGTTGACCGCGGTGACGAAGTCGTCCACGAGGAAGTGGTGGCTGCCCTCGTGCCCGTTGTGGAGGTTGTCGAACTCCCGGGGCAGCCGGGAGCGGTCGTGGACGGGGGCCGAGCCGGAGGTGAAGGCGGCCCGCAGGTCCGGCGCGATGTGCTGGAGTGACGGGTCGTCAGGGGACAGGGTGGGCTTGGGTTCCAGCAGTTCGCTGATGTCCTTCACACCGTTCTTGTCCTGCCACAGCGCGAAGGTGGCGAGCTGCTCCATGCTTCCCTCCGTGCCGAAGAACCGGAAACGGGACTCACGGATGTGGGAGGGATAGCCCACCCGCCGGAACTCGTTGGTGCGGAACGAACCGCCGCCCGCCACCTCGAACAGCGCGCTGGCGTTGGAGATGTCGTTGCCGAACTGGCTGACCTCCTTGTCGAAGACGCCGTCGCCGCGGTCGTCGACCACCCCGATCGCCGACACGCTCACCGCATGCGTCTGCCAGGCGCCCAGCACCCCGCCCACCGAGTGCGTCGGGTACAGCAGCGGCGGATAGCTGGCGGTCGCCTTCCAGTTGTCGCCGCCGCTGTACTGGTACGCCTCGTAGAACCCGAGGTCCATGTCGTGGACGTAGTCGCCCTCGGCGTAGAAGATCCGGCCGAAGGAGCCCTCGGCGATCTGGTTGCGGGCGTGCACGGTCGCCGGGTTGTACTGGCTGGTCTCGCCCATCATGTACGTCAGTCCGGTCGCCCGGACCGCGTCGATGATCGCCGCGATCTCCTCCGTGGTGATCGCCATGGGGACCGCGGAGTACACGTGCTTGCCCGCGTTGAGGCCCTGCACCACCAGCGGCCCGTGCGTCCAGCGCTGGGTGAAGATCGCGACCGCGTCGACCGCCTTCGACTCCAGCATCGCCTCGTACGAGGGGAAGGTGCCCGACAGGCCTTCGGCGGCGCAGAGTCGTTCGGCCCTCTCCGGGAGGAGATCGGTGACGTGGACGTCGCTGACTCCGGGATGGGCCAGGAACAGTTTCGCGAACTGGCCCGAGAACTGCCCGGCGCCGACGATGCCGAGGGAGAACGTCATGGAGTAAGTGCCTTTCACTGGCCGAGGATGAAGTTGATCTGGTCGTTGGTCTCGCTCAGGCCGCTCACGGGGGCCCCGTTGGCGAAGACGTCCTGCATGGCCGGGCGCATCAGGGCGTACACGTCCGCCGCGTAGTCGGTGATCGGGAAGGAGAAGGTCGCGGAGTCCTTCTTGTCGGTGACCGGTTCGGTGAAGGCGGACACGTCGATGCCCTTCTTCTCGTACGCGGCCACGGCAGCGTCGGTGCCCGACGGGGTGGCCGGGAAGACGATGCCGTAACCGCCGACGGTCTTCTGGCACTCGTCCGAGGCCAGGTACTTCACCCACTTCTTCGCGCCGTCCTTGTTGTGGGCGTTCTTGGTGACCGAGTCGGCGAGGCCGTTCATCATCGTGGCCCGCTTGCCGCTCGGGCCGGTCGGCGTGGGGGCGGTGCCGACCTGGAGGCCCTTGGTGCCGTAGTACGTCGAGATCATCCAGGCCCCGTCGAAGGAGGCCGCCGCCCTGCCCGAGGCGACCTGGGCGTTGGCCGGGTTGGCGCCGTCGGTGTAGTCGGTGAAGGGGGCGAGATAGCCCTTCTTCGCCAGGCCGAAGTACCAGTCGATCACCGACTGGAAGGTCTTGCTGTCGTACTGGTACTTGGTGCCCCAGCGCGCCTTGTCCGTGTAGTGCCAGCCCGCCGACTCGACGAACGGGCTCCAGGTGGTCTGCCCGTCGCCGTCGCCCGCGCCGCCCGTGGCGAGGCCGTAGACCTCGACGTTGTTCTTGTCGAAGCCGGGCTCGTCACCGTGCTTGCCGTTCTTGTCGACGGTCAGACGGGCGATCGCCTTCTCGAAGGTGCCGCCGTCCCTCGGGTTCCAGGCGAGCGTGTTGAGCTCCTCGGACGTGAGCCCGGCCTCCTTGACCAGCTTTTGGTTGTAGAAGAGGGCGACGGTGTCCCAGTCCTTGGGGGCGCCGTAGCGATGGCCGTCCTGACCCGTCCAGTTGGCGCCCAGGCCCGCCTGGTAGGCGGAGTCGTCGATGCCGAGGTCGTCGAGTGGTTCGAGCACCTTGAGGTCGGCGAACTGGCCGAACTTCTGGATGTGGTCGGTGAACACGTCCGGCTCGGTGCCGGCGATGAAGCTCGCGGTGAGCTTGGTCCAGTAGTCGGCCCAGCCCATCTGTGTGATCTTGACGTCGAGGCCCGGGTTCTCCTTCTCGAAGCCCTTCGCACAGGCCTGGTAGGCGGGCAGCTGGTTGGCGTCCCACAGCCAGTACGTCACGCTGTTCGCGCCCGACCCGGCCGCGCCGCCCTGCGCGCACCCGGACACCAGGGACAACGTCAGCGCTCCGGTGAGCGCCATGACGGTTCGCATTCGCATTCCGGTCCCCTTACTTGACGCCGGTGAAGCTGATGGTGCTGACGATGCGGCGCGCGAAGGCACCGAAGAGGACCAGCATCGGGAGGGCCGCGATGAGCGTGGCGGCCATCAGGCCGGACCAGTCGTAGCCGGTCTGCGGGGTCTGCGCCCGGAAGATGGCGAGCGCCACGGTGAGCACGCGTGAGCTGTCGGTGTAGGACACCATCAGCGGCCAGAAGTAGTCGTTCCAGGAGGTGATGTACGTCAGCACCCCGAGGGTGAGGATCGGGGTGGATGCCATCGGCAGCATCACCCGGAAGAAGATCCGGATCTTGCCGGCGCCGTCGAGCAGCGCGGCCTCCTCGACCTCCCGGGGCACGTTCATGAAGAACTGCCGCAGGAAGAACACCGCGAACGGCGTCATGAACATCGTCGGCAGTGCGATGCCCAACAGGTTGTCGACCAGGCCGAGTTGCTTGATGAGGACGAAGTTCGGCAGCAGGGTGAAGATGGCCGGGACCATCAGGCCGGCCAGGAACAGCCCGAACACCTTGTCCCGTCCGCGCCACCGCAGCCGGGCGAAGGCGTAGGCGGCCATGGCGGAGAAGAAGATCTGGCAGACGGTGATCAGGGTCGAGACGACGACCGAGTTGACCAGATAGCGCCAGAACTTCAGTCCGCCGCCGGATCCGCCCTGGGCGATCGCCTCCTCGGTGGACTGAAGGCCCAGCGCCCGCTCGAAGCCGCCGGTGGTGAAGTCCACCGGCAGCGGGTCGCCGGGGTGGGCCGCGAGGGCGGTGTTCGCGGACAGTGCGGTGCGCAGGATCCAGTAGAACGGCAGCAGGGTCACGAGGATCATCGCGGCCATCGCCACCCAGGCCAGGACCCGCCCGGGGGACGGGCGGCGCCGGACAGGACGTACCCGGGGCGCCGCGGGTGACGCAGGTGTCGTCGGAGCGGTCACAGCAGTCATGTGGGTGTCTCCCCTCTCCTCAGCCGAGGTCCGTCTGGCCGGCCCGGGTGAGCCGGTACTGAAGGAAGGTGATCGCGCTCAGGACGACCAGCAGGGCCACCGACATTGCGGAGGCGTAGCCGAACTGGAAGCGGCCGAACGCGGCGCCGTAGATGTAGAACTGGAGCACGTTGGTCGCGTTCGCCGGACCGCCGTTGGTCGTCACGGCGACCGTGTCGAACACCTGGAACGAACCGATCACCGTCATGATCAGCACGACCGCCAGGACGGGCCGCAGCAGCGGCATGGTGATCCGCCAGAACATCCGCCACTCGCTCGCGCCGTCCACCTTGGCGGCCTCGTACATGTCGTTCGGAATGGCCTGGAGCCCCGCGAACAGCAGCAGCGCGGTGTACCCGACGTGCCGCCACACGTTGATCAGGGCGATCGTGGGGATCGCCCAGGTCTCGTCGGCCAGGAACGGGATGCGGTCGAAGCCGAGCCCCGCGATGATCTCGTTGCCGATGCCGAGCTGGGTGTCCAGGATCCAGAGCCAGACGATGCCCGCGACCACGTTCGACATCAGATACGGCGTGAGCACGATCCCGCGCAGTACCGCCGACTGCGTCAGCCGCTGGAGCAGGACGGCTATGGCGAGCGCCGAGACCGTCTGGATGCCGATGTTGATGGCCACGTACTCGACGGTCACCGTCAACGAGTCCCAGAAGATGGGGTCGTGGACCATCCGCGTGTAGTTGTCGAGGCCCACCCACTCCGCCGGGGTCAGCAGGTTGAAGCGGGTGAAGCTCAGGTAGACGCCCCGCAGCGTCGGCCAGAGCAGGAAGACCAGGAAGCCCAGCAGGGCCGGTGCGATGAACACCGCGGCGAGCCGCCCGTCGCCCCCGCCCTCGCGGGCCCGCGCCTTCCGTGTCCTGGGTGTGGTCGCTGCCCCCTCGGCGCCGCCCAAAGGCAGACGCGACGGGGGGCTGCTGGAGGCGATGGTCATCGGGAGACTCCCTCGTCTACGGCGGCTCATCCTCGGGCCACTTACTTTTGTAGCGAAAGAATCCAGACGTCAAGAGGTGGGTAAACATCTTTTCCAGGCCACCGTGGGTGACATAGAGTGGTCATGTTGCTTTTATCGCGAAAGAAACCTGATGGGGGAGACTGACCTGCATGACCGCAGTAGCCGCCAGCTGGCATCCCCTGAGCCCCGGTGAACGCTCGGTGGCGATCGAGGTGCTCGTCAACGGACCGCTCTCGCGCACCGAGCTCGCCCGGAGGCTGGATCTGTCCGCGGGCAGTCTCACCCGGCTCACCAAACCCCTCATCGAGTCGGGTCTGCTGATCGAGGTCCCCGAGGCGGGCGCCCCGGCCGAGGTGCGCACCGGCCGCCCCTCGCAGCCGCTCGACGTCGTCGCCGAGTCCCGCTCCTTCATCGGCTTCAAGATCACCGATGACATGGTCTACGGCGTCGTCACCACCCTCAGAAGTGACATCGTGGCCCGCCACGACCGCCCCCTGGCCACCCATGACCCGGCCGAAGTCGCCGACCTGCTCGCGGAGATGACCGACGAGCTCGCCCGTGCGCACGGCTCACGTCTGGCCGGTATCGGCATCGGGGTGGGCGGCCTGGTCCGGCGGCGCGCCGTGGTGGGGGAGTCCCCGTTCCTGCACTGGCGCGACGTCCCGCTCGCCGAACTGGTCGAGGAGCGCACGGGGTTGCCGGTCGTGCTGGAGAACGACGTGGCCGCCCTCGTCGAGGCCGAGACCTGGTTCGGCGCCGGCCGCGGACTCGATCGCTTCGTCGTCCTCACCATCGGCGCGGGGCTCGGCTACGGACTGGTGCTGGGCGGGCGCCGGGTGCCCTACGCGGAGGAGGACCGGGGCTTCGGCCGGCACTGGATCGTCAACGCGAACGGCCCACTCACTCCCGAGGGTGAGCGCGGGAGTGCCGTCTCGTTCCTGACCATCCCCAACATCCGCTACCAGGTGCATGCCGCCACCGGCCGCGACCACACCTACGAGGAGATCCTCGACCTCGCCGCCGCCGGTGAGCCCATGCCCGCCCGGGTCATCGACGAGGCGGCGGGCGCTCTGGGCACCCTGGTCGCCCAGATCTCCAACTTCGCGATGCCGCAGAAGATCCTGCTCGCCGGCGAAGGAGTCGGCCTGATGGACGTCGCCGGGAAGTCCGTGGCCGAGGCCGTCCGCGCCGGGCGGCACCCGCTGGCCGCCCCCGTCGACCTGGAGACCAAGGTGTCCGACTTTCACGACTGGGCCCGCGGAGCGGCCGTCCTGGCGATCCAGGTGCTGGTGCTGGGCACGGCGGAAGCGTGAGTTCCGCCACGGCCGGGACGCCCGAACTGCCCCGATTGCCTTGACAGATGGACGTGATCAGCAACACGGTCCGAAATGCCCGAATTACTCGTACTTACTCACGTCGCCTTCACCTCCGGCGCCGTATGCTTCACATCATGTCCACCACTGTTGAATACGCCTTCGATAGGACGGCTGACGAGGTCAACGAGGAGATCAGGGCCCTGTGGCTCCGGTCGGGCGGGACACTGAGCGTCGAGCAGCGCGAGGAGTACCAGCGGCTCGTCCTGGAGTGGGCCGCGGCGGCCCCGCAGCCGGTCTGACGCCTCCACTCGGCAGACCACCGACGGCACCCGTTCGCACGGGTGCCTTTTTCATGCCCCGGTCTCGCTGCCCCGCTCTCCTTGCCCCGGCCGGCGCCGCGCCGGGGCCACCCCTCAGCCCCAGGTCGCCGAGTAGTACCGCTGATACGCCTTGCGGTCCTGCTCGGCGCGGATGTACCGCGTCGCCACCAGCGCGATCAGACTCCCCCCGATCACCAACAGCCCCGGACCGATGTTCCGGGTGTCCGTGAGCCGGGCCAGCAGCGTCTGCGTGGTCGTGCCGACACCCGTGGCGGGAGCCGAGGAGCCCGGCGAAGCCGCACCCGGGGCGACTGCGCCCTGCGAGGCCGCGGCGGACGGCGCCGGCGAGGCACTCTGCTGCCCGGCCCCCGCCTGCTGCTGCGACACGATCATCTGGACCCCGAGCTCGGTCATCGCCTTCGTCACCGGCTGGAAGAACGTCGTCCCGCCCGTCGTACAGTCACCGCTCCCGCCGGACGTCACCCCGAGCGCGATCCCCTCGGAGAACATCGGCCCACCGCTGTCCCCGGGCTCGGCGCACACGTTCGTCTCGATCAGCCCGGTGACCGTGCCCTCGGGGTAGTTCACCGTCGCGTTGAGCGCCGTGACCGTGCCGTCGCGCAGCCCGCTCGTGCTGCCGCTGCGGAACACCCGCTGTCCCACGGTCGGATCGGCGACGCCCGTGATCCGTACACCGTTGCCGTTCCCGATCGCCACGACGTCGGCGCCGTCCCCCGCCTTTCCGCTGTCGTACTGGACGAGGGAGTAGTCGGCGCCGGGGAAGTTCTGCTCGATGGTCTTGCCGATCTGCGTCCGGCCCCGGTTGTCCGCGAACCACACGGAGCCCGTCGGGCCGCAGTGCCCGGCGGTGAGGATGAAGTCGCTCTGCCCGTTGGTCACGTTGAAGCCCGCCGAGCAGCGCCCGCCGGTCGACAGGATCGGCTGCGCCCCGTTGACACGGGTCGTGAAGGTGCCCTCGGTGCGCTCCATGCGGACGAAGCCGCCGATGTTCTCGGCCAGTTCGGTCATCCGGGACCAGTCGGCGGCCGAGACGGTGCTGTCCGCCCGGACCACCACCTCGTTGGTCCGGTAGTCCACCGCCCAGGACGTGCCCGCCACCCGGGGCGCCGAACGCAGCGTGCCGGTCGCCGACTTGAGGTCGTCCATGCTGTGCCGCACCACCTTCGCGGTGGCGCCCGCCTTGCGTACCTGGGCTGCCGTCGCCTTGTCGGTGACGGCGACGACCGGCCGGCCCTCGGCGTTGATCCAGGAGCCCGCCGTACGGGAGGTGCCGAGCCGCGAGACCAGGTCGGAGCCCTTGGCGGAGGCCGACTGCGCGGTCGTCCGCGGCAGATCGGAGGCGTCCGAGGACTCGCTCGCCACGGCACGCGTGACCATCACCGACCCCAGAAGGAGTCCGCCGACGGCGGCCAGCCGTGTCACTCGCCGGACCATCCGTCGTCGTGCGTGCCTCATGCATGGCTCCCGAACCCCGAACAGCACGGCATCAACACCGCGTGGCGCTCCGGTAGTCGAGCACCCTCCTGTCATACGGGGCCCGGGGCGTCTCCGTTCATCTCTTGCGCCCCACTCCGCCGTACATGGCCACCCGCTGCGGCTCGACGCCGTTCGCGCGCTCGGGACGCCAGCGCGAGCACGACACCACCCCCGGCTCCAGCAGGTCGAGTCCGTCGAAGAACCGGGCCACCGACTCGGGCGGACGCTGGGTCAGCCGGGGCGTGCCGTGCGCGTTCCAGAACCGCACGGCCTCGTCGACGTCCGGCATCGACGGATGGACGACGGTGTGCGACAGCACGAGATGACTGCCGGCCGGCAACGCGTCCATGAGCCGCCGCACGATGCCGTACGGGTCCTCCCCGTCGTCGATGAAGATGACCACGCCGAGCAGCAGCAGGGCGACGGGACGGCTGAAGTCCAGGGTGGCGGCGGCCCGTCGGAGGATCTCCTCCCCGTTGCGCAGGTCCTCGTCGAGATGGTCGGTCGCGCCCTGGGGTGTGCTGGTGAGCAGGGCGCGGGCATGGGCCAGGACCAGCGGGTCGTTGTCGACGTAGACGATCCGCGACTCCGGTGCCAGGCGCTGGGCGACCTCGTGCGTGTTGTCCGCGGTGGGGAGCCCGGTACCGATGTCGAGGAACTGGCGGATCCCGGCCTCCCTGACGAGATACCGCACCGCGCGCCCCAGGAACAGCCGGTCGGCGCGCGCGTACTCGCCGATGCCCGGGTGCAGTTCACGGATCCGGTCACCGGCCGCGCGATCGACCTCGTAGTAGTCCCCGCCGCCCAGCCAGTAGTTCCAGATCCGTGCCGTGTGCGGCTGGAGCGTGTTGATGCGCCGGCGCAGTGATGCGGCGAGGTCCTCGGCGTCCGTCACAGGGCTCGGGTCTCCTGGAATGCCTGGTGCGGTACTTGGCGTACGACGTCAACCGGCAATCTAGACGGCGGAGTTGATGTTTGTTGAGAGGGTGGCGGCACTTTCCGTACTTTTCGTGAGCGAGGCCCAGCTGCGCGCGTCGCCCCACACCGACGTCGGCCCCACGAAGGGGCGCAGCAACGCGATGAGCTCCGGGTCCGCCCGCCCGTTCAGTTCGTCGGAGGCCAGCTTGCGGGCGATCCCGGCGAGGAAGTCGGCCAGCAGGATCCGCGGGTCCCAGCACGCCTGCACCAGCTCCAGACCGGCGAACCCGATGCCGGCCCGTGCCGCCTGCTCCCCGATCCACCCGACGCGCTGCTCGGTGAGCATGTTCTGCCGGTCGTGCACCACCCGCACGGCATACCCGCCCGCGCTCCAGTGCGCGACCGTGTGCACGATGGCGGGCAGCAGCGGATTGAGTACGGGGATCAGGGGCGGCCCTTCGAGCAGTTCCGCCCGGTAGGCGTCGGCGCGGGGCCTGGCCGACGCGAGGCGCTCCAGGATCTCCGTACCGGGATGCGCGTGCCGCAGCTCGTCCACCGTGCGGAAGAACCCGTCGACGGGACCGTCCGCCGCACCGCCGACCCGTACCCGCAGCAGCCGGTTGGCCGCGTCGAGGAAGTCCCGCCACCGCTCCCCGCCGAACTCCCGCCGTCCCTGCCGGTACAGCGTGAGCGCCTCGGTCCCGTCCCCGTGCCTGTCTCCGTCCCTGTGCCCGTCCCCGTCGCCGAGCAGCAGGTCGACGGCCCGGTCCACGACGAAGTACGCCTTCTCGGTGAGATGGACATGGGCGTGCCCGTCGATCGGGCCCGAAGGCGAGAGCAGCCACTCCAGGACGTCCCGGTGCTTCTCCCGCAGCAGATGGTTCGCCTTGTACTCGGTGGCGGGCGAGCGGATCCGGTCCCGGACCTCCTGGACGTAGGCGGCGGCGACCTCCGTCGGCATGGACACACTGCCGTGCGCGAACACGTCGGTGTTGCCGCCGGTGAGGTTCTCCCCGTCCGACCCCGACTCGTCGCACACCACCTCCAGCGTGCCCCGTACGCCGTCCTCAGGTTTCCAGGTCACGGAGAAGCCCCCTGTCCGCTGCGTCACCACCAGCATCCCCCGGACGAAACCAGAGGTGTACCGAATTGTTCGCGCCCCCCGGCAGCACGGCCCGGCGGCCGCTGCCTAGACTCCCCGCCATGAGCGACACGCCGCTGGACCGGCTCGGTGCCGGCAAGTACCTGCTGATCACCAGCTACCGCAAGAACGGCAGCCCGGTACCCACCCCGGTATGGGTGGTGCGCGACGGGGACACGCTCGGCGTGTGGACGGTCGCCGACTCCTGGAAGGTCAAGCGGATCCGGGCCCGCGCCGACATCCTCGTCGGCCCCTGCGACCTGCGCGGCAACCCGACCGGCGACCCGGTCCCGGCCACCGCCGAGATCTGTGACGCCGAGACCGCGGCCCACTACCGCAGGCTCATCGCCCGCAAGTACGGCATCACCGGCCGGCTCAGCCTCCTCGGCAGCCGGCTGCGGCGGGGCGTGGACGGCACGGTCGGTATCCGCGTCACGTTGTGACGGACCCGGAACAGGGTCAGGGACCCGGAAGCAGGGTCAGGGGCACGGACCGGGTGGTCCGTGCCCCTGACCGTCTTTCGTGGACCGGCTATGACGCGTCCAGCACCGTCCCCGTCACCATCGGACGGTCCGGCAGCGGCTCGGCGTCGTAGTCGGTGAGCGCGAGGCGCAGCGACTCGGTGGGCTCGGCCAGCTGGTCCCGGATCGTCACGACATCGAGGTCGGCGCTCGTGGCCCCGGCCGGGATGCCGAGCCACACCCACAGGTTCGCCTGGGACAGCGGCCGCTCCGGGTCCGGCACGTCACCGGCGTAGTCCATCAGCCACTGCGGGTCCACGTCCTTGGTGGACAGCTCGGCGCCCTCCGTCACCGGCAGCACCCGTACGGGCTGCCAGATCTCCACGGCCGCCGGTTCGGCCATCGTCAACCGCCACTTGAGGGTCCCGCCCTCGGTCACCCGGTCGGCGACCGGGGTCAGGGTGAGGACCGGCTCGGGGTCGTCGTTCCGGACGGTGATCCCGCCGCGGTGGGCACCCACGACGGCGCCCCGTACCGCCTTCACCGCGATGTCGTGCTGCACGTCGTAGCCGAAGGCGGTGTCGCCCTTGACCTTGACCGGCACGTCGACGGAGTCGCTGCCGGGCTTCACCGTGACCAGCTTCTCCGTGCCGGAACCGGAGCCCGGGGCGGAGTCCGGGTCGAGGACGTACACGCGGACCTGGCCGGTGCCGTGCCCCGAGACCCGCACCGGGATCCGGTAGGTGACGGTGCCCGAGTCACCCTCCTTGACGACCGTGCGGCCGACGTCGACGCGCGGCAGGGCCGCCGCCTTGACCGCCGGGGTGCCGGGGGCCCAGCCCCAGGCGTCCATCAGCCAGGCCCGTCCGGAGCCGGAACGCGGGGTCAACGCGAGGGACTTGATGTGCTTGAGGTCGAGTCCCGCGCTGGTGGCGGCGGTGAGCGGCACGCGTACCTCGCGCGCCCAGTAGGAGGCGGTGCGGTCGGAGCCCGGCAGGCCGTCCACCTTGACGCGGCCGAGGTCGGCCCTGCGGCCGGAGGCGTCGGTGACGGACACGTCGAGCTTGGTGCCGGTGGTGTTCGGGGGAACGAAGACCCGCAGCGCGAGCTTGTCCGAACCGGCCAGGGACAGCGGCTTCTTGGGGGTGATCCGCGCTGCCGTGCCGGGCGCCGACCACTTCAGGTCGACCGCGCGGCGGCCGGTCTCACGCTCTGTCTCCCACCAGGCGAAGTGCGGCGAGGACCCCACTGTCTCCGGGGCCAGACAGGACACGGCGGGGCGAGGATCGATCGCCTCGCACAGCCGGGCGCCGGTCACCTTCACGTCACCGTCCGGCAGGAAGCCGCCGGTGCGCCGGCCGCCGACCGCGTGGGTCAGCACCCGGGCCGGGTCGGCCGACGGAGCCCGCTTGTCGGAGCCGTCGAGCAGCGGACGCACCCGGTCGTCCCCGGCGAGGAACAGCCGTGCCGCGGCGGCGATGTAGGTGGCGCCGGCCTTGTGCTGCTGGTCGGCGGTCAGCCTGGTCGCGGTGCCCGGATCGCACACCGCGTCGGGCCGCTCCTCGTCCGTCCCGAAGTCGTCCCAGGCGGGCGCCTTCGCCTGCCCCGGGGTCCACTCGCTGTTGAAGTAGTTGTGGTTGGCGCCGACCATGTAGACCGCGCTGTGCAGCGCGTCGCCCTTGCCGATCCCGCGCGTCCCGTCGGCGTACACCTCGCCCTGGAGGTCGGACACATCGCCGTCGCAGCCCGGCAGCAATGTCACGGACGGCACGTCCGCCACCGGATTCTGGCCGAAGATCGTCGGTCCGATGAGCACGGTGCCGCGCACCTTCCAGCGCACCGGACCCCGGTAGCCGTCCTGGGCCGCGGGCGGCGGGTACAGACTGTCCATGGCGGCCCGGTTGACGCCCTCGCCGCCGCGGGAGTGCCCGACGAGCAGGACGCGGGAGAGATCGGCCTTCGCGCCCTGGCGTACGGCGGCCGGCGCGGTGCTCGGCCGGGCGGTCCAGTCGGCCCAGCGGGCGAGGTGCTGCCGCACCAGCGAGGAGCGTGCCTGTGCACCGGCGTCATCGGCCTCCGCGTCCTGGGCGTTGATGCCGTTCGCCGAGATCGACACCGTCACATAGCCCTGGGAGGCCAGGAGTTGCTGGTCGCGCTCGTAACCCTGGTAACTGGGGATCGACTTGTAGCCGGTCGGGCAGGGCCATTCGCCGCTCACGTCGTCCTCGGCGCCCGGCTTGTAGCAGGTGGAGTGGCGGCCGTGCAGGAACAGCGCGAGCGGACGCGCGCCCGTGGCACCCTTGGGGGCCACCACCTCGGCCCGCATCTCGATCGGCGCCTTGTAGCCGGGCAGGCGCACCGGGTCGAGCGCGTACTCCCCGCTCACCGTGCGGTACGACCCGGGCTTCCCGGGGTCGACGGAGTTCGCCGGCAGCGCGGTCGACCGCTTCGGGGCCGCCCCGGAGGCCTTGCCCCGGTCGTCGGCCGCGGCGTCCAACCGGCGCCCCGCGGCCGTCACCTGAAGGTCCGTCAGTCCATGGTGGGCGGCCTCCGCCAGGTCCAGCCGGAAGGTCCGGCCGTCCTTCGCCGGCAGCGGCACACCGAGCAGCCGGCCCCCGGCACGGAACTCGACCCGGGAGTCCCCCATGGGTACGCGCTTCGGTGCGCGCCAGACCAGCTCGCGCGCCTCCCCTTCGCCGTCGATCCGCCATCCCGGCGGCAGTCCATCGTCAGCACTCGCACTCAACGCCCCTGCAACAGGCGGCTGTTGAGCCTGTACCGGTCCGGGCGAGCCCGCCAGGGCCGCCAGCACCGCCACGGCGGTCACACATATTCGCCGGGCACGGATCAAGGTTCACTCCTCAAAACCCAGAGCGCGGGCGTCCCGTCGGTCCCGGAAAGCCTCTCGCGTCACAGAGGACGGGCGAGAAGAGGCTGTGGGTTGTCTGTGCGGAGCGGCGAGTGTCGGCCCAGGGATGTGATCAAGCCAGCGGAGCGCGCACAGGACTGGTGGGCCGTACGACGGGAAAGGCCCCCACAATGAGCCGAACTCCCTTTCTCCGCACGGCAGTCGTCGGCACCGGTCACCGCGCCCAGATGTACACCCGGGCCCTCGCCGCCCGCCCGGGCCACCGGGTCGCCGCCCTGTGCGACCCCAGCCCGACCCGCATGGCCTTCCACAACCGGCTGCTGGCCGAGGCCGGTGAACCCGCCGCCACCCACTGGGAACCCGAACGCTTCACCGACCTGCTGGCGAAGGAGGACATCGACGAGGTCGTCGTCACCACCGTCGACGCGGCCCACGACCACTACATCGTCCCCGCCCTGCGGGCGGGCTGCCGGGTGGTCACCGAGAAACCGATGACCGTGGACGCGGACCGCTGCGCCCGCATCCTGGACACCGTCCGGGAGACCGGCAACTCCCTGACCGTCGCCTTCAACTACCGCTTCAACCCCGTGCACGAGAAGGTGCGCGCCCTGCTCGCCGAGGGGGCGATCGGCGAGGTCGTCTCCCTCCACTTCGAGTGGCTGCTCGACACCCGCCACGGCGCCGACTACTTCCGCCGCTGGCACCGGGACAAGCTCAGCAGCGGCGGGCTGATGGTGCACAAGTCGAGCCACCACTTCGACCTGGTCAACTGGTGGCTCGCCGACGTACCGCACGAGGTCTTCGGCTACGGACGACTCGGCTTCTACGGCAGTGCGGCGGGCGAACGCCACGGGCTGCGCCGCGACTACGAACGGGCCCACGGCGCCGGACCGGCCGCCGACGACCCCTTCGCCCTGGACCTGGCGGCAGACGACACCCTGCGCGCCCTCTACCTGGACGCCGAACAGGACGACGGTTATGTCCGGGACCGCAATGTCTTCGGCGAGCCCGTCACCATCGAGGACGACATGGCGGTCCTGGTGCGCTACACGCGGGGCGCGACGATGACGTACCACCTCACCGCCTACTCCCCCTGGGAGGGCTACCGGGTCATGTTCAACGGCAGCGCCGGGCGGCTGGAGCTGGAGGTGGAGGAGAGCCGCTGGCAGCGGCCGTCGACGCGGCTCACCTCCACCACCGGAGCACTGCACGGGGACACGGCCGCGGAGCACGCCGGGGGTGCTCGGCTCGTACTGCGGCCGCTGTGGGAGCCGCCGGTGGAGGTGCCGCTCGTCACCGCTCACGAGGCGCACGGTGGGGGAGATCCGCGGATGCTGGACGCGCTCTTCGGTCCCGTGGAACCGGGCACGGGGGCGGGGGCAGGGACGCATCCGACGGCCACCGAGCGCGACGGCGCCCTCGCGCTGGCCGTCGGGCTCGCCGCCAACCGGTGCTTCGGGACGGGGCGGCCCGTGGCCGTGCGGTCGCTGATCCGTGGAGTGTGGGACGACTGAGGTGATGCGCGGGGTGGGGTACCGGGAGGAGGCGGGGGAGCGGGGCCGTCAGTTCCAGGCGCGGTAGGGCTCGTCGAGCATCTGGAAGACGGGCTCGCCGCGCACCGGGTCCTTGGCCGCGGACAGCCGCACCCGGTCCCCGCTGTGGATGCCGATGAGCGGGCCCATGACCCGGCCGCGCACGACGAACCCCTCGGCCATCTCGATCATCGACACATTGCGCGCGGCGGGGGTGTTGCGGTGCACCACCGTGGAGTGACGGACGATCCCCACGCCCTCGCTGCGCTCCGTGCGCAGGTCGCTGCCCTGGCAGACCGGACAGAGCAGCCGGTGGTACATCGCGGTGCCGCACCAGGTGCAGCGCTGGAAGTGCATGGCGTCGGTGCCCGGGACCGAGGGTTCGAGCAGGCCCGTTCCCGAGCCGAATCCCTGACGGGCAACGCTTGCTGAGTGGTGGTACACGCTGGTCAACTCCCTGCGCTCGGGCGGAATCCCACATGCGCGGTTCGCTGTGCCACCGTGCACACCCTCAATGTATGGCACTGAGTGCCACTCGTAAAGGTACTGCGTACCCTGAATGTGTCGGCGGTCCGTCGCAGGGGATCAGTCCGCGCCGAGCGTGGTCTCGATCTCCTGGACGACCCGCCACAGGGGCGCCCCGCGCCGGGAGACGAGGACCACGACGTCCTCGGTGTGCTCGGGGCCGGCGGGCGGCGCGCCGAACGCGGACCGGACGTACCCGAGCGCGTGGTCCATCTCCGTGCCCACGTCGCCCTCGCCGTCCGAGCGCAGCCAGGAGCGCAGCGCGTTGTTGTGCGCCGCGGCGACGGCCGCCGCGGCCACGTCGGCCTGGAGGACCCCGTCGCGTCGCCCGGCGAGCCGTCCGCGGAGGTACTCGGCGAAGGCGCGCTCGTAGCGCCACACCACGGAGAGCTCGTACGCGCGCAGCCCGGGAACCTGCTTGGTGAGCCGATAGCGCTGCACCGAGAAGGCCGGGTTCTCGGTGTACATCCGCAGCACCAGCCGGACCGCGTCGCAGACCCGCTGCACCGGCTCGTCCGCGTCGTCGCCGGCGGCGAGGAAGGCGGTCACATCGGCGAGGCAGCCCTCGTGGTCGGGGAAGACCACGTCCTCCTTGGAGGGGAAGTAGCGGAAGAAAGACCGTCGCCCGACCCCGGCGAGCGCCACGATGTCGTCGACCGTGGTCTGCTCGTACCCCCGTTCCGTGAACAGCTGGAAAGCGGCCGCGATCAGCGCGTCCCGCATGGGCGGCTTGGTGGGGGCCGCTTCGGTCTTCTCGCTCATGGACGGGAACGTAGCACCGGAAGGCACTGGCGGCACTTAGTGCCCTTCTTTGAGGGGACTGAGTGCCGCAGGACTGCCGTGATGATCGTATCGATCGGAAGCGATCGATACGATTGCGGGCGTAGAGTGAGTGATTCGGGATCACGCTCCGCGTCGGCCCGTAGATCGTCCGTCCGGCCTCGCCCCAGGGGGATTCCATGCGACTGCACGTCGACCAGCGTCATGAGCGGGTGCTCGAACTAGTCCGGGAGCGGGGCAGCCTCCGGGTCGCCGAACTCGCCGCCGAACTCGGGGTCTCCGCGGTCACCCTGCGGCGCGATGTGGAGGCGCTGGCGGCACAGGGCCGGGTGCAGCGGCTGCACGGTGCGGTGGTGTGGCCGGGGGAGGGCGCGGCCGAGGTGCGGGAGCGGGTGGAGGAGTCCGAGGGGGTGGTGATCGGAATGATCGTGCCGACCACGAACTACATCTTCGCCGACATCGTCCGCGGCGCCCGGGAGGCCGTCGCCGCGCAGGGGGCACGGCTCGTGCTCGGGGTGACCGGCTATGTCGACGCCGAGGACGCGGTGCAGGCCGGGCATCTGGTGGCGGGCGGGGCCGAGGGGCTGCTGGTCGCGCCCAGCTGGTTCGGCGGCGTCCCCGTCGACGGTCAGGAGAAGTGGCTGCTGGAGCACGATGTGCCCGCCGTTCTCGTCGAGCGCTCGGCACCACCAGCGAACCCGGCGGCGGTGCTCGACCGGGTGCGCACCGACCGGGCGCACGGGGCCGCGGTCGCCGTGAGCCACTTCGCCTCGCTCGGGCACCGCAAGGTCACCGCCGTGCTTCAGGAGGGCCCGCACGCCGTGCAGATCTCGGCGGGGTTCCAGGCGGCGGTGCAGTCCCTGGGGCTCGACGTCGACACGGCCGCCCCGAGCGTGCGTGAGCACGGCGACTACGAGGCGAGCGTCGACTACCTGGTCGAGGCGGTGAAGAAGCGCGGTGTCACGGCGGCGCTCGTGCACAGCGACGAGGACGCGATCGTGCTCGTGCCCCGGCTCCAGGCGTGCGGCATCCGGGTGCCGGACGATCTGGCGCTGATCGCCTACGACGACGAAGTGGCCGGCCTCTCCGACGTGCCGCTCACCGCCGTCGCGCCGCCCAAGCGCTCGGTCGGGGAACTGGCCGCCCAGCTGCTGCTCCAGCGGCTCGCGGAGCGGAGGAGCGGTCAGCAGCCGGGGGCGCGTCAACACCTCGATCTGCTCCCGGAGTTGAGGATCCGCTCGTCCTGCGGCGGTGACCCGTCGGCGACTTCTCGGTGATTCGAAGTCGAGTGATCGATCAATGAGCGTTCTTCGATCGTTTTGATTGTTGTGCGCGAACGCTCTTGACTTCGATCGTGTGCGCGCAAAAAGATGTCCTCCGACCGCCTCTTTCCGTACGAGGTCTCGTAGGAGCCGTACATGACGCGCACTTCACGTTCGTTCCGCACCGCCGCCGTAGCCGCCGTCGCAGCCCTGGGTCTGTTCGCCACCGGCTGCGGCGGCGACGGTGACACGTCCGACTCCGCGTCGGACGGCAAGCCGGTCACGCTGAACTACTGGACCTGGACACTCGGCGCCAAGTCGACCGTCGAGGCGTTCAACAGGACCCACAAGGACATCCAGGTCGAGTTCACCGAGATACCGAGCGGCACCGAGGGCTACAGCAAGATGGCCAACGCGGTGAAGGCGGGCAACGCGCCCGACGTGGCCACGATCGAGTACCAGATGGTCCCCGAGTTCGCGAGCCAGGGGAACCTGATCGATCTGACCGAATACGCCGGTGAAACGGTCAAGTCGAAGTTCCCGGAGTCCATCCAGAGCCTGGTGACCTTCGGCGGCAAGACCTGGACCGTCCCCTACGACGCCGCGCCGCAGCTGTACTACTACCGCACCGACCTGTTCAAGAAGTACGGCATCGAAGTCCCCGAGACCTGGGACGAGTTCAAGACGGCCGCGGCGAAGGTCAAGAAGGAGGACAAGGACGTCCGCCTGGCCTCCATGCCCAAGAGCGACCCGGCGCTGCTGGCCGCGCTGTCCTGGCAGGCCGGCGGCAAGTGGTTCGCCACCGAGGGCGACGCGTGGAAGGCCGGTGTGAACGACGCCGCCACCAAGAAGGTCGCCGCCTACTGGGACGGCCTGGTCAAGGACGACCTCGTCCAGACCTTCACCGGCTGGAGCCCCGAGGAGACCAAGGCCCGCGCCTCCGGCAAGACCCTCTCCTTCCTCGGCGCCTCCTGGTCCGCGGGCGGTATGAAGACCTCGATGCCCGACCTCTCCGGCAAGTGGGCCGCCGCCCCGATGCCCGACTGGGGCACCGCCGCGAGCGGCAACTACGGCGGCACCTCCTACGGCGTCCTCAAGGGCAGCGACCACGCCGAGGCCGCGGCCGAGTTCATCACCTGGCTCACCACGGACAAGGCCGGCGTCGAGGCCCGGCTCGCCGACCTGGAGTCGCCCAGCAGCGCCCTGCCCGCCAACCCGGAGATGCGTGAGGTGGCGGCCGCCGAGTTCGACACCGCGTACCTGAACGGCCAGGACCTCTACGCGCTCGCCTCCGAGCAGGTCGACACCATCGTGCCCGGCTGGACCTGGGGCCCGAACCAGATGGACGTCTACACCGCCGTCCAGGACGCCACCGCCAAGTCCGGCTTCACCGCGGGTGTCGAAGCGGGTCAGGAGAAGGCGGAGTCCGGCATCACGGAGCGCGGCCTCAAGCTCGCGGACTGAGCGCTCCGCCGGCTGAGCGGTGATGTGCCGTCGTCCGGCTGCGGCGCCCTCGTGGCCGGTCGCGCCCGCGCGGCGGCAGCCGCACATCGACACAGCCCCGTGCGCCTTTGGGGCGCGGCCGAACCGCAGCGGACTTCGCCCGACCTCCGAACCGGTCCCGCACAAGACAGACAGAGGGAAGCGCCTCCCGCCAGACCCCACCGCCCCGACACGGGAGATGCCCTCCGACCCGGGCCCCGGTGCCAGCCCCAGCCCTGACCTCGACCTCGGCTCCAGCCCGGCTCCGGCCCCAGCTCTGATACCGGCCCCGGACCTGGCCTCGGTCGACCGTATGTCGTGGCCGACCTGCCGTAGCCGCCCGGCCATGCCCGACCCCTCCCTTACACACATCTGACGCTGGCGACGCAGACGATAGTGTATCTCTCGGTCCTCGCCGTATCATGCAAAAACACACCACTTCTCATACCGCACTGTTCCTTCTCCAGCCACGTCTACACAACCCGCCATTTCGTCTTTTATACCTAACACGCACACACAACCACCATTCCCTACCCCTTCCCCAATGCAACA
>NZ_JABERD010000012.1 GCF_013044505.1 Streptomyces sp. S3(2020) | reverse complement strand
GTCCGAAGGTGTCGGCCCGCCCCCGCCTGGGACGGCGAACGGCGCGCCGACACCTTCGGACCCGCGCCCCTGCAACCACAGCCGCCCCGCGACTCGATCATGTACCACACCAACTTCGCCGACCGGCGTGCCCTGGTGATGAGCGAGGACTGCCTCTACCTCAACGTCTGGACACCGGACGCCGCCGGGGGACTGCCGGTGATGGTGTGGATCCACGGCGGCGGCAACCGCTACGGCCACGGGGGCCAGGAGATCCACGACGGCACCTCCATGGCCCGCCGCGGCCTGGTCGTCGTCACCCTCAACCACCGGCTCGGCGCCCTCGGCTTCCTCGCCCACCCCGAACTCGCCGCCGAGGACGACACGGGCGCCTCCGGCAACTACGGGCTGCTCGACATCGTCGCCGCCCTGACCTGGGTACGGGAGAACATCGTGGCCTTCGGCGGCGACCCCGACCGGGTCACCCTCGCCGGCAACTCCGCCGGAGCCGCCCACATCTGCCACCTCATGGCCGCACAGCGGGCCAGACCCTTCTTCCGCGCGGCCCTCGCCCAGAGCGCCTCGGGCATCGGCCGCGCCGAGGGACCGCTGCCCGCGCAAGCCGCCGCGCAGAAGCGGGGGCTGCGCTGGGCCGAGGACTTCGGCGACCGGGACATCGCCGCACTGCGCCGCCTCGACGGAGTCGAACTCGTCCTCAAGGGCCACTTCGGACCGGTCGTCGACGGACACCTCCTCACCGAGCCCAGCGACGACGTCTTCGCCTCCGCCCGCCAGCACGCCGTACCCCTCCTGCTCGGCAGCAACCGCGACGAGGGATCCGTGTACGCGTCGCCGGCCGCCCTGCGCCAACTGCCCGTCGAACCCGGCACCGACGAGGTCTACCCCGTACGCGACGCCGACGAGGCCCGGCTCACCGCCCGCCGGTTCACCGGGGAGAGCCGCTTCACCCACCCCGTGTGGCACTGGGCCACGGCCCACCACATCAAGGCCCCCACCTGGCTCTACCGCTTCGAACGCACCCCACCGCTCCCCGCCGACCTGCCCCTGACACCGCCACGCGACGGCCTGCGCTCCTACGGTGTCCATCACACCGCCGAACTCCCGTACACGCTGGACACCCTGGACTGCCGCCCCTGGCCCTGGACGGACACCGACCGTGCCCTGGCCCGCACCATGGCCGAGGCCTGGACCCGCTTCGTCGCGACCGGCGATCCCAACGGGGGAGCCCTCCCGGCCTGGCCCGCCTTCACCGGAACCGAGGCCATGGTCTTCGGGGAAACGGTGGCGGCGGGAACCGTGGAGCGGCTCGACGCCCTGCGACTGCTGGCCCGCTGTCCCCGCCCGCTCTGAAAGGACCGCACGTGGCAAGACTCCCCGACACCGACGGCAGCGGCGAGATCGCCCAGCGCGTCCGCGACCGCCGGGGCGGCACCCTGCGCCCCCTGGACCGCATGCTGCTGCACAGCCCCCAACTCGCCGACGGCTGGAACAGCCTCCTCGGCGCCGTCCGCAGCCGTATGGAACTACCTCCCGACATCAGGGAGCTGGTGGTCCTGCGCATCGCGGTCCTGAACCGGGCCGACTACGAGTGGACGGCCCACGAGGGCGAAGCACGCAGAGCGGGCCTCGCCGACGCCGAACTCACCGAACTGCGCCGCGAGAAGCCCGAGTTGGACGGGCGGCGCCGACGGGTCATCGCCTACACCGACGCGATGACCCGTGACATCCAGGTACCGGACGAGCTCTTCGACGCCCTGCGCGCCGACTTCACCGACGCGGAACTCGTCGAGCTGACGGCGACCGTGGCGGCGTACAACATGGTGTCCCGCTTCCTGGTCGCCCTGGACGTCTAGGACCTACGGCCGTGTCGTCGCATGAAGCGGATCAGCAGCCTGTTCCACGCGTCCGGCTGCTCCCAGTGCGGGTTGTGCCCGGCCTCGGCGACCACATGGGTCTCCACGTCGGCGAGGTGCCGGGCGTTGAGCCGCATGACCGAGGGCGGGCTGTACAGGTCCGCGTCGCCGGTGATGAGCTGGACGGGCAGGTCGATCGTCTCCAGCGCCGCCCAGGTGATCGTGTTCGCCAGCGACTGCGGGAAGGCGTCGGCGGTCCTGGCCCGCTCGTGGATCTCCAGCCAGGCCGCGACCCCGTCCGGGTCACCGCCCCGGTACGAGGGGCCGAGCTCCTTGAACTCGACCGGCATGTCCCCGAACGGGTCCGGCTGCAGCGCGGACGTCAGAGCCAGGTACTCGGCGTCCTGGATGCCCATGATGCTGCCGGAGACGGTGAGGCTGAGGAGGCGGTCGCCGTGGGCGAGCGCGTAGTCGATCGCCAGCGGGCCGCCCGCCGCCGAGCCGTCCACGTGGAAGCGGCCCAGCCCCAGGTGGTCGGCGAGGGCGTCGAGGTCCCCGGAGGCGGTGTCGGCGTCCGCGCGGGTGCCGGCCACCGATCCGTACGCGCCCCGCCGTGAGTAGCCGATGACGCGGAAGCCCGCCCCGGCCAGCACCGGCTGCTGGTACGGCCAGCTCTCGCCGCTGCCCGACCCCGGGTGCAGCAGCACCACCGGCTCGCCGTCGCCGCCGGTGTCCCAGCACCACAGACTGCCGCCCCCGGAGACGGGCACCTGGTACTCGGTCACCGGCACCTGCTCGGGTACCGCGACCGGCTCCCACGGCTCCCGCGTAGGTGACGTGGTGGCCTGGGCCGTGCCCTGCGCGGCGCCCGTCACGGCGAGCGCGGCGAGGGCGCCCGAGACCACGGTGCGTCTGCTGACGGACGCGGCTGTGCGGTCCGGATTCATGGGTCCTCCATTGATCGTTTGTCTGTCGACAGGTGAACGGGGATGGCCGAAAGGGCTTACAGGGGGATGAGATAGTGTCGACACCGTTGAACCGGCTGTGAGCCGTCGCAGGCAGGGAGAGTCGCCGCATGACCGACGATCAGGACACGCACCTGGTACTGGAACGCCTGCTGCGGCTACGGGACCGGCGTGAGCCGTTGGTCGCGCAGATCGCCGAATGGGTCGGCGCGGGCATCATCGAGGGGCGTCTCGAACCGGGACAGGACCTCAACAGCGTCGAGCTGTCCCGCCGGTTCGACACCAGCCGCACGCCCGTCCGCGAGGCGCTGATGCTCCTCGAACAGGAGGGCCTGGTCGAGATGAAGGCCCGCCGCAGGCCGCGGGTCGCGGCCCCCTCCCTCCAGGACATCCGGGACATCTACCAGGTCAGGCGGCAGCTCCTGGCGATGCTCGCGAGCCTGCTGGTCGAGCGCGCCACCGACGCCGAACTGGCCGAACTGCGGGGCCGGGTGGAACGGATGCGCAAGGTCGCCGACTCCGGGGACGTGGACGGCTACTTCTGGGCCCACGTCCAGCTCCAGGAGCGCATGACCGAGGTCGTCGGCAACGCCACCCTGAAGCAGATCCTCGACTCGCTCGCGCTGCGCACCCTGATGCTGCGCCACCTCAGCCTGACCCGCGCCGGGCGCCTCGCCTACAGCATCGACGACCAGGAACGCCTGTTGCAGGCCTGCGAGGAGCGGGACGGGGAGCTGGCGTCGGCGCTGATCGCGGGGGCGACCGTCCGGGCGCTGCGCGCGGTGGAGGAGCAGCTGGAGCAGGACGCGGCCCGCAACCGCAAGCCGGTGCGGAAGCGGGGCGCGGCCGCCTCCTGACGAACGGCCCCCGGGCGGTGGTCACTTGGCGAGGACTCCGCCGTCCACGGGGAAGTTGCCGCCGGTCACCCACGCCGACTCGTCCGACGCCAGATACACCGCGCACCACGCGATGTCCTCGGGGGTGCCGGTCCGCCCCAGCGGAATGCGGGCCAGCAGCGCCTCCCGGGCGGCACCCTCGTGGGCCCCGGCCGACTCGGTGGCGGGGGTGCGGACCATCCCGGGCGAGATGGTGTTGGCGCGGATACCCGACGGCCCGCCCTCCACGGCGAGTTGGCGGGTCAGCCCGAGCACGGCCGACTTGCCCGCACAGTGCGCCACCATGCCGAAGGTCCCGCTGCCGCGGAACGCGTTCACCGAGGCGAAGTTGACGATCGAGCCGCCCCCGGACGCCTCCAGGTGCGGCCAGGCGGCCTGCACGGGCAGGAAGACCACGTCGACCTCGCCCTGGAGCGTGGGCGTCCACTGTCCGTCGAAGTCCATGTCGGCGGCCGTGGCCATGTGCGGGGCGATCGCGCCCGCGGTGACCAGGACGTCCACGCGCCCGTGCCGTGCGGCCGACTCGTCGGCGAAGCGGCGGGCGTCCGCGGGCCGGGTCATGTCGAGCGGGGCGAGCATGTCGACACTCAGCCCGCGATCGGCCGCGAGCTTGCGCGTTCCCTCCGCCGCGTCCGCGTCGATGTCGCAGCCGACGACGGTCGCGCCCTGCTCGGCGAAGAGCAGAGCGCACCCTTGTCCGATGCCGGCGCCCGCGCCGGTGACGAGAGCGACTTTTCCGGAGAGCCTGCCGGTCACGTGGACCCCCTTGTCGAGGCAGTCGTACGAGACCGCGGTACGGCTCGCCCTCCATTCCTAGTGTCGACACTATGGCGCGGTCAAGGGTGAGGGCGTTCGTCATTCCCGATAGTGTCGACAGTCGGGGTGAATTGCAGCCGTGTACGCGCTTTCTATTGACGTGTACTTGGCATGATGGCTTTTATGGGAGCGCTCCCACCCCCTCTTCCCCAGCCTGAGTTTCTTGGCGCTCACTCCCTGGAGTCGCAGTGAGAAGAACAAGAAGCACAACAACAAGCAGAGCGAGAAAGAGCCTCCTCGCGCGTCTGGTGACCGTCCTCCTCGGCCTCGTCGTCCTGGGCGCCCTGTGCCCGGCCGCGGCCCTGGCCCAGGCCGAACCGCCGGGCATCCAGGCCACCGGCCTGCACATCAGCAACGGCAGACTGCTCGAAGGCAACGGCAACGACTTCGTGATGCGGGGCGTCAACCACGCCCACACCTGGTACCCCAACGAGACGCAGTCGCTGGCCGACGTGAAGGCGCTCGGCGCCAACACCGTCCGTGTCGTCCTCGCCGACGGTCACCGCTGGACCGCGAACAGCGCCGCGGACGTCGCCAACGTTGTCAGCCAGTGCAAGGCCAACAAGCTCATCTGCGTCCTGGAGGTGCACGACACCACCGGATACGGCGAGGAAGCCGCGGCCGGTACCCTCGACAAGGCGGCCGACTACTGGATCGGCCTCAAGAGCGTGCTCGCCGGCCAAGAGAACTACATCATCATCAACATCGGCAACGAGCCCTGGGGCAACACCAACCCGGCCGGCTGGACCGACCCCACCATCGCCGCGATCAAGAAGCTGCGCGGCGCCGGATTCGAGCACACGATCATGGTGGACGCGCCCAACTGGGGCCAGGACTGGCAGGGCGTCATGCGCGCCAACGCCCAGTCCGTGTACGCCGCCGACACCACCGGCAACCTGGTCTTCTCGATCCACATGTACAGCGTCTTCGACACGGCGGCGGAGATCACCGACTACCTCAACGCCTTCGTCACCGCCAAACTCCCGCTCGTCATCGGCGAGTTCGGCGGCCCCGCCGACCAGTGGGGCGACCCCGACGAGGACACCATGCTGGCCACCGCCGAGCAGCTCGACCTCGGCTATCTCGCCTGGTCCTGGAGCGGCAACACCGACCCGATCCTCGACCTGTCGATCGGCTTCGACCCCGCTCAGCTGAGCGCCTGGGGCCAGCGCATCTTCAACGGCGTCAACGGCATCGCCCAGACGTCGAAGGAAGCCACCGTCTACGGCGGCGGCACCCCGGGCGACACCCAGGCGCCCACGACCCCCGGCACCCCCAGCGCCTCCGCGGTGACCGCCACCTCGGCGACCCTGACGTGGACCGCCTCGACCGACAACGTGGGCGTCGCCGGATACGACGTGGTGCGGGTGAGCGGCGGCACCGAGACGAAGGTCGCCGCCTCCACCACCAACTCGGTCACGGTCTCCGGCCTCACCGCCGAGACGGCGTACACCTTCGCCGTCTACGCCCGTGACGCGGCAGGCAACCGCTCGTCCCGGTCGGCCACGGTGAACGTGACGACCGACGACACCCCCGCCGGCAACTGCTCCGTCGGCTACCGCGTCGTCGGGGAATGGCCCGGCGGATTCCAGGGCGAGATCACCATCCGCAACACCGGGACGGCCGCCATCAACGGCTGGACCCTCGGCTTCTCCTTCGCCAACGGTCAGACCGTCTCCAACATGTGGGGCGGCACACCCACCCAGAACGGCGCCGCGGTGAGCGTCACCCCGGCGTCCTACACCTCGACCATCCCCGCCGCCGGCTCCGTCACCGTCGGCTTCATCGGCACCAAGGGCACGACCAACACGGCCCCGACCGCGTTCACCCTGAGCGGGAGCACCTGCACGACCGCCTGACCGGTGCACCTGAGCGAGCGACCGGCGGGGGCGCTGCCCCGCCGGTCGACGCGTGTCGTGACGTGCGTCCTTCAGTGGTGGTGCCCGTGCCGGCCGAGGGTCTCCACAGGCGTCGCGCCGGGGCGGGTCCACTGCGGCACCGGGCGGCCGGTCGGGCCCCACGTGGGGTTGCCGTCCGCGTCCGAGCGCCAGGACCAGCACGCGTCGCGCCCCTCGGGCCAGCCCTCCGGGTTGTCCTCCCACGCCTCGCCGCGGCCGTACGGCGTCATGTCGAGCAGACCCATGGCCGCGTTGACCCGTTCGTTGCCGCGGCCCGTCGTGGAGTAGGTGAGGAACACGCGGTCGCCGTCGCGCAGGAAACCGGTGAGGAACCCCATGTCCCCGCCGGCCGGTCCGTCGACGTCCCGCACCGAGTACCAGGGCTGGGTGTACCCCATGAACGCGACGTAGGCGGCCACCTCGTCCCACGGTCCCGTCGTCAGGACCGCGAACGAGACGCCGCGGGCGTGGAGGTACGCGGCGTCCTGGAGATGCCAGGCCGTGGTGGTGCATCCCTCGCACTGCCCTTGGTGCGGGGCGCCGTCGTACCACATGTGCTTGTAGACCACGAGCTCGTCGCGCCCCTGGAACAGGTCGAGGAACGGGACCGGCCCGTCGGCGCCGACGACCTCGACGGCCCCGTCGAACTCGACCATCGGCAGCCGCCGCCGGGCCGCGGCGATGGCGTCCCCCTCACGGGTGTGCGCCTTCTCGCGGACCAGCAACTCCGCACGCGCCGCCTCCCAGGTCCTGAGGTCGACGACCGGCGGCCTGCCGGGGAGGTCGCCGCTCATGCGGGCGGTCGTGTCGGTCATGGTGTCCTCCGTGGTGTCTCGTCCGGGGCAGCGCCGTACGACGTCCCACGACGCTCACGAGCACAGACTCGTGCCCCGGCCGGAACTCATCGCGGGGAGGAGCGGAAGAAGTACGTCACCCGGACGGGACGGTCTCCGGTCCTGCGCGCAGTCACCTACACTGCGGCCACCGGCACGAGTGACGCGGGCGGACTGGGCCTGCCGCGTGCCGTGGGTATGACGGGTGTCTCCGGCAGCTGTGCCGTCGAGGAACCGCCTCCGTCACCGCCCCCACCACTTCCACCATGCACGAGAGGCTTTCGAATCATGCGCCGTTACGTTCTCACCGGCACGCCGGGCGCGGGCAAGACGTCGATCCTGCGCGGCCTGGCCGACCTCGGTCACGTGGTCGTCGAGGAGGCGGCGACCGCGCTCATCGCCGAGGCCCAGGCCCGCGGGGAGGACGAGCCGTGGACTCGGGCGTCCTTCGTCGAGGAGATCGTGGAGCTGCAACGGCGACGGCAGTTGGCGGCCGCGGCCACCGACTCCCCCCAGGTGTACGACCGTTCACCGGTGTGCACCCACGCCCTCGCCCGGTACCTGGGGCAGCCGGTGCCGCCGTCGCTGACCGCGGAGATCGAACGGATCACGACCGAGGCGGTCTACGAGCCCGAGGTGTTCTTCGTCCGCAACCTGGGCTTCTGCGAACCCACCAGCGCCCGCCGGATCAGCTTCGAGGACTCGCTGGAGTTCGAGAAGGTCCACGAGGAGAGCTACCGGGCCTTCGGCTACGAGCTCATCGACGTCCCCGCCGCCGACCTGGCCCGTCGCGTCGCGTCGGTCAGCGCCGCGATCTCGCGCTGCGGCCCGTGAAGGCGTCGGCCTCGACGAAGTGCTCCACGTCGTCCGGCGTGGGCCGCAGCACTCCGTCCCGTACGCACAGCGCCGTCGCCTCGGCGCGCGAGGCGCAGCCGGTCTTGCGCAGGAGGTGCTCGACATGGCTGTGCACGGTCCGCGGCGACAGGAACAGCGCCTGGGCGATGGCCTGGTTCGTCTGTCCCCTCGCGGCCCGGGTGAGCACCTCCAGTTCGCGCGGGCTCAGACCGTACGGCAGTTCCGTGGGCGTCTCGGAGACCAGCACCGCCCGCCGTGTGCGAGGCGACCCCGTCGTGCATCGGTGCAGCACCACCCGGTACCACCTGCGCCCCACCGGCCACAGGAAACGCAGCCGCAGGCCGTCCGAACCCAGGAACGCGCCGACCAGGGAGGCGAACTCGGCGTCCTCCAGCACCTGGGCGTGCCCCCGGCCCGGGAGGCCGACGGCGCCCTCGGCGGTGACGAGGCTGGCGTCCGCCTCGGCGGGCAGGTCGTACAGTTCGCCGACGCGGGCCGTCGGGTCCGCGAGGGTGCCCAGGGCCGGCAGGACCGAGGCGAGCAGGTGGCGGGCCTCGGAGTCGTAGCGGTCCGGCCCCTCGACGGACAGGGTGATCAGACCGACGAGGCGCCCGTGGTGCCGCAGCGCCCCGGACAGCGCGTCGCGGAACCCGGCCGGGCGGACCCGCTCGGCGTAGAACCAGCCGTTGCGGAAGCGCTGCCCGCCGTCGGCCGTGTCCTCGGCGTCCTCGGTGATGGACGGCGGGAGGGACTGCCGTACGACATTGGCGTACCACTGCGTGGCCACGAACTCGGCGGCCAGTGCCTCCGAGGCCACCGCGGTGTAGCCGATGCCCGCGACCTGGACATGGGTCCCCGTGAGGGGATCGATCGTCAGCAGGGTCGCCGCGTCGAGGGGGAGGGCCTCGGCCAGTTCGCGCAGGGCCTGGGCGCAGGCCGAGGCGGTGTCGCGTTCACGGGTGAGCATGCCGATGCGGGTGGCGGCGGCGAGCTGTTGGTGGGTGACCATGCGGGCCTCCGGGAACCCACGACCGAGCATGTCGTTTGGCCCCTAACGATAGGCGGCCGCGGGGCACCGGACAAGGGCTTCGCCGTTTCGTGACGCTCGGACGGGCCGCCCGTCCGCAGTCGGTATTTGTACGGATGGCGGGGCGGGGCGCCCCGGTCTTTCCTGTTCGGCACAGCCGGACGCCCGATTGCCAGTCATCCCGGGCCACATCCCTCGGAGCCCCGCCATGACCAGATTCCCGACACCCGCCCCGGCCTCCCGCCGCCAGTTCCTCGCCCTGTCCGGAGGCGTCACGGCCGCCGCCCTGCTGGGCGCCGCGGGCTGCTCGGCACCCGACGACGGCTCGGCGAGCGGCGCCCAGGCCGCCGGGGCCTCGGCCGGGGCGAGGAAGCTCACGACGATCGGCCTCGACTACCCCTTCACCCAACTCCCGCTCTACTCGACCCTGGTGAAGCTCTCCACCGCCGCGGCGAAGAAGCACGACGTCTCCCTGCGCACGACCAGCGACGCGGGCAGCGCCGACACCCAGGCCACCAACCTCAAGGCATGGGTGGCCCGGAAGGTCCCGGCCATCGTGTCCTTCCCGATGGTCTTCGAGGCCACCGAGTCGATCGCGAAGTCCGCGCTGGACGAAGGGCTGATCTGGGTCACGTACGGCGGAACCCTGGAACACCAGAGCGCGGACATCCAGTTCAGCTTCCTCGAAGGCGGCACACTGCTCGGACAGGCGGCCGCCCGGTGGGCCGACGAACACCTCGGCGGCAAGGGCAAGATCGCGTTCCTGACGGACAGCACCATCCAACTGGGCCGCGAACGCACCAAAGGCATGATCGACGCGTTCACCAAGGCCGCGCCCGGCGTCGACGTGGTCGCGCAGGAGCAGGCCATCGACCCCGACACCGGGCTGTCGAAGACCCGAGCCGTCCTCGCCAAGCACCCCGACCTCAACATCGTCCTGGGCGTGACGGACGCCGCGGCCTACGGCGGCTTCAAGGCGCTCCAGCAGACAGGTCGCAAGGCGGCCGACGCCAAGACCTTCGTCGGCGGCCAGGACGGCTCCGCCCCCTCCCTCCTCGCCATCAAGCAGGGCACCTTCTACCGTGCCTCGGCAGCCCTCGCCCCGCGGGACATCGCCGACGCCATCGTGGACGTGCCCCTCGCGGTCGCCGCCGGCAAGGCGAACCCCGGCGCCCAGGTGCCGATCGCACTCGTCCAGCGCGCCGACACCGCGAAGATCGACGCGCTGCTCGCCCAGAACTCCTAGGCCCCGCCATGACCGAACCGACCCTCCGCATCCGCGGCCTCACCAAGTCCTTCGGCGGCGTCAGAGCCCTCGACGACGTGGACCTCACCGTCCCGGCCGGACAGGTCCACGCCCTCCTCGGCCACAACGGCGCCGGCAAGTCCACCCTCATCAAATGCCTCGGCGGCGCCTTCTCGCCGGACGCCGGCACGATCGAGGTGGCCGGAACCCCGTACCCCCGACTGTCCCCACGCGAGTCCATCGCCGCCGGCGTCGCGATCATCTACCAGACCCTCAGCGTCGTCGACTCCCTCACCGTGGCCGAGAACATCTTCCTCGGCCAGGAATGGACCCGCTACGCAACCGTCCACCGCCGCGCCCAGGACGAGGTGGCGGCCGGCCTCCTGGAACGCGTCGCGGCGACCTGCTCCCCACGCGACCGCCTCAGTGAACTCCCCATGGGTCAGCGTCAGTTGGTGGAGATAGCCAAGGCCCTGAGCCGCAGCGCCTCGATACTGGTCCTGGACGAGCCGACGGCGGCCCTCTCCGGCGCCGAGAGCGACGCGCTGGCCGAGCGGGTGGAGGACCTGCGGGCCCAGGGATTGGCGATCGTGTACGTGACCCATCTGCTGGGCGAGGTAGAACGACTGGCGGACGCGGTCACGGTTCTGAGAGACGGCCGGGTAACCCACCAGTCGTCGGGCCCGGGACAGTCACGGCACGATCTGATCACCGCGATCACCCACCAACCCAAGGGGCGCGGGGAACGGCGCGACCAGCCGCATACAACCGTGAAGTCGCCCGCGAACACACAGTCCCCACCCCTTGGGCGAACCGCTCTCAAGCTGAACGCTCTGTCAGGCCCCGGCTTCGGCCCCATCGACCTCACCGTCGCCGAAGGCGAGATCGTAGGCCTCTACGGCCTGATCGGCTCCGGCCGCACCCGCATCCTGGAGACCCTCTACGGCAGACGCCCCGCCTCGGCCGGAACGGCTCAGGTGGGCGAGCGGCCCGTCACCGCCGCCCGTCCCGCCGACGCCCTCGCCGCAGGCATCGCCCTGGTACCCGCGGACCGTCGCGGACAGGGCCTGTTCCCGTCACTGAGCGCCCAGGACAACACCCTGCTCCCGTCGATCCGCACACTCGCCCGGCACGGAGTGCGATCCCGACGTACGGAACAGCGGGTGTTCGCCGCCCTGGCCGACGCCGTAGGGCTGCGTCCCGCGCGACCACACCTCCCCGCCACCGCCTTCTCCGGCGGCAACCAGCAGAAACTCGTCCTGGGCCGCTGGATCCACGAGGCACGCGACGTCGACGTCCTGCTCCTCGACGAACCCACCCAGGGCGTCGATGTCGGCGCGCGCCACGAGATCTATCAGGTGGTCTCGGGCCTCGCCGAACAGCAGGGCACCGCCGTCCTGTTCGCCTCCAGCGACCCCGAGGAAGTCGTCGCCCTCGCCCACCGCTGCCTGATCGTCTCCGCCGGCCGGATCGTCGGCGAACTCTCCGGCCCGCGGCTCACCGAGGCCGCACTGCTCGCGGCCGTCCACGACCTCACCTCGCAAGGAGCAGCATGACCACCGCCCTGCCCCTGCCCCGCACCCTCGCGGGCGGCGGCCTGAACGCCCTACGGCGGCAGCCGCTCCTCGTCGTCCTGACGCTCATGGTGCTGGTCTTCCAGCTGACCACCGGCAGCTTCCTGGACGCCGGCAACCTGCGCGGGATCGCCACTGACGCCGCCACCCTCGCCATCGTGGCCGTGCCGCTCGCGCTGCTCGTCATCAGCGGCTACCTCGACCTGTCCGTCGGTTCCACCCTCGCCCTGGGCGGGCTGGTGGGGGGCTGGCTCGCCGGTCAGCAGCACCAGTCACCGGTCGTCGCCGTGCTCGGCGCGCTGGCGGTGGGCGCGGCGGTGGGTGCGGTGAACGGCATCCTGTGCTGCTACCTGGGTCTGTCGGCGTTCATCGTGACGCTGGGCATGCTGACCGCGGTACGCGGACTGGCCCAGCAGCTCTTCCCGCTGCCGCTGAGCAGCTTCGGGTCCGGGTTCGCCTGGCTCGGCGGATCACGGATCGCCGGGATCGACGCGCCGGTCGTCCTCGCCGCGCTCGTGCTGGTGGCGGGCGCGGCGTTCCTGGCGCTCACCCCGGGCGGGCGGCATGTGTTCGCCATCGGGGTCAACCGGGAGGCCGCCTACCTCTCCGGGATCAATGTCCGCCGGATGCCGTTCGCGTTGTTCGTCGTCACCGGGGTCGCCGCGGCCCTGGCCGGCGCCATCAAGGCGTCGGTCCTGGACAGCGCGGTCGCCGGTACCTCCGGCGCCGGATTCGAGCTGACCGTGCTCACCGCCGTACTGCTCGGCGGAGTCGCCCTCACCGGCGGATCGGGCTCAGTTTTCGGCGTACTCCTCGGCGTGCTCTTCCTCGGTAGCCTCCAGAACGGGCTGACCCTGTTGAACGTGCCCGCCTTCTGGCAGCAGATGGCTCAGGGCACCGCCCTGGTGGCGGGCGCCGCCCTCGCCTGCTTCGGACCGCGGGCGACGCGGTGACACCCCACAACTCCCGAACCCCGAGAGGAATCGCGTGAGCGACAGCGACCCGACCCTGATCCTGACCGGTGGCCAAGTCATCACCGTCGACGCGGACTTCGGCGTCACCGAAGGCGTGGCCGTGCGCGGGCGGGACATCGTGGCCGTCGGCAGCGACGCCGAGATGCGCGCCCTGGCCGGCCCCGGCACCCGGATCGTCGAACTCGGCGGCCGCAGTGTCCTGCCCGGTATCAACGACTCCCATCTGCACGGGGCGGCGTACGGACTGACGAAGCCGCCGTTCGCCCTCGACGTCGGTCATCCGACGGTCGCGTCGATCGCCGACGTCGTCGCCGTGATCGGGCAGGCGGTGGGGGAGGCCCGGCCCGGTGAGTGGATCGTCGGGCTCGGCTGGGACCCGGGTTATCTCGCGGAGTGCCTCGCGGATCCGCGCCGCTTTCCGCACCGCCGGGACCTGGACGCGGTCGCGCCGGACCACCCGGTCTGTCTGACGGACTTCTCCTCGCACATGGTGTGGGCCAACAGCGAGGCGCTGCGCCGCTGCGGCATCGACGCGCACAGCGGGGAACCGGCGGGCGGTGTCATCGACCGCGACCCCGACGGTTGGCCCACCGGCATCCTGCGCGAGACGGCCCAGCGGCTCGTCCAGGCCGCGCTGCCCAGCCCGACCGTGGCCCAGCGCCGCGAGGCGATCGGGACGGTGATCCGTGAACTCCACACCCGCGGCATCACCAGCTACACCGAGCCCGGTCTCGGCCCCGGCGGCACCACCTCGCTGTTCGGCGGACTGAGTACCGACAACTGGACGGCGTACGCCCAACTCGCCGACGAGAACGCCCTGGACGCCCGGGTCAGTGTCCTCCTGCTCCCCGCCCCCATGGGCGGCTCCGCCGACGACGTACGCAAGGGGCTGGCCGAGCTGCGACGCCCCGCGTCCGCGGACGAACGGCTGCTGCGCGCCATCGGGGTCAAGATCTTCGCCGACGGAGTCCCGCCGAACCGTACGGCCTGGATGAACGAGCCCTACGCGGACGGCGGCCACGGCGCCCTGTGCGTGCACGGTGACACCCCGGCCCTCCGGGCCGGCGAGCTGCGCGAGATGATCCGGGTCGCGCACGAGGCCGGGTACCAGCTCGGCGTGCACGTGACCGGTGACCGGGCCATCGACGAGGTCGTCGACGCCTTCGTCGCCGCGAACGAGGCGGCGCCCCGACCGGAGGCGCGGCACTACGTCATCCACGGCGACTTCGTCGGCCCCGCGAGCCTCGCCGCGCTCGCCGCGCACGGCTACGGCGTCAACATGAACCCCGGTATCAAATGGACCATCTCCGACCTGATGGACGAGGTCGTCGGCCCCGAGCGCTCCGCCTACCAGTGGCCCGTACGCTCCGCCCTCGACGCCGGGGTCACGGTCTGCGCCAGTTCCGACGCGCCGATCACGGAACCCGACTGGCGTCAGGGGGTCGCCGCGATGATGCTCCGGGAGTCCAAGGCCAGCGGCCGGGCCAGCGGTCCCGAGCAGTGCGTACCGCTCGCCGACGCCCTGCGCGCGTACACGATCAGTCCGGCCCGCCAGGACTTCGCCGAGAAGTGGAAGGGGTCGATCGAGGTCGGCAAGGTCGCCGACCTGTGCGTCCTGGACCGGCCGCTGCTGGAGCTGGACCCGCACGACATCACGGATGTACAGGTGGATCTGACGGTGTTCGACGGACGCGTGGTCCACGAGCGGGGCGCGCGCTGAGTGCCGGACCCCGCGACTTTACGAGGTGGGGGGTGTTCTCTGTTCGCGTGGTGGACTAGTTTTCACTCTCGTACGGACTGGTTGATCCCCTGAGGAGTCGTCGATGAGCGCAAGCGAGCATCCGGAGGCCGCGACGGCGGCGGGTACCGTGCGGGGCCGGAGGGAGGGGGAGCTGGCGGTGTTCCGCGGGGTTCCCTACGCGCGGCCGCCCGTGGGCGAGGCCCGCTTCGCGGCTCCGCGCCCGGTGGAGCGCTGGGACGGTGTGCGGGAGGCCTTCGCGTTCGGTCCGCCTCCTCCGCAGGAGCCGATCGGCCCCGAGTTTCCCGGGAACCCCGCGGCCGGTGACGACTGGCTGACCGTGAACGTCTGGACCCCGGACGCGGACCCGGCGGCACGCCGTCCGGTGATGGTGTGGATCTACGGGGGCGCCTACAAGTTCGGTTCCTCCGACGACCCCGCCTATGACGGGGGCCGGCTCTCCCGCGAGGGCGGGCTCGTCGTGGTCACCCTCAACTACCGGGTCGGCATCGAGGGCTTCCTGCGGATCGAGGGCGCTCCCGCGAACCGGGGCCTGCTCGACCAGGTCGCGGCGCTGGAGTGGGTGCGCGAGAACATCGCCGCCTTCGGCGGAGACCCGGACCAGGTCACCGTCTTCGGAGAGTCGGCCGGCGCCGGGTCCATCGCCGCTCTGCTCGCGATGCCACGGGCGCGGGGCCTGTTCCGGCGGGCCATCGCACAGAGCGTGCCGGGCACGTACTTCTCGGACGCGCTCGCCGCCGACATCGCCCAGGCCCTGGCCGCGGAGGTCGGTCTGCGGCCCACCGTGGCCGACCTCGCCGGGGTGGACCCGCGCAAGCTGCCCGAGGCGGGGGCCGCACTGACCGGCCGTATGCGGGAACACGTGCCTCGCTGGGGCGCGGTCGCCCTCACCCCCACCCCCTTCTCGCCCGTCGTCGACGGCGAGGTCCTGCCCACCGCGCCCTGGGAGGCCCTGGCGAACGGCGCCGCCCGTGACGTGGAGCTGATCGCCGGACACAACAGGGACGAGTACCGCCTCTTCCTCCTGCTCGGCGGGCTGCTCGGCCGGGTGGACGACGGGCTGGCCGCACTGGCCCTGAGCCTGTTCGGTCCGACACCGGACGCCGAGCGGGCCTACCGGGCGGCCTTCCCCGACGCCTCCACGGAGTACCTGTTCGAGCTCGTGCAGTCCGACTGGCTGTTCCGGATGCCCTCACTGCGTCTGGCCGAGGCCCACGTGGCCGGCGGCGGCCGGGCGCACGTCTACGACCTCACCTGGTCCGCCCCCGCGAACGGCGGCGCGCTCGGTGCCTGCCACGGACTGGACGTACCCCTGACCTTCGGCGTGTACGACGGCAACGGTCTCGGCACCATGCTGATCGGACCCACTCCCACGCCCGAGACCGAGATCCTCTCCACCCACATCCGGTCCTCCTGGACCGCGTTCGCCACGACGGGCGACCCGGGCTGGCCCGCCTACGACCCCGAGCACCGTCTGGTCCGGCTCCTCGACGCCGAGCCCACGGTCGCCGCCTACCCGGAGGAGGCCTCGCGCCGGCTGTGGGAGCGGCACACCTTCACCGCGCTGCCCCTGACGACGGCGTAGCCCCACCCGCGTAGGTCACAGGCGTGCCGCGTGGTCGGGGACGTAGGTCTGAAGATCGCGCGGCGTGCGCTGGTAGCCGGTCGACGCCGGGCGCTCGGGGAGCTCCAGCACCGGCGGCGGCACCTCGTGATACGGCACCGAGCTCAGCAGATGGGCGATCGTGTTCAGCCGGGCCCGGCGCTTGTCGTCGCTCTCCACCACGGACCACGGGGCCTCGGCGATGTCGGTGTGCACCATCATCTCGTCCTTGGCCCGCGAGTACGCCTCCCAGCGGGTGATCGACTCCAGGTCCATCGGGGACAGCTTCCAGCGCCGCAGCGGATCCTCCAGCCGGCGCCGGAAGCGCTCCTGCTGCTCGGTGTCGCTCACCGAGAACCAGTACTTGTGCAGCAGGATGCCGTCCTCGACCAGCATCCGCTCGAAGACGGGGCACTGGCGCAGGAAGAGCTGGTACTCCTCCTTCGTGCAGAAGCCCATCACGTGCTCGACCCCGGCCCGGTTGTACCAGGACCGGTCGAACAGCACGATCTCCCCGGCGGCCGGCAGCTGCTCGACGTAGCGCTGGAAGTACCACTGACCGCGCTCGCGCTCGGTCGGCTTGGGCAGTGCGGCGATCCGCGCCACGCGGGGGTTGAGATGTTCGGACACCCGTTTGATGGTGCCGCCCTTGCCCGCCGCGTCGCGTCCCTCGAAGACGACGACCAGCCGGGCCCCCGTGGCTCGCACCCACTCCTGCAGTTTCACCAACTCCGTCTGCAGGCGCAGCAGTTCCTTCTCGTACACCTTGCGCGGAAGCTTCTCCGCCTTCTCGCCGACCATGCCAGCACCGTACTGTCCGGGCGGTGACCGCGCATCGTGGACGCAGCCTTGTCCGGAGTACTGACAGTGCGAAGTGTGGCGTGTAGATTGCGGCCGTCACGAAAATGCACAAAATAAGCCGGGCTGTCGAGCCGCACCAGGACAGCCGTGGTCTCTTCCCCCACCCCTTCCCCCCAGGAGGAGCCCATGCACAGACGCGTACTCGGGCTTGGCGCAGCGCTGATCACCGTCATCGGTGTGGCCGGATGCGGATCCTCGGACTCGGGGACGAGCGGGTCGTCGTCCCCGGGAGGCGGCGGGACCACGACGGTCAAGGTCGGCATCGTTCCGATCGTCGACGTCGCCCCGCTCTATCTGGGGCAGAAGAAGGGCTTCTTCAGCAGCCGCGGCATCAAGCTGGAGATGGTTCCGGCCCAGGGTGGCGCCGCGATCGTTCCGGGTGTGGTGAGCGGTCAGTTCAAGTTCGGGTTCAGCAACACGACCTCGCTGATGGTCGCCCAGGTCAAGGGAGTTCCGGTCAAGTCCGTCGTCAACGGGGCGGCCTCCAACGGCAAGGTCGGCGGCGACGTCACCGCCGTGATGGTGAAGAAGGACAGCCCCGTCAAGACGGCCAAGGACCTCGCCGGACGGACGGTGGCCGTGAACACGCTCCAGAACATCGGCGACACCACCGTGCGCGAGTCGGTGCGCAAGGCCGGCGGCGACCCCTCCGCGGTCAAGTTCGTCGAGATCCCCTTCGACCAGATGCCCGCCGCCGTGGACGACGGCCGGGTCGACGCGGCCTGGATGGGCGAGCCCGCGCAGACGGTCGCCAAGGCGCAGGGTGCCCGCGTCGTGGCCTCACCGTTCGCCGAGACGGACCCCCGGCTCACCGTGGCGACCTACTTCACCTCGACGCAGTTCGCACAGCAGAACCCGGACCTGGTGAAGAAGTTCGCCGAAGCCACGACCGAGTCGCTCGAGTACGCCTCCGCCCACCCGGACGAGGCCCGCCAGACCCTCACGAGCTACACCAAGATCAGCGGCGACGTACTGAAGAACCTCATCCTCCCCAGCTGGCCGGCCGACGTCGACATGGCCTCCCTGGAGAAGCTGGCCTCGCTCAGCGAGGAGGACGGCCTGTTCGGCGGCAAGAAGCCGGACCTGGACGCCCTGTTCTCATGACCGGGCCGTGCCGTCGTCCTGGGGGCGAGGCGGGACGATCTCGCCCTGAATCACCTGAGGGGTCGCGGGTTCCTCGGCGGAACCGTCCTGCGCGGCGTTCTTCTCCGCCTTCAGGATGCGCGCCGACTTGCCCGCCGAGCGGGCCAGTTCGGGGAGCTTCCTGGCCGCCAGGACGGCGACGACGACGATGAGGAGGATGGCGAGCTCGCTCAGTCCGAACATGGGGATCCCTCCGGATCAGACGGTGACGCCGAAGTCGGAGGCGATCCCGGCCAGGCGGGCAGCGTACCCTTGCCCGGCCGCACGGAGCCGCCCGGTGTCCCTACCATGGACCGCCTGTGAGGTGCGTGGCAGCGGAAGGGAGACAGGACGTGACGGATCACCGACGGCCCCGGCGGGGGCAGGGCGAGCTGGAGGCGCAGGTCCTGTCGGCCCTGCGCGAGGCCGACGGTCCGGCGACGGCGGGCTGGGTGCAGGAGCGGCTCGGCGCGGGCCTCGCCTATACGACGGTGATCACGATCCTGACCCGGCTGCTGGCCAAGGCCGCGGTGACCCGGGAGCGCTCGGGCCGGTCCTTCGTCTGGACACCGGTGTCGGACCAGGCGGGTCTGGCCGCCCACAAGATGCGCAAGCTCCTGGACGGCGAGAGCGACCGCGAGGCGGTCCTCGCCAGCTTCGTCACCTCGCTCGATCCGGACGACGAGAAGCTGCTGCGTGACCTGCTGGGGCAGGCGAGGGGCGAAGGGGACATGAGCGCGGGGGACATGGGCGAGGACCCCGAGGACGAAGGGGACGTCTGACTTCTCATGGGAGTGTTCGTCTTCCTTCCGCTGGTGCTGCCCTTGACGGCCTGGCCGATCGCGCGGCTCGCGGAACAGCATCTGCATCCGCGCGTCGCCACCCGCCTGCTGACGGGCGTGGCCGGGGTGATGGCGCTGTGCAGCACCGTCTGTCTGGGGCTGCTGATGGTGGTCGGCACGGCGCAGCTGCCGGGCAACCCCCTGCCCGACGGCTGGTCGGACCCCGAGGTGCGCGAGGCCGTCCCCTACGACGAGGTGGCCGGCAAGGCGGCCATCCCGGCCCTGCTGGCCGTCGCCGTGCTGTGCGGGCGGGCGCTGTGGCGACATGCCCAGGTGCGGCGGCGCGCCCATCGGGCACTGGTCGGACTGCCCGGCACGGAGGTCGCGGTGCTGCCCGACCCTGAGCCGTACGCGTACGCGCTGCCCGGCGGGGCCCGTGACCGCATCGTGGTGAGCGCGGCCCTGCTGTCGAGTCTCCGGCCCGCCGAGCGGCGTGCCCTGTTCGCCCATGAGCGCGTGCACCTGGCCGCCCGCCATCACCGGTTCCTGCTCGTCGCCGAGCTCGCGGCGCGCGCCAACCCTTTTCTGCGTCCGCTGCGCACGGCGGTCGCGTACACCACGGAGCGCTGGGCGGACGAGGAGGCGGCGCGGGTCGTCGGCGACCGCCGCACCGTGGCACGCGCGATCGGCAAGGCGGCGCTGGTCTCCCGCGGCACCCCTGTGCCCACACTCGCGGGCTTCGCGCTGCCCGGACCGGTGCCCCGGCGGGTGGCGGCCCTGCTGGCGCCCGCTCCCGCCGGCCGGAGCTGGCCGTCGGTGTTCACCGCGGTCGGGATGGCGGCCTGGGCGGCCGCCGCGGGCACGGCGGTCTCCGCGCTGTCGTCCGCCAACTCCGCGGTGACGATGATCGTCATCCTGCGCGCGGCGACACCGCTGTGACGGCGCCGCCGCGTGCTCTCCTCGCTCAGAGGTCGAACTCGTGCGGCGGCAGGTCGAGTGCGAAACACGCCTCGCGTACGACGGCCTGCTCGGTCTTGTCGAAGTCGCCGTCGGCGCCGCCGATGACGATGCCGATCTGGACCACGGCACGCGCCTCGGCGGGCTTCTTCTTCGCCTTGCCGATCTCCTGGAGGACGCTCACCTTGCCGAAGGCGAAGTCGGCGGTCAGCTTGTCGATGTTGGCGTCGAAGCGGCGCTGGAGATCCATGGCGTCGAAGTTCTGCAACACCTCGTTGGTGGCGATCAGCTGGGCCACCCGCTGGCGCTCCGAGGGATCGACGGTGCCGTCCGCGGCGGCGACCAGCGCGCACATCGCCATGCTCGCGTCGCGGAAGGCGCCGCTCTTGAGATCGTTCTTCTTCGCCACGAGCTGGGTCTGCATCGTCGACGCGGACTCCTTGAACCGGTCCCACAGGGCCATGACTACTCCAAAAGGTCGGTCGGGGCCCGGCCCGCTCCGGCGGCGATCCGGGCACCCCGTAATATCTACAGCAACGTAGAAACTAGCGGCCGGGGCGATAAGTTCCACCGATCCGGAAGGAACTCGACTCCCGCCCCGCTCGTTCACGCACCGCACACCGACTGAAGGAGCAAGGCTTGTCCGCCACCATGACGGACTCCCCGGGGCACGCCCCCTCTCGATCGACCCGCCGATGAGCACCGTGAACGCGCTGCTCGGCCTGCTGGCCGTCTTCGTCCTCACCGCCGGCACCGGCTATTTCGTGGCCCAGGAGTTCGCCTACGTCTCCGCGGACCGGCTCGCCCTCGCCCGTGAGGCCGAGGCGGGCGACCGGCGGGCCGCCCGCGCCCTGACAGTGCTGGAGCGGCTGTCGTTCATGCTGTCCGGCGCACAGCTCGGCATCACCGTCACCGGCCTGGTCGTCGGCTTCATCGCCGAACCCTCCGTCTCCGCGCTGCTCAAGCCCGCGCTGACCGGCATCGGCATCCCCGAGGGCGCCGTCGCAGGCATCTCCGTCGTCCTCGCCTTCGTCCTGGCCACCGTGGTCCAGATGGTGCTGGGCGAGCTCGCCCCCAAGAACCTCGCCATCGCCGTCCCGGAGCGCCTGGCCAAGTCCCTGGCCGCCTCCACCCTGGCCTACCTCAAGGTCGTCGGCCCGGTCGTGCGGATCTTCGACGGAGCCGCCAACCGGCTGCTGCGCAAGGCCGGCATCGAGCCCGTCGAGGAACTCCACCACGGCGCCACCCTGGAGGAACTCGGCCACCTCATCGGCGAGTCCCACCAACAGGGCGAACTGCCCAAGGAGACCGCCGAACTCATCGACCACGCCCTGGAGTTCTCCGAGCGCACCCTCGACGAGGTGATGGTCCCGCGCGTGGACGCCGTCTTCGTCCGCAAGGACGCCACCGCGGCCGAGGCCGTCGACCTGATCGCCGAGTACGGTCACTCCACCTACCCCGTCCTCGGCGACCACCCCGACGACGTCCCCGGCGTCGTCGGCGTACGCGAGCTGATGCGCCTGCCCGCCGCGGCCCTGGCCACCACCGCCGCGGGCACGCTGGCCCGGCGCCCACTGCTGCTGCCCGACACGCTCCCGCTGCCCGACGCCGTCGAGCAGATGCGCGAGCGGGACGACGAGTTCGCGGTCGTCCTGGACGAGCACGGCGGCGTCGCCGGGATCGTCACCTACGAGGACATCGCGGAGGAACTGGTGGGAGACATCGCCGACGAGACCGACACGGTCATCGAGGTCGCCGTCCAGGACGGTGCGGGCTGGCTGGTCGACGCGGGCCGCCGCCTAGACGAGGTCGCCGACGCCACGGGCGTCGAACTGCCCGAGGAGGACGACTACGACACCGTGGCCGGCCTGATCGTGGACCGCCTGGGCCGCTTCCCGGCCATCGGCGACCGCCTCACCGTCGAACTCCTCGACGGAGGACGCGCGCTGATCGACGTACGCACCCTCGACCGGCACGTGCCGGAGCGGGTCCGGATCCAGAAGGTGGAGGAGTACCCGTCATGAGCTTCCCGATGGCGCTCTTCGTCACCGTGCTGCTGCTGATCGGCAGCGGATTCTTCGTCGCCGCCGAGTTCGCCCTGGTCGCTGCCAAACGGCACCGCGTGGAGAAGGCCGTCGCACAGGGACAGCGCGGCGCCAAGGCGGCGCTGGCCGGCATGCGCGAGCTGTCGCTGATGCTGGCCGGCGCCCAACTCGGCATCACCGTCTGCACCCTGGGCCTGGGCTCGGTCTCCAAGCCGGCCATCTCCCACGAACTCGACCCGCTCCTGCACGACCTGGGCCTGCCCAGCGCTCTCAGCTACGGCATCGCGTTCGTCCTCGCCATGGTCGTCGTGGTGTTCCTGCACATGGTGCTCGGCGAGATGGCCCCCAAGTCCTGGGCCATCGCCCACCCCGAACGCTCCGCGATGCTCCTCGCCCCGCCCTTCCGGGCCGTGGTGAGGACGGTACGGCCGCTGATCGCGGTGCTCAACCGGATGAGCAACGCGCTCGTACGGCTGTGCCGCGTCACCCCGCGCGACGAGCTCGCCTCGGTCCACAACCGGGAGCAACTCACCCACCTCGTCGAGGAGTCCGAGCGCCTCGGCCTGATCAGCGAGAGCGACTCGGAGCTGCTCACCCGCTCGCTCGTCGAACCCGAGACCCCTGTCGGCGACCTCCGGATCCCGGCCGCGGAGATCACCTCGGTCGACGGCGACGCGGGCATCGACGACATCCTGCGGCTGGCCGCCGAGCACGACCGCACCCGCCTGCTGGTCCAGGACGCGGGCACCGTCCTCGGCTCCGTCCATGCCCGCGACGCCCTGGTCGCCCGGGCCCGGTCCCGCGCCACCAGTGCCCGCGCGCTGGCCCGACCGGTACCGGAGGTGACGCAGGAGACCACGGTCGCCGACGCGATCGAGCTGCTGCGCCGCAACCGTGCCTCCCTGGCGGTCGTCCGGGACGGGACGGGCCGCCTCACGGGCATGGTGACGCTGGACGACCTGCTGGCCCGTTATCTGCAACCGGCGTGAGGGTGAGCCGGGGAGCGCCCCGGCTCACTGGAAGGCCGGCACGACTTCCTTGATGAACAGCTCCAGCGAGTCACGCTTCTCCTCGTGCGACAGGCTGTTGTCGATCCAGAAGCTGTACTCGTCGACGCCGAGTTCCTCATAGGCGCGCAGCCGCTCGATGACCTCCGCCGGAGTACCGATCATCGCCGTCCTGTGCAGCGATTCCGGTCGGAACTCCGGCCGGTCCTCGAACTTCGACTCCGGGCTGGGCGGCAGGAACCCGTTCACCGGGGTGGCCTTGTTGCCGAACCAGGCGTCGAAGGTGCGGTAGAACCGGTTGATCGCCTCCGCGGCCGGGCGCCAGCCCTCGGGGTCGTCGGGGGAGTGGACGTGGGTGTGGCGCAGGACCATCAGGTCGGGGCGCGGCACCTCCGGGTGGTTCGCCACGGCGGTGTCGAACTTCCGCTTGAGGTCGACGACTTCCTCGTCACCCTTCATCAGCGGTGTGACCATGACGTTGCAGCCCTGCGCCACCGCGAAGTCGTGGGAGGCGGGGTCGCGGGCGGCGATCCACATGGGCGGGGTGGGCTGCTGCACCGGCTTGGGGACGCTGGTGGAGGTCGGGAACCGCCAGATCTCGCCGTCGTGGGCGTAGTCGCCCTGCCACAGCGCCCGGACGGCCGGCACGAGCTCCCGCAGGTGCTTTCCGCCGTCGGCGGCCGGCAGCCCGTCCGCCAGCCGGTCGAACTCGAACTGGTAGGCGCCGCGGGCGAGTCCCACCTCCATCCGGCCGTTGCTGATGACGTCCAGCAGCGCACACTCACCGGCGACCCGCAGTGGATTCCAGAACGGGGCGATGATCGTCCCCGCGCCCAGCCGGACGGTCGAGGTCTGCGCGGCCAGGTGGGCCAGCAGCGGCATCGGGCTGGGGGAGATCGTGTACTCCATCGAGTGGTGCTCGCCGATCCACACGGTGGAGAACCCGCCGGCCTCGGCCATCAGGGCCAGCTCGGAGAGGTTCTCGAAGAGCCGGCGATGGCTGACCGACTCGTCCCAGCGCTCCATGTGCACGAACAACGAAAACCTCATGACTGCTCCTTGACGGTTGCTGCCGCCGTGACGGCGTCCATCTCGGTGAGGGTGATGTCACCGGTGGCCCAGTGCGTCCGGGGGACCTCGTGGACGACGACACGGATGTACTCGGGCCGGGTCCGCACGGTGCGCAGGACCGCCTCGTGGACCTCGTGGATCAACTCCCGGATCTGCGCCGGGGTGCGGCCCTCGGCGAGGGTGATGGCGACCTGTGGCATGTCAGCTCCGCATCGTGAACGGGTCGGCCACGGGCTCCTCGCTCGTGTTGATCCACACGCTCTTGAGCCGCGTGTACTCCAGGACCGTCTCGGTGCCGTGCTCCACGCCGACCCCGCTGCTCTTGAAGCCCTGGCGCGGTGACATCGGGGACATGGCCCGGTAGGTGTTGACCCAGATGGTTCCGGCGTCCAGGCGCCCCGCCATCCGGTGCGCCCGCGCGAGGTCGGTCGTCCACACGCCGGCCGCGAGTCCGTACTCGGTGTCGTTGGCCAGTCGTACGACCTCCTCCTCGGTGTCGAACGGCATGACCGCCAGCACGGGCCCGAAGATCTCCTCGCGCACGACACGCATGCTGTTGTCGACGTCCACGAGGACGGTCGGCTCGTAGAAGTACCCGCCGAGACCGCCGTCCGTGGCCCGGCCGCCGGTGAGCACCCGGGCGCCCTCGCCGCGCCCCAGGTCGACGTACCCGGCGACCTTGTCGCGCTGGTCCTCGAAGGCCAGCGGGCCCAGCTCGGTCTTCTCGTCCAGGGGGTCGCCGATGACGATGGTCCGGGCGCGTTCCGAGACCCGTTCGAGCAGCTCGTCGTAGACGGACCGATGGGCGAACACCCGGCTGCCGGCGATGCAGGTCTGCCCGGCGGCGGCGAAGATCCCGGCGACGACCCCCATCGCGGCGTTCGCGACGTCGGCGTCCTCGAAGACGATGTTGGGCGACTTGCCGCCGAGTTCGAGCGTGGCGCCGATGAAACGGCTCGCCGTGGCGGCGGCGATGCGGGCCCCGGTGGCGGTGCTGCCGGTGAAGGAGATCTTCGCGAGGTCGCGGTGGTCGACCAGGGCCTGTCCCGCCTCGGCGCCGAACCCGGTGACGACGTTCACCGCACCCGGCGGGAACCCCGCCTCCAGCGCCAGCTCGGCCAGCCTCAGCACCGTGGCCGAGGTGTGCTCCGAGGGCTTGATCACGACGGTGTTGCCGGCGCAGAGCGCGGGCGCCAGCTTGCTGCTGGTCAGCGTCAGCGGGGAGTTCCAGGGGGTGATCGCCCCGATCACGCCCAGGGGTTCGCGGGCCGTGTAGTTGAGCACCTGCCGGTCGGAGGTGGGGATGAAGTCGCCGTGGATCTTGTCGGCCAGTCCGGCGTAGTAGTAGTAATACTCCGGCAGTGTCGCCAGCTGCCCGCGCATCTCCCGCAGCAGCTTGCCGTTGTCCTGCGTCTCCATGCGGGCCAGGTCCTCGGCGTTCGCCGCGATCAGGTCGCCCAGGCGCCGCAGCAGATGCCCGCGCCGCGTCTGGCTGAGGTCGCGCCAGCGCGGATCCTCGAAGGCCTTCCGCGCGGCGGCCACGGCCTTGTCGACGTCGGTGGCGTTCCCGCGCGCGGCCCGGTAGAGGACCTCGCGCGTGGCCGGGTTGGTGCTCTCGAAGTACTCGCCCGACGCGGGCTCGACCCGTGCCCCGTCGATGAAGTGCCGCAACGTGGTGAGGTCAGACATGTGCGCACTCTCCGATGAAGGTGGTGAGGCGGTCGACGAACGCCTCGGGGCGCTCGACGGGCAGCATGTGACGCGCCTGGGGGATGATCTCCGCCCGGCAGTCGGGGAGCGCCGAGGCGAGCCGGTGGGTCATCGCGGGGGTGGACCCGGGATCGTTCTCACCCGTCACCGCCAGTGCGGGTACGGCGATGGCGGGCAGGTCCGGCGCGAGGTCGGCGTCCGCCGTGGCGAACACGCGGTAGCAGGCCAGGAACGACCCGATGTCGTTGGCGAGCAGGGTGGCCTCGGTGCGGGCCACCCGGTCGGCGGGGACGTCGGTGCCGTCGTACCAGCGCTTCAGGGACGCGGTGGCGCTCGCCGTGAAGTCGGCCTCGGCGGTGCGCAGCCGGTCGAGCACGGAGGCCCGCTCCCCGGCCGTACGCGCGCACACCGAACTGACCGAGACCAGCGTGGCCACCCGCTGGGGGTGGTGCAGGGCCACGTACTGCGCGACCAGGGCGCCCAGCGAGAATCCGACCAGGTGCGAGCCGGCCGGGATCCCGTCGAGCACCCCGGCGGCCAGCTCCGCGAGGTTCACCCCGTCGCGCACCGGTGGGCGGGTGCCGTGGCCCGGCAGGTCGGGGGCGAGCACGGTGAAGCGGTCGGCCAGGAGCGCGGCGGTGGGCTCCCACATGGTGTGGTCGAGCCCTACGCCGTGCAGCAGCACCACGGTGGGCTTGCTCATGTATGCCTACTGCTCGGTCGAGAGCGGCGCCAGGCGCTGCTGGGGGCGCCCCTGGGAGGCCGCGGCCAGTGCGATGACGATCTCGTGCGGGTGGGGGGCGTCGGCGATCCTGACCTCGAAGCTCTGGTGGTGCGAGCGGATCGTGGCGTCGGTGATGTGCTTCAGCGGGATGTCGAAGACCACACCGGCCGGCCCGCGCTTCTCGACGGCGGGCAGCAGGGTGGTGGCGTTCGCGGCCTTGCGGAAGTGGTCGCCGAACTTGAGCGTGTGGATCAGCCCCGAGCCGTGCTCGATCTCGCCGTCCAGGCCGACGATCGCCGCCTTGCCGTACGCCTCGGCGGGGGCCTCCAGGGCGTCGAGCACCGCGGGGGCGAGCAGGGCTCCGAGGTCGGAGGCGTGGGCGTCGATGCCGGGGTTGAGGTCCTCGACGAAGCCCTGACCGGCCCAGGGGTTCTCGATCACCGCCGCGACGACGGCGATCCGGGCGGGGCCGGCGACCGCGCGGCCGCCTTCGGTGCGGATCTCCTCGACGACGGTCACGATCTTGCGGACGTTCATGAGGGAACAACCTCCAGGCTCTCGGTGGTGACGACGGGGTCGGTCATGCGGTCCCCGATCCGGGGGTGCGGGCGCGGGCCCGTCGACGCGGCCGCGATGACGACGATCTCGTCCGCGCGCGGGGCGTCGCAGACGCGGGCGCTGATGGTCTGGTAGTGGCTGCGCGTCGAGGCGTGTGTCTTGTGCCAGAGCGGCACGACCAGCGTCTCGCCCGCCTCGGCACGGGCGTCGGCGAAGCAGATGATCGACTCGCCCTGGAGGTACTCCCGCACCAGATTGCCGAAGTACGGGGTGTGGATGAGGGCACCGGCGTGCTCGATCTCGCCCGCCGTACCGACGATGGCGGCCTTGCCGAACGCCTGGATCTCGCCCACGCCGCCCAGCGAAGCGCTGAGTCGGTCGGTCAGCAACCTGGCGAGCACGGGAGCGATGCGCTCCTGCTGCCGGGACAGGTCGGCCGCCGGGCCGGTGCCCGCCCACGGGTTGCGGATGACCGCGGCGACGCTGGCTCTTCGCGCGGGCTGTGCGGGTGTCTCGCCCGCCTCGGTGAGAACGACATCGCGGTAGAGCACGAGCTTGCGCAGACCGATGCCCTCGTCAGGATGTTCCATGCGCTCTTGCATGGCACAGGACGATAGGCATCGTCATCTGCGGTGGTCAAGGGGTGAGCTGGCCGACGCCATAAATGCGGTCCTGAACTGCATATATCAGCGATACGCAAAGTTAACCGGATTCCGCGCAGGCGAACTCTTGACGCTCCATCTGTGACATGCCTTACTGCTTCTTGCATGCCAGAGCGGGGGCATCAGGCTCTGCGGACTCTTAAGGAGTTTCATGTCCAGTCACCTTCGGACCGGCGCGGAGACGACACCCGCGCCACAGTCGGGCAGCGGTGCGCAAGGCACCTCGGACGACGGCGGCAGGCTCGGATCCGTCTTCTGGACCTCGCTCGGTATCTCCGCGATCTTCGTGGCCTGGGCGGTGCTTTTCACCGACAACCTGAACAAGGTCACCGACACGTCGCTGAACTGGGTGACCTCCACGTTCGGCTGGTCCTATCTGGTGATCACGCTCGCCATCCTGATCTTCCTGGTGTTCCTCGCCTTCAGCCCGGCCGGCGACATCCGCCTGGGCAAGGACGAGGACCGCCCCGAGTTCTCGACCCTCACCTGGTTCGCCATGATCCTCAGCGCGGTCATGGGCATCGGACTCGTCTCGTACGGGGTCGCCGAACCGATCTCCCACCTGGCGTCGCCGCCGCACGGTCTCGCCGAGCCCAACACCCCGGCGGCGGCCGTCCGCGCCCTCCAGTACTCCTACTTCGACTGGGGCCTCCAGGCCTGGGCGATCTTCGCCGTCTTCGGTCTGGCCATCGCCTACTCGACCCACCGCAAGGGCCGCCGCACCCTGGTGAGCCAGCTGTTCGTACCGCTGCTCGGGGACCGGGTGAACGGGCCGATCGGCAAGACGATCGACGTACTCGCCGTCTTCGCGACCCTCTTCGGCACCACGACCTCCCTCGGCCTGGGAGCACTCCAGGTCAACAACGGGCTCGGCAGACTGTGGGGGATGCCGGTCAACAACGTCAGCCAGGTGCTGATCATCGCCGCCGTCACCTCGATCTTCACGCTCTCGGCGGTGACCGGCGTCAGCAAGGGCATCAAGTTCCTGAGCCAGGGCAGCACCCTGCTGGCGATCGGGCTCTTCGTCTTCATGCTGGTCGTCGGCCCGGCCGTGTTCATCGCGAACCTGTACATCGAGTCCGTGGGCCAGTGGGCCACCGACTTCTTCCGGATGAGCCTCCAGGGCACCGCCTTCGGCGGGCTCGAATGGATGCAGTGGTGGACCTACTTCATGATGGCCTGGTGGGTCTCCTGGGGCGCCTTCGTCGGCGTCTTCCTGGCCCGCATCTCACGGGGCCGCACCATCCGCGGCTTCATCATGGGCGTCCTGGTCGTGCCCAGCGTGGTGTTCTTCACCTGGTTCACGGTCTTCGGCGGCACGGCGATCCACGTCGACATGTACGAGGGCGGCGACATCGCCAAGCAGACCGCGGCCGACATCAACAGCGCGTTCTTCGCGACCCTGGACCACTTCCCGCTCGCCTCGGTCACCTCGGTGATCGCGATCATCCTGGTCGTGATGTTCTTCGTCTCCGGCGCGGACGCCAACACCTACGTGCTCTCCATGATGACCTCGGACGGTTCACTCACCCCACGCCGTTCGGTGCTCATCCTCTGGGGCGTCCTCACCGGTGTCACCGCCGTCGTCCTGATGCTCGCCGGCGGACTGAACGCCCTTCAGAACACCGTCATCGTGACGTCCTTGCCGTTCCTCGTGATCATCGCCGGACTGGCGGTGTCCTTCTGGAAGGAACTGAGCGCGGACAGGAAGGAGAAGTCCGGTGCCGCACTCTGACGCCCGTCGCGGACTCATCGAGAAGGCCTGGGCCGCTGCCTGGGGCGAGGGGGACGTCGACGCTCTCGACGCGGTGCTCAGCCCGGCGTACCTCCGCCACAGCCAGGACCCGCAGCCGCAGGACCTGAACTCCTTCAAGGCCGCGATCGTCTCGACCCGGGCGGCCTTCCCCGACCTGGTCACCACGATCGACGACATCGTGATGGAGGGCGACCGGGCCGCGATTCGCTGGCACAGCAGCGGAACCCACGAGAACTCGCTCCTCGGTGTCCCCGCCACCCGGCGACGGGTCGAGGTCAGCGGCGCCACGTTCGCCCGCTTCGAGGGCGACCGGGTCGTCGAGGAGCACGTGACGTGGGATCCCAGGGCGCTGCTCGCGGCGCTGGGGGTCATCCGGGTGGGACAGGACTGAGGACCGAGATGGACAGGAGCAGTTCCATGGCCGCGCTCGCCGCGAAGCCCGACCTCGATGTGATGAAGCAGGTCAACCGGCAGTTCGTCACCGGTGTCACGGTCGTGACCGCGATGGACGGGGAAACCCCCAGAGGGCTGGCCGTCAACGCGTTCTCGAGCATCTCGCTCGACCCCGCCACGGTGATGGTGTGCGTCCAGCACACCTCGTCCACCCACGACTGTCTGTTCCGGGCGGACCATCTGGCGATCAACATCCTCTCCACGGACCAGCTCGACGTCGTCGGCAGGTTCGCGAGCAAGGCCGACGACAAGTTCAAGGACCTCGACTGGGAGCCCGGCCCGTTCGGCAGCCCGCTGATCGCCCGGAGCAGCGCGCGGATGGAGGTCGAGATCCGCGAGCGGCTCCAGGCGAGCACCCACACCGTGTTCATCTGCCGCGTGGTGCACGCCGCGGTCTCCGAGCGTCATCCGATGGTCTACAGCGCGGGTAAGTTCTTCGACGGCGGCGCGCTCGCGCCGCTGGGATGAGGAGGGTTCGGTGAATCGCGCAGAGGGCCCGCAGGGCGAACCGAAGTCGGGGTCCCCCCGGTCGGAGGCCGGGGGAGGGTCGATGCAGGGCAGGGTGATCGCCGAGATGCGCGGGCGGATCATCAAGGGCGACATCGAACCCGGCGCCCCGCTCTCGGAGCTCGCCCTCGCGGAGGAGTTCGGCGTCAGCCGGACGCCGGTGCGCGAAGCCCTCAAGCAGTTGCAGACCGAGGGGCTCGTCGAGATCAGGCCGCGCGTCGGGACGTTCGTCTCCACGCCCTCGCGCCGTGAGATCACGGAGCTCTTCGAGATGAAGGAGCTCATCGAGGGCGCCGCGGCCCGGCTCCTCGCCCGGCGCGGCCGTGTCGCGGAGATCGACCTGCTGGAACGCAACCTGCGGGAGTCCGACGAGGCGGTGGCCCGGGACGACCGGGAGCGGTACGCGGAGCTGGTCCAGGAGTTCCACGACCTGCTGATCACCGGTGCCGACAACAGCAAGCTGGAGGCCCACTACCGGATGCTGATGAACCAGCTGGCCTACTACTCACGGCTGGTGCACACCTCGCTGAGCCGGCCGGGCCGGGTCCTCCAGTCGGACCGTGAGCACCATGTCGTCCTGGAGCTGATCCTGGAGAAGGACGGCGACAGCGCCGAGCAGGTGATGCGTGAGCACGTCAGGGCGAGCCGACGCGCCCTGCTGGCGGGGCTGCCGATCGGCGGCCCGCACACCTCCTGACGGTGCGCCAGGGCCGGGTTCCGCCTCTTGGGAGGTGGTGCCCGGCCCTTCGGCTTACCGGGACCTTCCACGGCGGAAATCTCTCCGAAACGCCATCGGTGTCTACTCATATGCAACAACGATTCACCGCAGTGGACACCCTAAGGAGGGGCCCATGGTGACCGCCGCCCCCGATCCCGCCGAACTCCCTGATCTCGCCGAACTGGTCCGCGCCGACGGCATCGAGTTCGTGCTCGCCGTCTTCGTCGACCTGACCGGCAAACCGTGCGCCAAACTCGTCCCCGCCCAGGCCGTCGAGGAACTCCGCGACGAGGGCGTCGGGTTCGCCGGATACGCGGCCGGAGCACTCGGCCAGCAGCCCAGCGACCCCGATGTCGTCGCCCGTCCGGACGCCCGCTCCTACACCCCCCTGCCCTTCGTGAAGCCCGGCCTCGCCCTCGTCCACTGCGACCCGTACGTGGAGGGCGAACCCTGGCCGTACGCCCCACGCGTCATCCTGCGCACCCTGCTGGAGCGGGCCGCGGCACACGGACTCGCCCCCTCGGTCGGCGCCGAGGTCGAGTACTTCCTCGTCAACCGCGACGAACACGGTGTCCTCAGCGTCGCCGACCCCAAGGACACCGCCAGCCAGCCCTGTTACGACGCCCGCGGCCTGACCCGTATGTACGACCACCTCACCGCGGTCTCCAGCGCCATGAACTTCCTCGGCTGGGGCAACTACGCCAACGACCACGAGGACGGCAACGGCCAGTTCGAGCAGAACTTCAAGCACGCCGACGCCCTCACCACCGCCGACCGGGTCATCACCATGCGCTACCTGGTCTCGGTACTGGCCGAACAGCGCGGCATGACCGCCACGTTCATGCCGAAGCCGTTCACCGACCGCACCGGCACCGGCATGCATCTGCACATCTCGCTGTGGCGGGGCGACGAGCCGGCCTTCCCCGACGCCACCGACGGACGCGGCCTCGGCCTCTCCCCGCTCGCCTACTCCTTCGTCGCCGGAATCGTCGAACACGCCCGCGCGCTCCAGGCCGTGATCGCGCCGACGGTCAACTCCTACAAGCGCACCGGAGCGGTCTCCACCCGCTCGGGCGCCACCTGGTCACCGCGCCTGGCGAGTTACGGCGGCAACGACCGCACCCACTTCATCCGCGTCCCCGACGGCAACCGCGTCGAACTGCGCGGCGGAGACGGGGCCGCCAACCCCTACCTCGCCGCTGCCGCCGCGCTCGCCGCGGGCCTCGACGGCATCGAACGCGGCCTCGACCCGGGCGAACCGGGCGCGGCCGGCAAGGGCCCGGAACTCCCGCCCACCCTGCTGCACGCCGTCGAGGCGCTCCAGGAGGACGAGGTGATCAGCGGCGCCCTGGACGCGGCCGGGTCGGGCGTGAGCCGCTACTTCGCCGACCTCAAACGCGAGGAGTTCTTCGACTGGCACGCCACGGTCGGCCCCTGGGAGCTCGACCGCTATCTGACCGCCTTCTGAAGGGACCTGAGATGTGCGGAATCGTGGGGCTCCATCTGCGCGAGCCCTCCCTCGAACCGCGGCTGGGCGAACTGCTGACCGCGATGCTCGGACAGGTCGTCGAGCGCGGCCCGGACTCGGCGGGTGTCGCGGTGTACGGCGACCCGCGCCTGTCGCCGCCCGGCCGAACCGTCGTATCGGTGCTGGGGACCTCACCGGCCGAGGTCGCTCAGGCCCTGCCCGGCACGGTCGCCCACGACGCCGACGCCACCACCGTCGTGCACGCGGATGCCGCCGAGGTCGCCGCCGCGCTTCCCGGCGCCAGGATCATCGGCTCCGGCGAGGGCTTCGCCGTACTCAAAGGCACCGGCAACCCGCTCGAACTGGCCGACTCCTTCGGGCTCGCCTCCGTCACCGGCTGGCAGGGCGTCGGCCACACCCGCATGGCCACCGAGTCCGCCGTCACCCCCGAGGGCGCCCACCCCTTCTCCGTCGGCCCCGGACAGTGCCTGGTGCACAACGGCTCCTTCGCCAACCACGCCACCATCCGCCGTGAACTGCGCGCCCAGGGCGTCGAGTTCGACAGCGAGAACGACTCCGAGGTCGGCGCCCGCTTCATCGCGCACCACCTGGAACAGGGCGCCGACCTGGAGAAGGCACTGCGGCTGCTGTGCGAACGCTTCGACGGCTTCTATACCCTGCTCGTCTCCACCGGCGACTCCTTCGCGGTCGTCCGTGACGCCATCGCCTGCAAGCCGGCGCTCGTCGCCGAGACCGACGCCTGGGTCGCGATGGCCTCCGAATACCGGGCGCTCGACGTCCTGCCGGGCATCGAGAACGCCCGCATCTTCGAACCCGAGCCGGAAGAGGTGTACGTATGGCGACGCTGATCGACCTGGCGGCGACGCCGGTACGCGAGCTCAACCAGGCCCTGCACGAGGCGCCCGCGGCGGCCTGGCGGGTACTGAACCCGCGCGGCGCGCATGCCGTGGCCTGCGGGATCCGCGAGAACCTCACCGTCGACATCGAAGGCCACGTCGGCTACTACTGCGCCGGCATGAACCAGCGCGCCACCGTCACCGTCCACGGCAACGCGGGCACCGGGGTCGCCGAGAACATGATGTCCGGCACGGTCCGCGTGCACGGCAACGCCTCCCAGTCGGCCGGCGCCACCGCGCACGGCGGCCTGCTGGTGATCGACGGGGACGCGTCCGCGCGCTGTGGCATCTCGATGAAGGGCGTGGACATCGTCGTCGGCCAAGACGTCGGCCACATGAGCGCGTTCATGGGGCAGGCCGGCCGCCTGGTCGTCTGCGGTGACGCGGGCGACGCCCTCGGGGACTCGCTGTACGAGGCCCGCATATACGTCAGAGGCACGGTGAAGTCCCTCGGCGCGGACTGCGTCGAGAAGGAAATGCGGCCCGAACACCTCGCGGAACTCGCCGAGTTGCTGAAGGCGGCCGAGCGGGACGAGGACCCGGCCGACTTCCGCCGCTACGGATCGGCCCGGGAGCTGTACCACTTCAACGTCGACAACACCGCCGCGTACTGAGGGAGTTCGACCCCATGGAACCCGCATCCCACGGACTGCGCGAGTCGGCGACCTTCGACCGCGCCACCATCCACGCCATCCAGCGCGCCGCCGAGACCGGCATCTACGACATCCGCGGCTGGGGCGCCAAGCGGCGACTCCCGCACTTCGACGACCTGCTGCTGCTCGGCGCCTCCATGTCCCGCTATCCGCTGGAGGGTTACCGTGAACGCTGCGACACGGACGTCCTGCTCGGCACCCGGCACGCCAAGAACCCTCTCAGGCTGGCCACCCCGGTCACCATCGCCGGCATGAGCTTCGGCGCTCTGTCCGCCCAGGCCAAGGAAGCCCTCGGACGCGGCGCCAGCGAGGTGGGGACCTCCACGACCACCGGCGACGGCGGCATGACCCCCGAGGAGCGCGGCCACTCCAAGCACCTCGTCTACCAGTACCTGCCGTCCCGCTACGGCATGAACCCCGACGACCTGCGCGCCGCCGACGCCATCGAGATCGTCCTCGGACAGGGCGCCAAGCCCGGCGGCGGAGGCATGCTGCTCGGCCAGAAGATCACCGAGCGGGTCGCCGGCATGCGGACCCTGCCCGTCGGCATCGACCAGCGCAGCGCCTGCCGCCACCCCGACTGGACCGGCCCCGACGACCTCGCCATCAAGATCCTCGAACTGCGCGAGATCACCGACTGGGAGAAGCCGATCTATGTGAAGGTCGGCGCGACCCGGACCTACTACGACGTGAAGCTGGCCGTCCACGCGGGCGCGGACGTCGTGGTCGTCGACGGCATGCAGGGCGGCACGGCCGCCACCCAGGACGTCTTCATCGAGCACGTCGGCATCCCCACCCTGGCCGCCCTGCCCCAAGCCGTGCGCGCCCTCCAGGAGTTGGGCGTGCACCGCGAGGTCCAGCTGATCGTCTCCGGCGGCATCCGGGGCGGCGCCGACATGGCCAAGGCCCTCGCCCTCGGCGCGGACGCGGTCGCCATCGGCACCGCCGCGCTGATCGCGCTCGGCGACAACCACCCGAAGTACGACGCCGAATACCGTCGACTGGGCTCCGCGGCCGGCTACTTCGACGACTACCAGGACGGCCGTGACCCGGCCGGCATCTCCACCCAGGACGAGGAACTGTCCGCCCGCCTGGACCCCGTCGACGCCGGCCGCCGGCTCGCGAACTTCCTGCGGGTGATGACCATGGAGGCCCAGACCCTCGCCCGCGCCTGTGGCAAGGGACACCTCCTCAATCTGGAGCCCGAGGACCTGGTCGCCCTGACGATAGAGTCCGCCGCCATGGCCCGCGTACCGCTCGCGGGTACGAACTGGATCCCCGGGGAGGGTCTGTGATCGCAGTCGTGGGTGCCGGTCTGATGGGCGCGGCCACCGCCTGGCAACTGGCCCGGCGGGGCCACGAGGTCACGCTGATCGAGGCGTACGACATCGGCCACCGGCGGGGGAGCTCGCACGGCAGCTCGCGGATCTTCCGACGGGCGTACGCCGACGGCCTGTACGTGGACCTGACCGGGCGGGCCTACGAGCAATGGCGCGAGCTGGAGCACGACAGCTCGACCCCCTTGCTGCGCATGACCGGCGGTGTCGACTTCGGGGCGGGGCGCGACCCCGAGGGGCTGGCCGGAGCGCTGGGCGGGGCCGGAGTGCCGCACGAGGTCCTGGGCGCCGAGGCCGCGTCGGAGCGCTGGCCGTACATCCGCTTCGACGGGCCGGTCCTGTACCACCCGGGCGCCGGGGTGCTCGATGCCGACGAGACCGTCGCGGCGTGTGTGCGCAGGGCCATCGAGCACGGGGCGGACGCGTGGATCGGCGTACGGGTCACCGGGTTCGACGTGGGGGAGAAGGTCCGTCTGCGTACGGACGACGGCCGTGAACTGACCGCCGACACCGTGGTGATCGCCGCCGGGGCCTGGCTGCCCGAGCTCGAACTGCCCGTCCGGCTGCCGGAGTTGAAGGTGACCCAGCAGCAGGTCTTCCACTTCCGTCAGCGGGAGTCCTCGGCCGGGTGGCCGACCCTGGTCTTCAAGGACGAGTCGATGCAGACGTACGGGCTGCCGTCCGGCGGCGACGGCGGACCGCTGCCCGCCATGAAGGTCGCCGAGCACGACCGCGGCACCCCCGCCAGGGCCAGTACCCGGACCGGTGTCGTCGACCCGTCGTCGCGCACCCGCGTGAGCGACTTCGTCCGCGACCGGCTCCCGGGCCTGGACCCCGACCCGGTGGCGGAGGCGACCTGCCTGTACACCACCGCCCCGAAGGACGACTTCGTCCTCGACCGGCACGGCCCCGTCGTCATCGTCTCCCCCTGCTCCGGCCAGGGCGCCAAGTTCACCCCGCTCATCGGCGCGATGGCCGCCGACCTCGCCACGGGCCGTGCCGAGCCCCACCCCCGCTTCCGGCTGGACCGCTCGGCATAGGATGCGCCGATGACCGAGAACCCCGAATCCGCAGCGGACTCAGACGACGAGGCCCTGGAGCGCGTCATCGCGGTCCGGGCCCGTGAGTACCGGCAGGCGGCGGGCCTCTCGGTCGGTGAGATGGCCCAGCGGGTCGGCATCTCCAAGGCCATGCTGTCGAAGATCGAGAACGCCCAGACCGCGTGCAGCCTCACCACGCTCTCCCGGCTCGCGCGGGGTCTCGACGTCCCGGTCACCGCCCTGTTCCGCGGCATGGACGACGAACGCGAGGCGGTCTTCGTGCCCGCCGGTCACGGCGCCCGGATCGTCCGGCGGGGGACGAGAGTCGGCCACGAGTACGCCCAGCTCGGCTCGCTGAGGGGCGCCCACAAGCGGATGGACGCCCTGCTTGTCACCCTCACCGAACAGAGCGAGGTCTTCCCGCTCTTCCAGCACGCCGGCACCGAACTCCTCTACATGCTGGAAGGCGTCATGGTCTACGGCCACGGCAAGTCCAGCTACACCCTGCGCCCCGGCGACGCCCTCCAGTTCGACGGCGAGGCCCCGCACGGCCCCGAGAAACTCGTCGAGTTGCCGATCCGCTTCCTGACGGTGACGGCTTTCGGGGACAGCGCCCCGCACTGAAACCCGTCGTTAATCGGCCACGGTCGAGTCTCGTAACGCACTCCCGGTCTACTGCGGTGAAACGAAGTTTCCCACTGCTGGACCTCTCCTCGGAGTGTACGCATGGACACCGGAAGTACCGCTTGGATGCTCGCGAGCACGGCACTGGTCTGTCTCATGGTGCCGGGCCTCGCGCTCTTCTACGGCGGCATGGTCGCCGCCAAGAGCGTCCTGAACATGATCATGATGACGTTCGGGTCCGTCGCCCTGGTCGGCTGCATCTGGGTCGTCTACGGCTACTCGGCCTCCTTCGGCGACTCGATCGGCGGCGCCGGGATCCTCGGTGACGTCACCGAGTACTTCGGCCTGAGCGGCGTCATGAAGGACGACCCGAAGGCCGTCATCCCGCTCTCCGTCTTCGTCGCCTTCCAGGCCCTGTTCGCGGCCCTCACCGCCGCCCTGATCTGCGGGGCGATCTCGGACCGCATCAAGTTCGGCGCCTGGATGGCGTTCACCGGGATCTGGGTGACGCTGGTCTATCTGCCGGTCGCCCACTGGGTGTTCGCCTTCGACGGCAAGGACGTGACCGGCGGCTGGATCGTCAACAAGCTCGGCGCGATCGACTTCGCGGGCGGCACGGCCGTCCACATCAACTCGGGCGCGGCGGCGCTGGCGATGATCCTCGTCCTCGGCAAGCGCCTCGGCTGGAAGAAGGAGGGCGGCGCGGACAAGCCCCACAACCTGCCCCTGGTGATGCTCGGCGCGGGTCTGCTCTGGTTCGGCTGGTTCGGCTTCAACGGCGGCTCCGCGCTGACGTCCTCGAACGCCGCCTCGGTCGTCGTCCTCAACACCCTCACCGCCACCTGCTCCGCGATGCTCGGCTGGCTCCTCGTGGAGAAGCTCCGCGACGGCCACCCCACCACCCTCGGCGCCGCGTCCGGCGCGATCGCGGGACTCGTCGCCATCACCCCGTCCTGCGGTGCGGTCTCCCCGGTCGGCGCCCTCGCGCTCGGCGCGGTCGGCGGCGCGGTGTGCGCCCTCGCGGTCGGCCTCAAGTACCGGTTCGGCTACGACGACTCCCTCGACGTCGTCGGTATCCACCTCGTCGGAGGCATCACCGGCACCCTGCTGGTCGGCATCCTCGCCACGTCGGACGCCCCCAACGGCGTCGACGGTCTCCTGTACGGCGGTGGCCTCTCCCTCCTCGGCAAGCAGGCCGTCGGTGCCTTCGCCGTACTGGCGTACTCCTTCGGCGTGACCTGGCTGATCGCCAAGGCCCTCGACAAGACGATGGGCCTGCGGGTCCACCCGGAGGCGGAACAGGAGGGCGTCGACGTCCACCTCCACGCGGAGAGCGCCTACGACCTCACCCACACGCCGGCCAACGCCCCCGCCCCGGAGCCTGCCCCTGCGGGGTGAGGCGGGCGGAACCTGGGGCGGGCCCGGAGGAGCGCGGCGCGGCACCACATCCCGGGGCCGCCGCGCGAGGAACTGCCACGGCCCGCCCCGACCCCGGCTGCCGGTCATCGGACCGTCGCGGTCATCCACGACAGAACGGGCGCTTCCCCATCGCCGACTCGATGCCGCCGAGGACCAGCTTCTGGAACGCGGCGGCACCGGCGTAGGAGCCGTCGGTGGAGAACGCCCGCGCGTCATGGCCGAGGGTGGTGAGCCAGGCGCGACCGCCGTCGTAGTACTGGCACCAGGCGACCGGATGGTCCTTGCCGTGCCCGGGGTGGTGGTAGTTCCCGGCCACGCCCTCCGCCAGGGTGCTCTCGTCGACCTCGGCCAGCACACGGACCTTCGAGGGGGCCGGGACCAGGTTGTACCACTCGTCGGTGAAGGTCCACGTCGACGGCAGCGAGGCGGTCGAGGCGTCCTTGCGGCCCACCACACGTACGGTGCCCGGCTGCACGGGCCCGTGGTCGTAGAAGTTCGCCCCGCCCAACAGGCCCTCGTACCAAGGCCAGTTGTACTCCGTACCGAAGGCGTTGTGGATGCCCACGAAACCCCCGCCGCCGCGCAGGTACTGGCGCAGCGAGGTCTGCGCGGCGTCGTCGAGCGTGTCGCGGCTCGTGGAGAAGAAGACGACCGCGTCGTAGCGGAACAGGGTGGCCGGGGAGGCCAGTTGGGTGACGTCCTCGGTGTAGTCGACCTGGAAGCCGTTGTCCGCGCCCATCGCGCGGACCGCGTTCTGGACGACGTTCGCGGGGGTGAGCGGCGGGTTGAGTCCGGTGGACAGGGCCGGCCCGAGGTTGGCGTGACGGGGACCCGCGGTACGCGTGTAGAGGAGGATCCGGTAGCCCTGGGAGGCGTCGAAGTTGCCCCAGTCGTGGTAGCAGCGGGCGTTCGTGCCCCGGCACACGCCGTAGTCGGGGTCGCCCAGTTCCTGTGCACCCTGCCCCACCCCGCCCTGGGCGAAGCTCACGGTGGCGGTGGCCACGAGGGCGCTCAGGGCGACGCCCAGTGCGGCGAATCTGGCTCTCGATGTCATGGTCGACTGCCCTTCCTCAGCTCACGACGATCTTTCCGGTGCTCTGGGGTGCGATCGGATCGTTGTAGAAGTACTCGCCGGGTGTCTCGAAGGTGTGCGTGTACGACTGGCCCGGCATGAGCAGCCCGCTGTCGAACTCGGCCTCGAAGAACGACACGGCGCCGTGCGCGGACCTGTTGTCCGCCGGGTTGGTGAAGGTGACGGTCGTGCCCGTCGCGACACGAAGATGCTGGGGCGCCATGGCGTTCTGGGCCACGAGGTTCTCCGTCGTTCCCGGCGTCTGGGTCGTGCTGTTCCAGACGCGGCCCAGGGTGACGGTGTCGCCGGTCACCGCGGCCACGCGGATCTGGTTGCGGCGCGAGGGCGCAGTGGGGGCGGCGGCCGGTCCGACGCCACCGTCGAGCTTGAACGCCCACAGGCTGTCCCCCTTGGGGATGTCGGGATACGGCAGCCAGTTGCCGCCGGCCAGGACGGCGACGTACTGCTCCCCGTCGATCTCGTACGTCAGCGGGCTGGTGTTCACACCGGCCCCGCACTGCCAGCTCCACAGCTGCCGGCCGTCGCGGTCGTCGAGGGCCGTGAGGACTCCGTCGGGACGGCCCTGGAACAACACGCCCCCGGCGGTGCTCAGTACGCCGTTGCCGTGGGCGAGGGACCAGTCGCCCTCGCGGCGCCAGGCCACGGTGTTGGTGCGCGGGTCGACCGCGGCGAGGCCTCCGGCGAAGTACTCGCCCAGCGGGCGGGCGGTGTTGACGCGTCCGCCGCGGGTGTTGGAGTACGCGGAGTTGATCAGGCCGTAGCCGACGTAGACGAGGCCGGTGCGGTGGCTGAAGGAGGGGAAGGCCCAGTCGGCGCCGCCGCCCGCGCCGGGGAACAGGATGGTGGCGCGGTCCCAGAAGACCTCGTAGATCCCGCCGGTGGGATAGAAGGGGACCGGCCGGGTGGCCTTGTCCAGGCGGGGCTCGCTCTCCACGAAGGGCTCGCCGCCGGGGAAGGGCTGGGTGGGGGCGGTCTTCTGGAGCGCGTGCTGCGGTACGGCGCGCTCCTCCATCCCGTGGACGGGCTCTCCCGTGACGCGGTCGAGGACGTAGTACATGCCGGTCTTGCTGCCGTAGACGACGACCCGGCGCTTCCTCCCGTCGATCGACAGGTCCGCCAGGACGGGGGACATGACGTTGTCGTAGTCCCAGATGTCGTGGTGGACGGACTGGAAGTGCCAGCGCCGTTCACCCGTCTTGGCGTCGATGGCGACCAGGCAGTTGGAGAACAGGTTGTCCCCGCCGCGCAAGGAGCCGTCGGTGCGGGGGTAGGGGTTGCCGAACGTCCAGTAGACCAGGCCGAGTTCGGGGTCGATGGCGGGGTGGATCCAGCACACCGCGCCGCCGTTCTTCCAGGAGTCGCCCTCCCAGGTGTCGTGTCCGTACTCGCCGGGGCCCGGGGTGCCCCAGAACGTCCAGGCGAGCTCTCCGGTCGCCGCGTCGAGCGCGTATCCGCGGCCGCGGGCTCCGGCGGTGCTGCCCTCGGTGCCGATGTAGATCAGGCCGTCCCAGTAGACGACCGCACCGGCCAGCCCGCCCGAACTGCCCCCGCACTGACCGCTCTCGGGGTCGCAGCCGGGGTCCCCCTGGTCCTCGACGAGCAGCTCGCGGGTCCAGACGACGGCGCCGGTCCGCTGGTCCAGGGCGTGGACGATGTTGGCGCCGGAGATGGTGAAGGCGAGTCCCTGCCCCAGGGCGACGCCGCGCATGTTGGTGGTCTCGGTACCGACACTGGTCTTCCAGCGCACGGCTCCCGTGCGGCCGTCGACGGCGAAGACGTTCTGCTGGGTGGTGACGGCGTAGAGGATGCCGTCCTGCGCGATGACCGCGCACTGCTGGTGGGCGGAGGTGGAACCGCCCTCCAGGTCGATGCGCCAAGCCCCGCGCAACGTGCGGACGTTGGCCGTGGTGATCTGCTTCAGCGACGAGTAGCTGTGGTTGCCGAGGTTGCCGCCGGCCTTGGGGTAGTCCTTGTCGGCGGCCCGGTGCGACTGGGGCGGCACGGGGAGCGCCGACCCGCCGGAGGTCTCGGCCGCCTGGGCGACGGACGTGCCGAACAGGGCGACGGTGCCCGCCGTCCCGAAGGTCGTCGACGTGAGAAAGCTGCGTCTGTCCATGATCCCTCTTTCGTGGCGCATGCGTCTGACTCGCATGAGGTGGGGGAGGGAGGAGCTCTGCGGCTCGTGGTCCGCTGTACGGTTTGCACAACCCGCACTGTGGTTGGCGTTACGTTAGGGATGTGCCACGGGTGTGGCAAGGGGGCGGGACGGGACTTGTTCAGCCGTCGAGACGGGCGGGCAGCACGCCGCGCGGGATCGGGCCCTTGTTCCGGCGGCCCTGGCCCATCTCCTCCCAGGCGTGGGCGAGCAGGCCCACGGAGCGGCTGAGGACGAACAGACCGCGGGCGAGCGGCGCGGGAAAGCCCAGCTCGGCGTAGATGACGGCGGTGGCGCCGTCGATGTTCATCGGCACGGGGCGGGGGCGTCGCAGCAGTGCTTCCTCCACGGCCAGGGCGGCGTCGAGGTGGTCGCCGCGGACGATCCCGTCCTCGACCGCCTGGCGGACCAGGCCGATCAGCGGGTCGCGGCGCGGGTCGACCGGGTGGAAGCGGTGACCGAAGCCGGGCAGATAGCGGGAACGCCGCTGCCAGTCGGCCATGACCGTACGGGCCGCGTCCGCCCAACTGCCGTCGATCTCATGGCGGTCGCGGATGTCGTCGAGCATCTCCACGCACTGCTGCCCCGCGCCGCCGTGGGAGTCGCCGAGCATGTTGACGCCGGTGGCCATCGCGTTGTTGAGGCCGATTCCGCAGGTGGCGGCCATACGGGCGGCGGCGATGGAGGGGGCCTGCGGACCGTGGTCCACGCCGGCCACGAGGGCGGCCTCCAGCAGGGCGGACTCGCGGGCGTTCGGCAGATCGCCGCGCAGCAGCAGCCAGATGACGTCCACCAGGCCGGCGGAGCCGATCAGGGACTGGACGGGGCGGCCGCGGAGCTCGATGCTGCCGGGCTCGATATGGCTGATCGCGGTGGCCCACCACAGCGCGCTCTCGTCGGCGCTCATGACGCGGCCGCCTCCTCGGCGGCCCGGGACGTCCAACGGCGGGCCAGGGCCTGCCGTTCGTGGTTGTGCTCGCCGAGCAGCGGCGGACTGGCCGTGGGTGCGAACGCCTCCCCGTCGAAGAGCACACCGCTGCCCACCACCCGCAGGGGTTCCCCGGCGCGCCCGGGATGCTCCAGCTCGGAGACGAAGCGGCGGTGGTCCAACTGCGGTTGCTCCAGGGCCTGCGGCACGGTCAGTACCCGGGCGGCGGGCACCCCGGCCGCGGTCAGCTCGCTCTCCCAGTCGGCCGCCGGTCTGGCCGACAGGGCCGCGTCGAGGGCGGCGTTGAGCTCGCTGCGATGGGCCTTGCGCTGTTCGCGGTCGCCGAAGCGCGGATCGGTGACGAGACCGGGTGCGCCCACCAGACGGCAGAGGGTCTCGAACTGGCCCTGCTGATTGGCGGAGATGTTCAGGGGCCCGTCGAGGGCGCGGAAGGTGCCGGAGGGAGCCGCGGTGGCGTTCTGGTCGCCCAAGGGCCTCGGCGGGACCCCGCTGACCAGGTAGTTCGACACCGCCCAGCCCATCGCCGACAGGGACACCTCCAGCATGGAGACATCCAACCGGCTGCCCTGTCCGGTGCGTTCGCGGTGCAGAAGGGCCGCGCTGATGGCGAGGGCGGCCATCAGACCGCCCGTGGTGTCACAGACCGGGAAGCCGACCCGCTGGGGCGCCGTGTCCGGGGTGCCGGTGATGCTCATCATCCCGGTCAGGCCCTGCACGATCTGGTCGTAGGCGGGGGCGTCGCTCATCGGACCGGTGTGGCCGAAGCCGGAGATGGAGCAGTAGACGAGCCGCTCGTTGATCCGGCCGAGGCGGTCCGTGTCGTAGCCCATCCGGGCCAGGACGCCTGCCCGGAAGTTCTCCAGGAGGACATCGGCGCCGCCCAGGAGGGTCTCGAAGAAGGCCTGGTCGGTGGTGTCCTTGAGGTCCAGTTCCAGGGATTTCTTGCCCGCGTTCTGGGCCAGGAAGGAGGCCCCGACGCCGTCGCGGTTCAACGCGGGATCGGGGCCGAGGCCGCGCGCGAGATCGCCTTGTCCGGGTCGCTCGATCTTGACCACTTCGGCGCCCAGGAGCATGAGTTGGTAGCTGCAGTAGGGCCCGGCCAGCACGTTCGTGAGGTCCAGAACGCGGATGCCGTCGAGCGGTCGGACGTGCATGGGGCGTCTCCTTCCGGGCGCCGCGGACGGCGCCGGTTGTCGGCGTGTACGTCAGCCGCGCGGCCCCAGGGGGTGGTCGAAACCCTGGGAGGCGATACGCGCGGCCACCTGCGTCAGGTCGTGCGCGAAGTCCTTGGTCACGCGGTCCGGGATGCGCGCGGAGGGACCGCTGAGCGAGAGCGAGGCGACCACCACGCCCGAGTGGGTCGTGATGGGCACGGCGACCGCCGTCAGGCCGACGTCACGCTCGCCGTGACTCACCGCGTAGCCGTGTGTCGTGGCCTCCTCGGCCCACTGCCGCAGCTGCTCGACATGCGCCACCCCGTGCGGCGAGGCGGCGGCGACCCGCTGGAGCAGACCGTCGGTCGCGCCGATGAGGAGCACCTTGGACGAGGCGCCCGCCCACAGGGGCAGTTCGTCACCGACCCGCACCACGTGCCGCAGCGGCTGCGGACTCTCCTGCTGGGCCACACAGACGCGGTGGATGTCACGGCGGATCATCAGGTTCGCCGTCTCACCGCGCCGGTCCGCCAGATCCCGCAGCAGCTTCTGGGTGTCCGGGGGCAACTCCCAGCTGGTGTGGGCGAGATGGGCCCAGCGCCACAGACCGGGCCCGGCCGAGTAGCCGGCGGGCGTGGCCCACAGCAGCCCGTACTGCTCCAGTGTCTGCACCAGCCGCACCACGGTGGTCTTCGGCAGTCCGGTGGCCTCGACCATGTCCCGCAGCGGAACGGTGGGCTGATCCTCGGTCAGCAGCGACAGGATGTCCAGCGCCCGGCGCACACTGCGTACACCGCCCTGGCCTTGCTCCGCGTCCACGGTCTCTCCTTCACGGCTCGGGGAAACGCGCCGGACCTGCCCGCCTCGCGGGCACCGGCACCTGGGGCGACAGCTTCCACCAGTCCGGGTTCCCGAGAACAGTCCGGGTCCCGAGAGAACCGCCGGTCGCGACTTCCTTTTCGCGCGGCCTCTTGCCACGGACTCCCGGCGCCCGTACGTTACACGCCAGTCCGCACAGCAGTCCACGAAAACCACCAGATGGTTTTTGGAGGTGTGATGCTGCAAGACCTCCTCAAGGCGGCCGGCGGAACCGACGTCGTCGAGGTGCTCCCTTTCGTCTCAGGCTCATGGGGCGGCGAGGGCCCGCTCCTGGAACGCACCGGCCCCTACCTGCGCCGCACGGTCAGCCGCACCCCGACCGCGCCGCCCGCCGCGATCGACCACGCCCTCACCAGGGCCCGCGCCTACGCCCCACAGCTCGCCGACCTCGCCCCCGCCGCCCGCGCCGACATACTGGAGACCGCCTCCCGGGCGGCCCGGGCCCACCGCGACCCGCTCGCCCGCCTGCTCGCCCTGGAACTGGGCAAACCGCTCAAGGACAGCCGCACCGAGATCGACCGCGTGGCCGCCACCTTCGCCGTCTGCGCCGCCGAGGCCCGCCGCATCGACGGCGAGACCCTCCCGGTCGCCGGCTGGTCCACGGGCATCGGCAACACCGCCTTCACCTACCGCGCACCGGCCGGCGTCGCCCTCGCCATCACCCCGTTCAACGCCCCGGCCAACCTCCTCGCCCACAAACTCGGCGCCTCCTTCGCCGCCGGCAACACCACCCTCGTCAAGGCACCCCCGCAGGCCCCGGCCACCTCCGCGGCCGTCGTCGCCCTGCTCCTGGACAGCGGCCTGCCCCACCAGGCGGTCCAACTCCTGCACGGCTCCGGCGACATCGGCGCCGCCCTGTGCGCCTCCGAACAGGTCGACGTCATCAGCTTCACCGGCAGCGCCGGCACCGGCGACGCCGTGGCCCGCGCCGCGGGCGCCAAACGCCTCGCCCTCGAACTCGGCGGCAACGCGGCCACGATCGTCTGCGAGGACGCCGACCCCGCCGAGGCCGCCCGGGTCTGCGCCCGCACCGGCTACAGCAACTCCGGCCAGAGCTGCATCTCCGTCCAGCGCGTCTACGTGCACCGAAGCCGCTACACCGACTTCCTCGACGCCCTCACCGCGGCCGTGGACGCCCTCGTCGTCGGCGACCCCTTCGACGACACCACCGACATCGGCTCCATGGTCGACGAACCGGCCGCCGAACGCGTGGTCGCGTGGACGAGGGAAGCCAAGGACAGCGGCGCCACCGTCGTACGCGGCGGCACCCGCGACGGCGCAACGGCCGCACCGACCATCGTCGCCGACCCACCGCCCACCGCCTCGGTCGTCGTCCACGAGGTCTTCGGCGCACTGGTCGCCGTCATGCCCTACGACGACTTCGACACCGTCGTCGAGCAGTGCAACGCGAGCCGCTACGGACTCCAGGCAGGCCTGTTCACCCACGACATCGGCCGTGTCCTCAGCGCCTGGCGACGTCTGGAGGTCGGCGGGCTCATCGTCAACGGCTCCTCCAACTTCCGCCTCGACCACGTCCCCTTCGGCGGGGTGAAGGACTCCGGCTTCGGCCGCGAGGCACCCCGCTGGCTCATCGACGACTTCACCGTCGTCAAGACACTCGTCCTGCGCGGCCTGTCCGTGTGGGGAGACCGCCGAGAGCTGCCCGAGGAGGACCGGTGACCACCGCGGCCGAGGCACTCGTGGCCCAACTCGCCTCCTACGGCGTCGAATACGTCTTCGGCACCTGCGGACACACCAACATCGCCCTCCTCGACGCCCTCGGCCCCAGCCCCGTCCAGTTCGTCATCGCCCGCCACGAACAGGCCGCCGCCCACGCCGCCGACGGCTACGCCCGCGCCACCGGCCGCCCCGGCGTCCTGCTCACCCACGTCGGCCCCGGCATGATGAACGCGGTCACCGGCGTCGCCACCGCCGCCCTGGACTCCATCCCCCTGGTCGTCATCACCGGCGACACCCCCTCCTACTACTCCGGCCGCCACCCCCACCAGGAGGTCAACCTCCACGCCGACGCCGACCAGAGCGCGATCTACCGGCCGTTCTGCAAACGGACCTGGCAGGTCCAGCACGCGCGCGACCTGGCCCGGATCACCGAGCGTGCCTTCTGGACCGCCACCGCGGGCCGTCCCGGCGCGGTTCTGATCAACGTACCCATGGACCTGTTCAACCGTCCGGTCCGGCCCTACGACGGCGACCACCCGTTGCCCGTCCACGTGGGCCGCCCCGGACTCGACGAAGCGACCGCGGCCCGCATCGCCGAGGCGCTCACCGAAGCCGAACGCCCACTGATCTACTTCGGCGGCGGCATCCGCGAACCCCGGGCCCGCACAGCCCTGTTGGAACTCGCCGAGCATCTCGACATCCCGCTCGCCCACTCCCTGATGGGCAAGGGCATCGTGCCCGACCGGCACCCGCTGCTGCTCGGCATGCCCGGCTTCTGGGGACTGGACAGCACCCACCGCCACACCAAGGGCGCCGATGTCGTCCTCGCCCTGGGCACCCGGTTCGCCGAGACCGACGCCAGCTCCTGGGAGAGCGCCCACACCTGGAACTTCCCGCCGAGCAGGCTCCTCCAGATCGACCTCGACCCGGCGGAGATCGGCCGCAACTACCCCGTAGAGATCGGCGCCGTGGCCGACGCGGGACTCGCGCTCGACGCCGTCACCGCGGCGGTCCGCATCCGACGGCCCCGGGCCGTGACCCGGCCCGGACTGCGCGAGGCCATCGGCGAAGCCCGTGGCACGGTCTTCTCCGCCGCCCGGGAAGCCGGCCGCAGCGACGACTTCCCGCTCCGCCCCCAGCGCATCCTGGCCGACCTGCGCGACACCCTGCCCGCCGACGCGGTCCTGGTGACGGACGTCGGCTGGAACAAGAACGGCGTCGCCCAGTGCTACGAACTCCCCGCCGAGGGCCGCTTCATCACCCCCGGCGGCGCCTCCACCATGGGCTTCGGACCGGCCGCGGCCGTCGGCGTCCAACTCGCCCGGCCCGACCGGGTCGTGGTCGCCCTGATCGGCGACGGCGGTATGAGCGCCCAGCTGCCCGCCGTACCCATGGCCGTGGAACAGGGCGCCCCCGTGCTCTTCGTCGTCATGAACAACCGCGCCCACGGCACCATCGCCGACCTCCAGGCCTCGGCCTTCGGCCGGTCCTACGGCTGCGAGTTCACCGACGCCGAGGGACGGCCCTACAGCCCCGACTTCGCGGCCTACGGCGAGTCCTGCGGCGCCGACGGCTACACCGTCGCCGCACCCGGCGACCTCACCAAGGCCCTCCGGGACGCCCTGGCCCGACGCCGTCCCGCCGTACTCGACGTACCGATGATCAACGAGCCGGTGCCCACGCCGGGCCACTGGAACATCAAGGACATCTACGCCGGCAGGTTCCCCGACGGCGCCGACTGACCCGACCGGTAAGCCGCTTCGACCTCCCCCACACCTCTTTTGCACCTCTTCACCCACCACTCGTCCTCATGAGGTGACCGCATGTCCCGCTCCCCGAGGCCTTCGGCCCCACGCACCACGTTCGTCGGCGCCGTCGCCCTGGCCGCGGCCCTGGCCGCCTGCAGCGCACCCGGTGACGACAGCGACGACGCCAAGTCCGACTCCGGCCCCATCAAGATCGCCGTCGTGGACGCCCGCAGCGGCCAACTGTCCTCCCTGGGCGACTGGGAGTGGAAGGGCGCCAAACTCGCCGTCGACGAGTGGAACAAGAAGGGCGGCATCGACGGCCGGAAGATCCAGATCAAGTCCTTCGACGACCAGGGCGACCCCACCACCGGCACCAACCTCGCCCGCAAGATAGCCAGCGAGAAGTACATCGCCATGATCGGCACCGCGGAGAGCGCGGTCACCATCGCCATGGCGCCCGTCCTGAAGCAGTCCGAGATCCCCAACATCACCTCGGGCCAGGCCGACGCACTGGTCGAGCAGAAGAGCGAGTTCCTCTTCCTCAACGGGCCCACCAGCACGACGTACGACACGACGCTGGCCAAGTACCTGATCCAGGACAAGGGTTACAAGAAGATCGCGATGATCACCAACAACGGCTCCTTCGGCAAGGGCGAACACGACGCCTTCACGAAGGCCGCCGGCGACCTCGGGGTCAAGGCCCTGACCGACCAGGTCGTGACCACCGACCAGAAGGACTTCAGCGCCGCCCTCACCGCGATCCGCTCCAAGAAGCCACAGGTCGTCTTCATCGGCTCCGAGGAGGTCGAGGCGGGACTCATCGTCAAGCAGGCCCGCGACCTGGGCATCACCGCGCCCTTCGCCGGCGCCGCCCCGCAGGGCACCCCCGTCTTCATCGACACCGCCGGCACGGCCGCCGTCGAGGGCACCATCGTCAGCTCGCCCTACCTCAGCAACGACAGCAGCCCCGCGGCCCAGAAGTTCGCCGCCGCCTACCAGGCCGCCTACGGGGAGGAGGCCGAACTGCACGGCGCCAAGGCATACGACGGCGCCAACATCCTGCTGACCGCCCTGAAGTCCAGCAACGTCGCCACCGGCAAGGAACTCGCCGACGCCATCCGGGCCACGCGGTACGACGGCCTGCTGGGCCAGTTCCGGTACGGCGCGAACGGCGTGGGGATCACCGAGACCAGCATCGGCGTCATCCGCGACGGCAAGCTCGTACAGGAGCAGTGAGGCCGTCGTGCAGGAGACCTTCCAGACACTGGTCGGCGGCCTGAGCCTCGGCGCCGTCTACGCCCTGGTCGCCATGGGCTTCTCCCTCGTGTACCGGACGATGGGCCTGGTCAACTTCGCCCACGCCGACATCGCCATGATCGGCGCGTACGCGGCCTCCACCTTCTACCTGACCTCGCACCTGCCCTTCGCGCTCGCCATGGTCGTCTCCATCGTCATCACCGGCGCGATCGGCCTGGTCATCGAACGCGTCCTGAGGCCGCTGGAGAACAAGGACTTCGACCTCATGCTGATCGGCACGATCGGCTTCGGGATCGTCCTCCAGGCCGTCGCCATCCTCATCTGGGGAAGCACGGGACGCGCCATGCCCTCCCCGGTGCGGACCGCGCCACTGGACCTCTTCGGGGTGCGGGTGCGCACCTACGACCTGTTGGTGATGGCGGTCGCCGCCCTCGCCGTCGTGGGCCTCGGCTTCTTCCTGTCCCGCACCAAACGGGGCGTGGCCATGCAGGCCGTCGCGATGGACCACGAGGCCGCCACCGCGGTCGGCATCGACGTGGGCCGCAGCAACGCCCTCGCGTTCGCCATCGGAGCAGGCCTGGCCGCCCTCGCCGGCGGCTTGGTCGGCCCCATGCTCTACGTGGACGCCTCCCTCGGCGGCGCCCTGGGCATCAAGGGCTTCGCCGCGGCCATGCTCGGCGGCTTCGGCTCCATCCACGGAGCCGTCGTCGGCGGCATCGCCATCGGCGTCCTCGACTCCTACACCGCCGGCCACTTCCAGGGCTACTCGGTGCTCGCCACCTTCCTCGTCTTCACCGTGGCGATCATGATCCGGCCCATGGGGATCTTCGGCGAAAGGACGGTCAGCCGCGCATGAAGTCCCGCCTCGCCGCCGTGGCCGCACTCGTGGTCGCCGCCTGGGCCCTGCCGTACGGCCTGGGCAGCTACACCATCCACGTCGTCGACATCGCCCTCATCTACACCCTCCTCGCCATCGGCATGGGCCTGGCCATGGGCATCTCCGGCCAGATCAACCTCGCCCAGGTCGCCTTCTTCGGCGTGGGCGCCTACGTCGTCGCGATCCTCACCACGAACAACGGATACGGCTTCTGGGCCGCCTCCGTCCTCGCCGTCCTCGCGACCATCGCCACCGGCCTCCTCGTCGGCATCCCCGCCCTGCGCATGCAGTCCCACTACCTGGGCATCGTCACCCTCGGCCTGGCACTGGGCTTCATCAACTGGATCACCAACGCCGACGTCACCGGCGGCGCCGACGGCATCTCCGGCGTCCCCGTACCCACCCTGCCCGGCCTGGACCTGTCCAGCGAATACCTCTACTACTACCTGGAAGTCGTCGTCTTCGGCGCGGGCCTCGTCTTCGGCCTGTTCGTCGTCCACACCTCGCTGGGCCGCCGACTGCGCGCCATGCGCGACGACGCCCTCGCCGCCGGCGCCATGGGCGCGGAGATCCCGCTGCTGCGCATGACGGCCTTCGTCCTCGCCAGCCTCTACGGCGGCCTGGCGGGCGTCCTGTACGCCGGACTCATCCGCTACGTCGCACCCGAGACCTTCTCCATCGGCAACATGTTCATCCTGCTGGCCATGGTCATCATCGGCGGCCGGCGCTCCCTGGTCGGCTGCGTGGTCGGCGCCGTCGGCCTCACCCTGATCCGCGAGTGGCTCTCGGACTTCTCCGCCTACGCCCAACTCGGCTACGGCGTGGTCGTCGTCCTCATGGTCGTCTTCGCGCCCACCGGCCTGGCCGGCATCCCCACCCGCCTGCGCGACCTCTACCACCGACGCTTCGGCACCGGCGACACCCGGGCCGAACTGCGCCCCTTCACCCCGTACCCCCCAGGACCCCGGCCGGCCGGGGAACAGACCCTCCTCGCCGTCGAGGACATCACCAAGCAGTTCCGCGGACTGCGCGCCCTCGACGAGGTGACCCTCACGGTCCGGGCGGGGGAGATCAGAGGAATCGTCGGCCCCAACGGATCGGGAAAGACCACCCTGTTCAACGTCGTCAGCGGCTTCTACCGCGCCACGTCCGGCACGGTCCGCTTCGCCGACGCCGACACCACCACGGCCCGCCCCTACGCCCTGTCCCTGGCCGGAGTGGCCCGCACTTTCCAGAACCTGCGCCTCTTCGGGCAGCTCACCGTGCGGGAGAACATCCTGGTCGCCCTGGACCGCACCCGCACGCACACCATCTGGCAGTACGCCCTGTGGCAGCCCGGCGTCCTGCGCCGCGAACGCCGACTGCGCGCCGAGGCCCAGCAGATTCTCGACCGCTACGGCCTCACCGACTTCGCCGAAGCCGCCCCCGCCGCCCTGCCCTACGGCATCCAACGCCGTATCGAGATCGCCCGCGCCATGGCGGCCTGCCCCCGCCTGCTCCTGCTCGACGAACCGGCCGCGGGGCTCAACGGCGAAGAGGTGCGGCAACTGGTCCGTATCGTCCGCTCGATCAGGGACAGCGGCACCACCGTCGTCCTCATCGAGCACAACATGGGCCTGGTCATGTCCCTGTGCGAGAAGGTCACCGTCCTGTCCAGCGGCAAGGTCATCGCCGAGGGCACCCCCGGCGAGGTCGTCGCCGCACCCGAGGTCATCGAGGCCTACCTCGGCGACTCCGACCTGTCCGAACTCGGCCTGAGCACCCGACTGCCGGCCCAGCGCCCCACCCCCGCCGAGGAGACCACCCCATGAGCGTCAGCAGGGCGGGCGAGGCCGAACGCCTCACCGTGGAGGACCTCAGCGTCCACTACGGCGGCGTGCGCGCCGTACGCTCCATCGGCTTCACCGTCGCCCCCGGCGACTCGGTCGGCATCATCGGCGCCAACGGAGCCGGCAAGACGTCGACCCTCAAGGCCCTCATGGGACTCGTGCCCCGCAGCGGCGGCCGCCTCAGCCTGGGCGAGCGCGACCTCACCAAGGTGCGCGCCCGGGACATGGTCCGCCTCGGCATCGGCTACGTCCCCGAAGGACGCCATGTCTTTCCCGGACTCCCCGTGGAGAAGAACCTGATGCTCGGCGCGTACTCACGCGCCTGGGACAAGGAGACGTACGGCCAACTCGACCAGATCTACGCCCTGTTCCCCGCCCTCGCCGGAATGCGCGACCGGCTCGCCGGCGCCCTGTCCGGCGGCGAGCAGCAGATGCTCGCCATCGGCCGGGCCCTGATGACCCGCCCCCGCCTGCTCGTCCTGGACGAACCCTCGATGGGCCTGTCGCCCAAGCTCGTCGGCAGCATCCTCGACGTCCTGCTGACGCTGCGCGAGGAAGGACTCAGCCTGCTGCTCGTCGAGCAGAACGCGAAGCTCACCTTCGGCGCCACCAGCCACTGCCTGGTCATGGAGAACGGGGAGGTGGCCATGCACGGTCCCTCCGACGAACTCCGTCACGACCCCCGGGTCAGGGAGGTGTACCTGGGCCTGTGAAGCGCCGAGAGATGTCGTAGGACTTCCCCGCGGCCATACGAGTTGGTAGAGATAACGGACTGGTTCGTACATTACTGCGGGAGCGGCCGTGACCCAGGACTCGTATCTCGTCGGCCTTGTCGGATCGGGCATCGGCCGCTCGCTCAGCCCCGAACTCCACCAGCGCGAGGCCGACCGGCACGGCGTGCGCTACCTCTACCGGCTGCTCGACATCGCATCGCCGGCACTGCCCGCCGAGGACATCTGGCGCATCACGTACGCGGCCCGGGACTGCGGCTTCAACGGCCTGAACGTCACCCATCCCTGCAAGCAGCTCATCGCCGCGCAGCTCGACGGACTGACGGCGCCGGCCGCGCGTCTCGGCGCGGTCAACACGGTCGTGTTCACCCCCGAAGGGCGCGCGGTCGGCCACAACACCGACATCACCGGCTTCAGCGCGGCCTTCACCCGCGGGCTCCCCGACGCCCCTCTCCGGCAGGTGATCCAGTTCGGTGCCGGAGGGGCCGGCGCCGCCGTCGCCTTCGCGCTGCTGGACCTCGGCGTCACCCGCCTCACCGTCGTGGACCCCCTCACCGAACGCGCCCACACCCTGGTCAAGGCACTCAACCAGGACGCCGGAGCCGAACGGGCCGAAGCCTGCTTGCCGGAACACCTCGAAGCGGAACTGGCGGGCGCCGACGGCGTCGTCAACGCCACCCCCGTCGGCACGGCGGCCCACCCCGGCACTCCGCTGCCCGGCGCCTCGCTCCATGACGGCCTGTGGGTGGCCGATCTCGTCTACCGCCCTCTGGAAACGCCCTTGTTGAGAGCCGCGAGGTCCCGCGGGTGCCGGGTGCTGCACGGCGGAGGCATGCTGGTCCACCAAGCGGCGGACGCCTTCCGCGAGTTCACGGGCCTCGACCCCCGAACCTCCGCCATGCTCGCCGACTTCGCGGACCTGACGGCACCACCGGAGGCGCACACCTGAAACCGGTACTCAGCTGACGCCTGCGACCCGAGCGTCAAGAACGGAGTTCGGTTTCCCCGACCTCGTCGGCGATGGGCTTGGTCGCATGCCGGGCCAGGGTGTCCTCGAAGGGGACGTCCAGGTAGAAGCAGTGCGCGCGGTCGCCGTAGTCGGCGAGGAGCCCGGCGAGCATGTCGCCGTAGTGGGCTACGTACAGGATGCCTTCGAGCACCGTGTGGAAGCCGTGTTCCAGGGCGTGCCGCACGGTCAGATCGATCAGGCCGATGTTCGCGGCGCCGGGGACATCGCGTTCGCGCAGCCCGGCGGCCACGGAGCTCTTGCCGCTGGCGCTGTTGCCGCGCAGCACGATCAGCCTGGTGGGGGAGGGGATCGTCGTCACCCGGGGACCCTACCCTCGGTCGTCGGGGTGTCGGTCGTGTCCCGCGCGGAGGAACTCGCGGGCGCCCCGCAGGCGGGTGGCCATGCGGCTCTGGGTGGCGGTGCTGTCGAGGCGGACGTCGAGGGCGCCGGGTGTGCGGGTGTCGGCGCGGCGTCCGGTGGGCAGCCGGGTCGGGTCGAGGCCGTCGCGGTGGGCGATGAGGACACCGAGTTCGTGGCGGCTGAGGGCGTCGGGTCCGGCGAGGTGGAAGACGCCGGGACGCTCGGTCGTCGCGAGTTCCAGCAGCGCGCGGGCGAGGTCTTCGACATGCACCGGGCAGCGCACGGTGTCGGTGAACAGGACGGCGTCGTGCGTGCCCGCCGCCAGGTCGTGGACCATGCGCTCGTGCGCGGATCCGCCACAACCGATGATCAACGAGGTGCGGGCGACCGCGGCGGTCGGTGCCAGGAGGCGTACGGCGCTTTCGGCGGCGGCCTTCGCGGCACCGTACGGGGTGACCGGATCGGGCAGACAGCTCTCGTCGTAGTGGACCCGGGCCCCGGAGAACACCGCGTCGCTGGAGACGTGCACCAGACGGCAGCCGCGGCGCGTGACAGCCATCGCCAGGCGGATCGAGCCGTCGGCCGTGACCGCCCAGTCGCTCTGCCCACTCGTCGCGTTGATGACGACGTCGGGGACGACCGAGACCAGGACCTCGTCGATCTGCCTGGGGACACAAAGGTCGAGGTGGTGCCACGAGGCTCCGGGCGTGCTGCCGGCGCGGGAATGGTACGTCGCGGCCGTCACCCGGCCCGCGGCCGTCGCCTGACGCACGAGCTCCGTGCCCAGAAACCCGCTCCCGCCGATGATCAGCACTCTCATGGCGCCCCACCGTAAGGCACACCACCCGCTCAGTGACCGGCGTCGGCCAGGAGCCGCCGTGCCGTACCGACGGCCTGTTCGGCGTAGGAACGGCCGAAGAGCACGGCGTGGACCAGCAGCGGGAAGAGCTGGTGCAGGCCGACGCGCCGCTGCCAGCCGGCCGCGAGGGGCGTGGCGTCCTGGTAGCCCTCCAGTACCTCCGCGAGAAACGGACAGCCGAAGAGCTGGAGCATCGCGAGGTCGGTTTCGCGATGCCCGCCGTGTGCCGCCGGATCGATCAGCCACACATGACCGTCGGCGCCCCACAGGACATTGCCGTTCCACAGATCCCCGTGCAGCCGCGCGGGCACCTCACCCGGACCCGCGAGGTCGGCCGGACGCTCGCAGACCCGCTCCACCACGGCCGCCTCGCCGCGCAGCATGATGCCACGGTCGACCGCCTGACGGAGATAGGGCAGCACCCGGTGCTCGGCGTACCAGCGGGGCCAGTCGCTCCCCGGCACGTTCCGCATCGGGGCGAGCCCGATGTACGCCTCGGTATCACCACCGGGCGGCGGCGCCCCGAACGCCGCCGCACCCGCCGCATGCAGCCCGGCGAGCTCACGCCCGAACCGCACCGCGGCGCCGGCACTCGGCCGCCCCTGAGCGACACAACCGGTCACCAGCCACTGCCGGTCAACACCGTGGACGACCGGCACCCGCACCGCCCCCGCATCGGCCAGCCACCCCAGCCCCGCGGCCTCGGCCCGCGCGGCCCCCGTACTCCCGGCCTCCTTGACGATCACCGGCCCACCGTCCAGCGCGACCTCGGTGACCACACCGGTCAGCCGCCGCTGTCCCCCCACCGCACGCCCGGTCAGCCGTGCGGCCACCGCCCCGGGCCCGTCACCTTCCTCACGCACCGCGCCCTCCACCGATCGACCCTGTCGCTCCTGGCGTGGTCAGTCGCCGCCCATGCCGAATGCCGGCTCGCGCACCATGAACACGTCGACCGGGTCCTCCGACTCGACGGTGAACCCGTGCCGCTCGTACAGCCGTCGGGCCGCGCTGCCCCGGAGCACGTTCAACCGGACCAGGAGGCCTTCGCGGTCACACCGCTCCAGCAGCTCCCGCAACACGCCCGAGCCGACACCGCTGCCCTGAAGGCGCGGCGCCACGAAGAAGTGTTCCAGCCAGTGGGCGTCCTCCGCGGGCCGCAGCGCCACGCACCCGGCGAACGCGCCGCCCACCTCGATGATCCAGGCGCACTCGGGCACGAAACTGTCCCGCAGCCGCTGCCGCACCCGCAGTTCGTCGTACCGCCCGAGCCGCTCCAGGTCCGGCCGCATCACCACGGCACGCAGCTCGACGATCGCCTCGACGTCGGCCGCCGACGCCGACCGCAGTTCCCAGTCCCGGTGCGCCATGATCACCACGCCAGGGTAATTCGCATGCGTGTGCGGCGCGCACGCCGGTACGATCCGGCACTGCCGATCGCGGCACACGGATCGGTTTCCAGGGGACGACGGGGACGCGGGGACGACGGGGACGACATGGCGTACTTCTTCTACTGCCGGGACCGGCCGGGCTCCATGCCCCTGCGCTGGGAACTCAACGAAGACCACTGGGCGTTCATGGACCGCTACGCCGACGTGATGATCGCCCGCGGGCCGACGCTCACGGCCGACGGCGAAGGGGTGACGGGCAGCATGCACATCGTCGACCTGCCCGACGCCGCCGCCGTACGGGAGTTCGCGTTCGAGGAGCCCAACCACAAGGCCGGTGTCTACCGCGAGGTGCTGATTCGCGGCTGGAAGAACGTACTGGGCCGCACGATGTGGGAGTTCACGGGCGCGACAGCCGGCCATCGACGCTTCCTGGTCATCGCCCACGGCAGGCCGGACCCGAGCGGCGATCACGGTGAGCTGGAGGCGGCACAGCACCGGTATCTCGACGACGGCCACCGCCGCCACCTCATCGCCTACGGCCCGCTGCTGTCCGAGGACGGTTCCGCGTGGACGGGCACCGCCCTGCTGCTCGAACTGCCGGACCGGGGTGCGGTCGAGGCCCTGATGGCGGACGAGCCGTATGCCCGGGCGGGGCTGTACGAGAGCGTCGAGATCCACGACTGGCGGTTCGGCGGTCGTCCGGTCGACTGAGCCGGTCGACCGAGGTGATGCCCCAGGCCCCGGACGCGATGTCCCGTGCTCCGTGACATCGTGGCGCCATGCCCATCGAGGTACGCCCGGCTTCGGTCTTCGAGGACGTCCGCGCGGTGCTCGGACCGAAGTCGCCCACCGCCAACGTCTGTTGGTGCCTGAGCTACCGGATCCCGTCCAAGCTCGACAAGGAGCTGCGCGGCCCGGCCCGCGGCGAGTACGTCGCGGGACTGTGCCGCGCGCGGCTCGCGCCGGGGGTTCTCGCCTACGACGGTGACGAACCCGTCGGCTGGGCCGCCGTGGCGCCGCGCGCGGAGACCTCCTTCGCCCGCAGCCGGAAGATCCCGCACGTCGACGACCTGCCGGTGTGGTCGCTGTGGTGCATCCGCGTACGCCCCGGCCACCGCAAGCAGGGGATCTCGCACGCCCTCATCGCCGGAGCGGTCGACTTCGCCCGCTCCCACGGCGCACCGGTGATCGAGGCGTACCCCCTGGACAACGGCGACGCCCGGGTCGACCTGACGACGGCGTACGCCGGACTCCGCGAGAACTTCGAGCGCGCCGGATTCGTCCACGCCGCCGACACCACGTCCGTGCCGGCCGGACATCCACGGATCCTGATGCGACTCGATCTGCGCTGACGGCACTTCTTCGAGACGGACGGCAACCTTTTCGGCCATAGCGGCCACTGAGAGGTCGGAGGCTCGCTTCACTGGGCCTTGCACACCGCACGCGTGCTCCCGAACCACGTAAAGGACCTCATCCGTGGCGCCGTCCCCTTCACACCGTCGTCGTCCCCGCCGGCAACGCACCTGGGCGGTCCCCGCGATCGCCGTGGCGGCCGTAGCCCTGATCGCTTCCCTGGTCGTGGCCTTCGTCCCCGACGACGACGGATCCGAGGCCACCGCGTCCAAGGTGCGGGCCGAGTCGAGCACGGCGCCCACCACGCCGGGACCGACGCCGACCTCGCCGTCCCCGAAGCCGACGGCGACGGCCACCAAGGCCAAGCCCTCCACCACACCGTCGCCGACCGCGAGCACCCCGAAGGGCCGGCCCTCGGCCACGAGCCCGCAGCAGACAGCTGCCTCCGTCGGATCACTCGCCGGACGGATCCGCCCCAAGACCACCTACCAGGGTGTGGCCACCTTCTACGACACCGGCAACGGCGACGGCGCCTGCTCCTACGGTCCCACCGACGACACCATGACCGCGGCGATGAACCACACCGACTACGAGACGTCCCAGGCCTGCGGAGCGTACGTGCTCGTCCGCGCCGGCGGTGCCTCCGTCACGGTCCGGATCACCAACGAATGCCCGCTGCCCTGCGCACCCGGTCAACTCGACCTCAGCCCCCAGGCCTTCGCCAAGCTCGCCGCCCCCTCGCGCGGCGAGATACCGATCACCTGGACCCTGCTCAGCCCCGCCACGTCCGAGAAGATCGCGATCCGCTACAAGACCGGCTCCAGCCGCTACTGGTGCGGCATCCAGGCCATCGGCCACCGCAATCCGCTGGCCCGCCTGGAGGTGCGCACGGGCAGTGGCTGGACCCGGCTGGCCCGCACCGAGTACAACTACTTCCTCTCCGAGCAGGGCAGCGGTTGCGGCGGATCGATCAGGATCACCGACATCTACGGGGAGCGGCTGACGATCGACGGGATCGCCCTGCGCGCGGAGGCCGTGCAGCGGACCGGGGTCCAGTTCGCCGCCCACTGAGCGCACCTCACCACCGGTCAGCGGATCGGCCGCAACGCCCCGAGGATCAAACGGACTTGGCCCGTCAGCCGGGGCAGGTCGAACGTGTCGGGTTCCGTGAGCGCGACGCGGCCGAAGTGCTCCGCGCAGGCGACGAGGGCGTGGGCGAGGACCTGCGGATCGAGCCCCGGATCGCTCCGGTCGGTGAGGGCGAGGGAGAGCCACTTCTCGACCAGCAGCCGGAAGCGCTCCCGGTCCGCCTCGATACGGTCGCGGACGACGGCCGGCATGTTGCCCGGCGGCAGCAGGATCAACCGCCAGGTGTCCGGATCCTCATGGAGCATGCCGGCCATCCGGCGCACCGCCTCGGAGGCGAACGGGGCGGGGTCGCGCAGGTCGCCGGCGTCGGGAACGGTCCTGAGCAGCATGTCGAACGCGCGTGCCTGCTGTCGGTCGAGCAGCGCCGTCAGCAGGGCGTCGAGATTCTCGAAGGCGCCGTAGACCACCGACCGGGCGACTCCCGACCGCTTCGCGATGGCGTCGATGGAGACCCGGTCGTAGCCGTCGCTGACGATGACGGCCAGGGCCGCGTCGAGCAGTTGCTCGCGGCGCTCCTCGATGGGGACGCGCGGGGCGTAGGGCCGCCGTCTGCGTGGCCTGTCCGGTGAATTCGTGGACGCTGACACCTTGGCAGTTTACGACACGCGTGTCTTAATTTACGACAGCAGTGTCGTAATCGAGTGGCGGTGCACGCCGCGGACGCACAGGGAGCGGCTCCATGGCGAGGTCCAGGCGCAGCGAGGTCCAACCGCACGAGGACTACGGCTTCTTCGGCCCGGGCTCGGTGGTGTGGAAGGTCTGGAGCTATCCGACCGCGCCGACGGTGGGATTCCAGCGGGCCGTGGTGGTGGAGGAACTCGACCCGCCGCTGGTGGCCGCCGTGCACGGGACCCAGGGCATCTACCAGCGCGCCCGTACGCGCTACGACCGGACCCTGCGGTACTTCGCGATGGTGGCCTTCGCCGGTTCGCGGGCGGTGTCCAGGGCCGCGGACATCCTGGTCAAGGTCCATTCCAAGGCGATCGGCGAACTGCCGTACGGCGGCGGGACCTACGACGCCAACGACCCGGCCTCGCAGCTGTGGATCCAGCTCACAGGCTGGCACTCGATCCTCTACGCCTACGAGAAGTACGGCCCCGGCAAGCTCACCGCGCAGGAGGAGAAGGAGTACTGGGAGGCGTGCGCGCTCGCCGCCGAGTTGCAGACGTGCTCCCCGGACGACGTTCCCCGCACGCGTGCCGGGATCCGGGCGTACTTCGAGGAGATGCGCCCCCGGCTGTCCGCCAGCCCGATCGCGCGCCAGGCCATGAACCACCTCCTGCGGACCGAGCTCGTCCTGCCGCCGGTACCGCTGTGGGCGAAGCCGGTGAGCATGGTCGTCGCGAGGGCGCAGCGGATCGCCACGATCGCCACCATGCCGCGCTGGATGCGTGAGATGGCGGGGATCCGGCAGTCCCGACTGCTCGACCTCCTCATCGTGCCCGTCATGAAGGTGTCCTTCGCCCTCGCCCACCTCGACCCCCGGGTCGAACTGCGCCTGTTGGGGATGCTGTCGCCCTCCACGGTCCCGGTGATCGCCCCGGTCAAGCTGGGCATCCCGCCGCGCACCGAGGAAGTGCTGACCCCGTCGGAGGCCCGCGCCCGCTACGGCTACGCCAAGCCCGCCGAAGCCCACCTGGAGTTCCGGGCCCGCCAGGCCGCCCGCGTCTTCGGCGACGGCGAGGCCCCCAGCGACCAGGGGCTCATCGAGTCCCAGGAAGTCCTGGGCCCGCTGGCCTGATCGGACGTCACACGCTCCCGGGCCGAAAGCGGCGACTGCCGCCGGCCCGCGGTCTGCCGACGCGACGGGCGTCGAGAGCGGCGACGGGGCCCGCGCTCGCCCCGCCGCACGTTCTACGTGCCGAAATGAGTGCTGACACCGATGGTCGCGGGTGCGGGGGCCGTGACAGCGTGGGGACAACGCCGATCGAGCCGGTGGTGACACCCGGCCGAGGCGCGGTCCTGAAGACGCCGTCAGCCACGCACCACAAGGAGCACTTGTATCCATCCCCGTCAGACGAAGCGACCCCGACCTCTCGCGCAGCCGAAGGAGGTGACCCGTGGGACACGCTGACACCCTCCTGGCCATGGGCGGTGCCTTCCTCGCGGCCGCCCTCCTCGCCCGCCTCGGCGGCAGGATCGGACTCCCGACCATCCCCCTGTTCATGCTGGCCGGCATCCTGCTCGGCCCGCACACACCCGGCATCGTCCTGGTCCAGGACGCCCACGACTTCGAGATGCTCTCCGCGCTCGGCCTGGTGCTCCTGCTGTTCTACCTGGGCCTGGAGTTCCACCTCGACGACCTCAGGAGCGGCGGCAAGCGGCTCCTGGCGGCGGGCGGCATCTACCTGCTGCTGAACGTCGGCGCGGGCCTCGGCTTCGGGTTCGCCCTGGGATGGGGCGCCCGGGAGGCTCTGGTGCTGGCCGGCGTGCTGGGCATCTCCTCGTCCGCGATCGTCACCAAGATCCTCATCGACCTGGGGCGGCTCGGCCGCCCCGAGACCCGCCTCATCCTGGGCGTCATCGTGGTCGAGGACATCTTCCTCGCCCTGTATCTCGCGGCACTTCAACCGGTCATCGGCGGCGCCCAGGGCGTCGGCGACGTGCTCTGGCAGGCGGGCAAGGCGTTCGGCTTCCTGCTGGCCCTGGCCGCCGCGGCCCGCTACGGAACCCGGCTGGTCGGACGACTGATCGCGGTACGCGACAACGAACTGCTCGTGATCAGCTTCCTCGGCGCGGCGGTCCTCGTCGCCGGGATCTCCGAGGTCCTGGGCGTCGCCGACGCCATCGGCGCCTTCATGGTCGGACTCATCCTCGCCGGCACCCCTTCCGCCGCCCGCATCCGCCGACTCGTCCACCCCCTGAGGGACGCCTTCGCGGCCATCTTCTTCTTCGCCTTCGGGCTGGCCATCGACCCCGCCGTCGTCGCGAGCGTCGCCGGACCGGTGGCCGCGGCGGCGGCACTGACCGTGGTCATGAACGTCATCGCGGGGCTCCTCGTGGCACGCCTGTACGGCTACGGTCCCGAGCGCGCCGCGGAGATCGCCACCACCCTGGTGGCCCGCGGGGAGTTCGCCCTGATCCTGGCCGCGATGGCGACCAGCGCGGGCCTGGACGACCGCCTCGCACCGTTCATCGCCGGATACGTCCTGGTGCTCGCGGTCCTGGGCCCGGTCGTCGCCGGACGTGCCGAACTACTGGCCCGCGCCCTGGAGTTCATGGGTGCTCGGGGGCCGGCACGCCAACCTTTGGCCGACACTTGTTTGCAGGGGCCAACCGTTAGGGAGAATGCATAGAGAGCCGGGCGACGCGAGCCGGGACGTATCTCTGACCACGCTCGTCGTGTGTCCAGCCGGCCGCTCTCCCCAGCCCCGCAGAGCGACCGCGGCTGCTCGACCGTGCTCCGTGCACGTCCGCGCCGGACCTCGAACCCCGTTCACGACACTCGCTGCCGCTGCCCGGTCGGTCGCAGGGCGGCAGCGCAGGGCGCGAAAGGAGAAGGCATGCCCCGATCCGAGGACGAGCGTCTGGTCGCGCTCGAAGCACGCTGCGCTGGTGAGGATCCCCGGTTCGCCAGGGCGATGAGCACCGGACGGCCGCGCCGCCCCCGTGAGTTCCGACGCACGGGGGCCTGGTGGGCCCTGGCCGTCGCAACGGCCGTACTGATCGGCGGGGTGATCGTGGCGAACGGGCTGCTCATCGCCACGGGCCTGGTGGGGGTCGGCGTGGCCGCACAGTTGCTCGATCCACCGGCCTGACACCCCCTCACCATCAGCTTGGGAGCACGTAGTTGTGCGGGCCGGTCGCGTCCCTAGGAGCCTTTCGCCGCCCGAGCCCGATGAGCCGCCACGGTGGTCCGGCTCGCGCGGCAGTTGGTGCACGGGCGCCGGGGGCGGTGCCGTCGACCGCTGGTTCTTCCGGACCGAGGGTCACGAGGTGGCCGAGAAGGCGGTCATGACGCTCGATTCCGTGTCACCGATCCCGTGTCACCGACCGCGCACCTGCTCACGGCACCCCTGGCCTACAGCCGCCTGCTGCTCCGGAGCGACCCCCGTTCCGGGGACGAGATCATGCGCGCGCCCCCGGGCTCCCGGCGCCCCAACACTCGACGGTTCCCCTCGCTTCGTACACTGACCTCACGCACCGTCGGCAGGAGTCGCGCGTGAGGGAACCGGCAATGCCCCGACGTCCTGAGGGCCTGTTCATCGGCCTGTGCACCCTCGACATCATCCAACTCGTGGACCACACGCCCGCCTCCGACGAGAAGCTGACGGCTCGCCGCCAGACCATCGCCGCGGGCGGCCCGGCGGCGAACGCGGCCGTCGCCTTCAGCCACCTGGGCGGCGCGGCCCGCCTGTTGACCGCGATCGGCTCCCATCCACTGGGCCTCGCCGCCACAGCCGACCTGCACGGCCTCGCCGTCACCGTGTCGGACCTGACGCCCGACTCGACCGAGCCCCCGGCCGTCTCCTCCATCATGGTCACCGCGTCCACCGGAGAACGCGCGGTCGCCTCGACCAACGCGACGGGCCACCGCATCGCCCCACCCGACGACCTCGACGCGCTGGTGGCAGCCTGCGACATCGTCGAACTCGACGGCCACCACAGGGAACTCGCCGTGGCCGCCGCCCACTCGGCACGGGCCGCCGGCCGCCCGACCGTCCTCGACGGAGGCAGCTGGAAGGACGGCATGGAGGACCTGCTGCCGTCGATCGACGTGGCCGTCTGCTCGGCGGACTTCCATCCACCCGGTACGAGCACACCGACCGAGACCCTGCGTTTCCTTCAGGAGCACGGGGTCGGCTGGTCGGCGGTCACCCAAGGAGCGGAGCCCATCGTCTGGCTGGGCCCCGACGACGGCGGCACGGTGGACGTTCCGAACGTCCCTGTGACGGACACACTCGGCGCGGGAGACTTCCTGCACGGGGCCCTCACCCACCACCTCGCGCTTCAGAGCCACTTGACCCCGAAGCACTTCACCGAGGCCCTGCGCACCGCGGCCACGGTGGCATCGCGAGCCTGCACCTCGTTCGGAACCCGCGCCTGGCTGCGAGCGAAGTAGTCAACCGCACCCGCGCCGCACGTTCATCCAAGTGCCGTGGATCTTTGTCCATGGACGAATCGGCAGCCAGGCGTGAGGGTCGACGTATGCGCGAATCCGAGACGCCGACCACGACTGACAGATGAGAGCCGCCAACCCCCACCCCGCTCTCGGCAGCCGCCCGATCGAACACCGACGAACGCCAAGTGGGCTCATCGCGCTGGCACTCGGCGGCTTCGGCATCGGCCTGACCGAATTCCTGATCGCCGGCCTGCTGCCCCAGGTCGCGTCGAGCCTCGCCGTGTCGGAAGCGGAGGCGGGCCGGCTGATCTCCGGATACGCGTTGAGCGTCGCGATCGGAGCCATCGCGCTGACCGCGGCCACGACACGGCTGCCCCGAAAGCAGGTCCTGGTCGGCCTGATGGTGCTGTTCGTCATCGGCAACCTGCTGTCCGCGCTCGCACCGAACTATCCGGTGATGATGCTCGGCAGGGTCATAGCGGCCCTGTGCCACGGTTCGTTCTTCGGGATCGGCTCCCTGGTCGCTCGCGATCTGGTGACGCCGGACCGCAAGTCCCGCGCGGTGGCGGTGATGTTCGCCGGACTGACCCTGGCGAACGTGCTCGGCGTGCCGTTCGGCGCGCTCGTCGGCGAACGCTGGGGCTGGCGGGCGGCCTTCTGGGCGGTCACCGCGATCGGCGTACTGGCACTGACGGGCATCGCCGCCCTCGTCCCCGCCCAGCGACCGACACGGACGGGCCACTCCGCCCCGACACCGGCGGCGGGCCTGCGCGCACAGTTCCGAGCCTTCCGTTCCTGGCAGGTCTGGCTGACCCTGACCGCCACCGGCCTCGGCTACGGCGGCATGTTCGGCGCGTTCAGCTATATCGCCTACACCTTCACCGAGGTCGGTGGCTTCTCCTCGGCCGATGTCGCCTGGCTGCTGATGGTGTACGGCGTCGGCCTGGTCGCCGGGAACCTGATCGGCGGACGCGCGGCCGACCGGGACCGGGACCGCGCCCTGGTCCTCGCCCTGCTCGGACTCACCGTCACCCTGGCCGTGTTCGGCTTCCTCGCCGCCAGCCCCACCGCGACGGTGCTCCTGGTCTTCCTGATGGGCCTGTTCGGGTTCGCCGCCGTGCCCGGCATGATCACGCGCGTCACCGACGCCGCCCACGGCGCGGCACTGGCGGCCGGCGCCAACGTCTCCGCGTCCAACCTCGGCAACGCCCTCGGCGCCTGGCTCGGAGGCCTGGCCCTCACCGCCGGCCTCGGCTACACAGCACCCCTCTACGTCGGCGCCGGGCTCACCCTGACCGCCGTCCTCGTCATGACCGTCGCCGCACACCAGGCAAGCCGACACTGAGTGCCCCGAGCGAAGAGACCAAGCCGTGTCGACGGCCGGTGTGCAGCCGCGCGCTCAGTCGAACCACACCACGAGGCGCACATGCTCCGGCCCGTGCAGCTCGCCCAGTGTCCGCATCACATCCCACCGGCGCCAGTTCGGCCCAGCTGACCCATGTCGTTCCGTACCCGCCGTCCGGCCCGTCCCACACGCGGAACGAATCCCTGAGCCCGTCCGAGACGTCCGCCGGCACCCATGAGCCGCGGCCAGCGGCCGGAAACCGAACGAATTGCGGACACCGAAGAGACAGGCGAGAGCGTCATAGGCGTTGCCGGTGTTGAGGAGAGAGGTCGATGGCGGGGAGCCATACGGCGTCCTCGTCATCCGCACCCCAGATCCGCGCCAAGGGCCTGCACAACGCCGCTCCGGTGAGGACAGGGTTGGTGCCGCGGTCAGCGCGACGAGTGTGCGCATCGACAAGGGCTCTCGACGGGAGCCGGTGCGTGCCGCGGCTCTTGGGCGCGGCACGCACCGGCTCAGAACTTCAGAACTTCAGCGTGAAAGTGAAGTCGCTGGAGAGCTTGCCGGTCAGCCGGGCCGCCGACACGACGCTGCCCTCCGCGACCAGTCGTTCGACCTCGGCCCTCGAAAGACCGCACCCCTCAGCGATCAGCCGCACCGGCCGGACAGGGATCCGCGCCGCGAAGCGCACCGAGACGTCGAGCACCTCGCGGTCCAGATGATCCGATCCGCCGGTGTCGAGGCGCCAGGCGTCGTCCCAGTCCAGGCCGATGCGATTACGGCGTTGGACGACAGGGTCCTGGAGCAGTTCGGCCGTCAGACCGACGTCGTTGTCATGCAGCCGGTCGAGGAGCTCAGGACGTACGGAACGCACATTGACCCGCTCCAGGACCGTGAGCTTCGCCGTGTCCCCGCAGGAGGCGCAGAGCACGAGGAGCCAGGCGTCGATGAGCTTGTGGTTCGCGTTGACGCGGAACTTGCCGTTCGCCCGGAAGGTTCCGGACGCACACGTGTGGCAACGGCGGAGGACGAGCGGCAGGCAGGTGGGCATGACCACCCAGTTGTCGAGCACAGAAGTACACCGGTTTCAGTGAGAAGTCCGCAGCAAGAAGAGGCGCGGCGCGGATGCGCGACGCGCGACAGATCAGCTCTCGGGAGGTCTCACACGGTGTACAACGGCACGTCCTTGCCCAGACGACTCGGTTCGGCAGCACCGTAGCGAGGCAACTCGGCGCTGTGCCACTGGATTTCGAGCGCCTTCACCCGGAGCTAGAGGTCGTGCACCGCCCGCCCCATGCGGGCCAGCGCTTCGCGCAGGACGGTCGGCGACGTCGCGAAGTTGAGGCGTACGTGTCCCTCGCCGCCGGAGCCGAAGACATGTCCCGAGCTGAGCGCGACCCTGGCCTTGTCGAGGAACATCCTCGCGGGTCCGGCGACGTCGCTCACCACACCGGGCCCATCGGTGCCGTGATCACCGTCGAGCCCCAGCCGTCGGCAGTCCAGCCAGGCCAGATAGGTGCCCTCGGGCCGGTGGTACCGCACGCCGGAGAGGTGCTCCGCGACGAGTTCGCCCAGCAGACGCCGGTTGGCGTCGAGTCCGAGCAGCAGTTCGTCGAGCCAGTCCCCGCCCTCGCGGAAGGCCGCGGTGTGGGCGATGACCCCGAGATGACTGGGGCCGTGGGCGACCTCTTCCGGCAGGAGACGGAGCTCGTCGGCGGCCTCCGGACCGGCGATGGCCACGGCGGCCTTGAGACCTGCGAGGTTCCACGCCTTGGAGGCCGAGGTCAGCATGAACGCGTTCTCGGCACCGGGCACGCTCAGAAACGGGGTGAAGACGGCGCCCGGCAACACCAGGGGAGCGTGGATCTCGTCGGACACCACCCGCACACCGTGCGTGCGGGCCAGAGCCGCGACGGCCTCCAGTTCCTGGCGGGTGTGGACGACACCGGTGGGATTGTGCGGGTTGCTCATCAGGAACGCGGCCCGACGGCCCCCTCGCCGAGCCCGTAGGAAGGCATCCTCCAGTGCCTCCGGATCGACCCGCAGATCCGGGCCGAGGCGAGCCTCGACGACTTCGCGACCGTCGTGGCCGACGAACGCGTAGAAGGGCGGGTAGACCGGTGAGCACACCACGACCGCGTCGCCGGGATCGGTGATCAGCCGCAGCACTTCGACGATGCCCATCATCACGTCGGGCACGATCGCGGTGTGCTCGACGCGCAGCCCGTCCCATCGCCACCGATCGTGAGCGAATGCGGCGAGAGCCTCGGCGTAGGCCGTCCCGGAGGGATATCCGGTGTCGCCGAGGTCGAGTGCCGAGCGCAGTGCTTCGACGACGGGTGCGGCGAGCGGCACATCCATCTCCGCCACCCACAACGGAAGTACGTCCTCGGGATGGGTACGCCATTTCATGCTGGTGCGCTGCCGCAGCTGTTCCAGGGTGAGCCGGGCCAGGGGGTCCGTGCGGCGGGGCTCGCCCGAGGCGGGGTGGTGTTCCGTGGTCCCGGGCCCGGTCATGCGGCGCTCCGACGCCCGGGCACGCCGAGGTCGCAGCCGGACGAACGGCTGCCCGCGCCGTACGAGGATTTGGCTAGTGTGCCGATCATGCGCATGCCTGATGCACCCCTGTCTTCGCCCTCGTCCGAAGCCCCTCGCCGGGCCCGTGAACTCGGCCTGGGCATCGGTCACGTGCCTACGGGACCGCACAACACTTTCACGGACGTGCCCGGCATCCGAGTAGGGCACACCACCCTGATCGACCCGCCGCGCGTGCACAGCGGTGTCACCGCGATCGTCCCCGACGGTGTCGGCCCCGCCGGCCCGCTGCCGGCCGGTGTGTTCGCGGGCAACGGCTACGGCAAGCTGCTGGGCAGCACCCAGGTCGCCGAACTCGGCGCGCTGGAGACCCCCGTACTGCTCACCTCGACGCTGTCCGCTTTCCGGGTCGCGGACGCCCTGGTCGGCTGGATGCTGGAACAGCCGGGGACAGCCGGTGCGCGAAGCCTGAACCCGGTGGTGGGGGAGTGCAACGACGGCCTCCTGTCCGACATCCGCTCGCGCCCGGTCCACGAGGAACACGTCCGCTCCGCACTCGACACCGCCCACGGCGGCCCGGTGCCCGAGGGCTGCGTCGGTGGCGGCACCGGGCTCACCGCGCTCGGCTTCAAGTCCGGCATCGGCACCTCCTCGCGCCGACTCCCGCTGGCGGGCCGGGAGGTCACCCTCGGCGTCCTCGTCCAGGCCAACTTCGGCGGCACGCTGCGCATCCTCGGCCGTACGATCACCCCCGCCGACGTGGGGGTGCCCACCGCGCCCCCCGTCCCCGACACCGGTTCCTGCATGATCGTGACCGCGACCGACGCGCCCCTGGACGCCCGCCAGCTCACCCGGCTCGCCCGACGCTCCGTCTACGCCCTGGCCAGGGTCGGCGCCGCATACAGCCACGGCAGCGGCGACTACGGCCTCGCCTTCGGCACCCGCCCCCTGGGCACACCTGCCGGCCCCGCCGTCGTCCCCGACGACACCCTCGACCCCGTCTTCAACGCCCTGCTGGACGCAGTGGAGGAGGCCGTCCTGAACTCCCTCCTGACCGCCCACACGACCACGGGCCCCTACGGCGACACCCGCCACCCGCTGCCCGCGACACCTCTGCTCGCCCTGCTCAGGTGACCGCGCGCGGCCACACCCGCACCGCACCCGTGCACGCCGATCCCGTTCCGGACGGAGTGCCCGGGGCCGCCGCCCGCCCGTGGACCCTTGGACGCGTGGATGAAGGACCCTTGAGACCCTTGAGGAGAGAGCCATGCCGACAGGCATCGACGAACGGACGCTGAGCGACTGGTGCCTGGCGCACCTGGGATGCGCAGTCGCCGAGCGCACCTTCACGACGGGGAACCTGTCGGCGGTACACGGCCTGCGACTGGCGGACGGCCGAGAGGTGGTCCTGAAGATCCGCGACGACGATCCGCGGCTGGAAGCCTGTACGTGGGTGCAACGCCGGATGTGGCAGGCCGGCTTCCCCTGCCCGGAGCCGTTGACCGGTCCGCTGCCGCTGGGCGGGAAGGCCGTCGGCGCCGAGGCCGCCCTGCCAGGCGGTGCGGAGCCCGAACTCGCGGACGCTCCCCGGCTGTTCGCCGGTCTGCTGGCCGACTTCGTGACCTGCGCGGAGACCCTGGACCCGCAGCCGCCGCTACGGCCCGCCCCCGCATGGGTCCACTGGTACCACGAGGAGGACGGCGTCTGGCCGGTCCCGGACGACCGGGACGTCGACCTCAACGCCGAGCGGTGCTCTGCCACGGCGTGGGTCGACGAGCTCGGCGCGGCCGTGCGAGAGCGGCTGGAGGAACTCCGCGACGCCGCCTGCGTCATCGGACACGGGGACTGGGACGGACGCAATGTGAAGTTCCGTGACGGCCGGCCGCTCGCGGTGCATGACTGGGACAGCGTGGTCTACGAGCCCGAAGTGGTGATCATCGGCCAGGCCGCCGCGATGTTCGAGGGCGGTCCCACCGGCGCGGGAGCCTCGGTCGAACGGACGGCGGCCTTTCTGGAGGAGTACCAGATCGCGCGCGGCCGAGCGCTGAGCGCCAACGAGGTGCAGCTGTGCTGGGCGGCGGGCCTGTGGGTGCGGGCCTTCAACGCCAAGAAGTTCCACCTCGACAACTTCGACGCACTGGGACGCGACGAGGCCGGGACGCGGACGGAGCATGCCGGGATCTGACGCGACGAACACCCGTTTCCTACGGGACGGGAGACGGCGGCGGAGCACGGTTCGCCGTCCACACCCACCCGTGACGGGTCGGGGCGGGTCAGCGCATCCGCGGATTGAGCGCGACCAGGCGCTCCCGGAAGCCGGGGTCGGGCCGGTTGGGCTCCTGCTCGCCGGTGGCCGGGTCGAGGTACCCCCAATCGCCCCGCCGTCCCACCCCGCACACCATCAACGTCAGTGTCCGGCCCGGCACCTGAATGTGCGTCACCTCGTGAAAGGCGCTGAGGGGCATGTGGTTCGTCCCGCTGGCCTCGTGCACCTGCGTCTCGGCGACGACCTGGCCGTCGACCAACTCGTAGCGCTCCTCGGTGTATCCGCCCGAGAGGATGTGCCCGGTGAACTCCCACGGATGGTTGTGGGGCTGCGGCTTCGCACCGTCGCGCAGGTCGGGCGCCATCCACAGATTCACCTTGACCGTGCGGTCCTCCTCCCGCCGCAGCACCAACTCGGCCTTGTAGCCGAGGCCGTCGGCGTCGGGCACGAGCAGCCAACGGTCCTCGGAGGTGAAGTCCTCCCAGCTGAGCGACTCGCCCGGCGTGAACTGCGCGAGCCCATCGACGGCGGCGCCGAACAGCTCTTCGTCCACGACCAAGCCCGGCACGACCTGAACAGTCCGCATGCTTTCTCCCCGCGTAGACACCTTGGCCACGCTCCGGCTGCCCGGTGTGGTGGGCGGGCGGCCGGACGCGCGGCTGCTGGGCGTGTGGTGCTTCACCGCAGGATATCCGCCTTACTGCTACGAGTGTTCGAGCAGCGTCATCGAGGCGAACAGCGGGGCGGTGGTGGCTGTCCAGCGGTGACGTCCCGTTGGACGGGAGCGGCGCGCTGAAGGTGTCGTAGACGTCCTACGACTAAGCCCGGCCGTACTGGGACCCCGAGGCGCCGTTCCGTTTCGGCGACGCCGGGACATCAAGTACGCCATTCCCGAGCCCGAGATCAGCGGAGCCTACGGTTTGTGGGTGACCCAGAGCAGTTCCGCCGGCCAGCGGTGGGCCCAGTCGGGTGGGTCGGTTTCGTTGTAGCCGTTGGGTGTTCCGAGGTCGGGCCGCGGCTCGATGAGGTCGTCGATGACGAGACCCGCGCCGCGCAGGACCTTGACCCAGCCGCCGTAGGTGAGTTGATAGCTGGTCGCGCCGTCGTCCTCGGCGACGGTGTCGAGCCCGAAGTAGTCCTGCCGCAACGTCGTGGTCACGCGGCTGGCGGCTTCGTCGTAACAGGCTTCGAACCATGGGCTGGCGACGTTGAACACCAGGCGCCCGCCTCGGGCCAAGACGCGCGCGGCCTGCGGGACGGCCAGGTGCGGGGGCGCCCAGCTGAGCCCGCCGAAGTCGCAGAACACCAGGTCGAAGCTGTCGGCGGCGAAGGGGAGTTGCTCGGCGGCACCCTGCACCAGCGGGTAGCGGGCCGCTCCCATCGCGCGGGCCGCTGCGGCGAGTTGGGCTTCGGACAGGTCAAGCCCGACCACGGTGGCGCCCTCGGCGGCGAGCGCCCTGGACCACTGGCCGGCGCCGCACCCAAGTTCGAGGACGCGCTTGCCGGTGACGTCGCCCAAGGCGCGCAGGTGCGCGTCGGGGACGGAATACATGCCCCACAGCCGGGGTGCGGCGCCGATCTGCGGGTCATGCTCGTGCTGATAGGCACTGCTGATCTGATTCCAGAGCCGCCGATTGGCGGGGATGCTGTCCACGCGCCGACTCCAGCACCGCCTGCCGGAGGCGGTCAACACGATTAGGACACCGGCCGCCCCTCGCCTGGGGGCGCTGATCACGGCGACGTACTTGCCCTCACGCCGGGTGTGGCACCACATATGCCACACCCGACGCACCGGTACCGACGGATCGTCACCAGCGGGGTGCTCGGTCGCCAGCACAGCGGCTCGTGCGCCGACTCCCGCGTGCGGGTGTCCCGGAGTCTTCCAGTACACCCCGCAGCGTCCGCACCAGCCGACCACGACCAGCCGGCGCTGCTTGTCGGCGGTTGTGGGAGCGGGATGGCGGGCAGCGTTTTTCTGACGTGCACGAGCCGCCAGAACCTCGGAGGTCCTTGGCATGGTCGCTGAAGGGCACACGTCAGAGGATGATGATCCTTCTCGTCTCTCGAATGGGACTGAGGTCAACACGGAGTATGTCCGGCTCGTCTACGAGCGATCGATCGATTGGTACAAGGTCGCCGAAAGGTGTCAGGTATCGAAACTTGGTTCTTCTATTCCGTCTCTACAGGTGCCTTACTGGGAGCTGTTTCATGCGCGGCGGCTTTCCTGTGGTCGCGGCACGGCAAGAACTATAGAGGGAACTTTGCCCGCTTCCATGTGGACCCCGGCCGCCCCGAAACCTACAAGCCCGAAGTCCTCTGGTACTTCGGGGATCTCGCCCATCTGGACATGGACGCGGCTGCCGAACTGATCGGTCAAGCTGACGCGAGGTTCGAGGTGACGGCACTCTCGTACAACGTGGTTCACCTGTCCCGGGTGGTGTTCCGTAAGCACCGATTCATCAACGCTGGTTGGGCTCTTACCGCCTTGGCCGTCAGCTCGCTCATTCTCGGCGGGGTCAGCGTCTTCGTACGGGCTCAAGTCTGAGTGGTTCAGGGGACAGGCGGTCATGCGTTTCCGCCCCGGGGATAGGGGGCGTAGATGGTGGAGGGCTCTGGTGGTAGGGGTCGGTCCGGGTGGAACTGAGGTAGATCGTAGGTGGGTATCAGGAAGCTGCTGTAACTGGCCGGGGCCGGGCTTTCTGCCCAGAACAGTCCGCCGGCGATTACGTGGCTGTTGCTGCCGGGTTCGGATTCCAGAATGAATGCGCGCCAGTCATGCCAAGGGCGCTCATCGGCAGCCCGTAGTTGTTCCTCCTCCGGCCCTGTGGCGAGGCGAATCGTCAGGGACTGGTAGTGGTCACGGATCGAGAGTGCGCCGACATCCGTGAACAGGATTTCCAACGTGGTCGGCAGCTCCGCATCGGAGTCCGGCTCGCTGCGAAACAGCACCTGACTGTGCCCAATGATGTAAGTGAAGAGCCGGAGCGGCCGTTCGAAGGTAACCGGCAGGTCGACCAATTCGGTCCGTCGGCCCGACACAACAGCCCTCCACGGTTGCACCCGCTGACACCACGGCCCACGGATCTCTGCCACGGGCACGGGAAGGGGCCTCACTCTACCCGCCCCGTCTTGAACGCGGCGGCATCCGGGAGCCCGCGTCGGTGATGTCCGGTGAGGGCCCTCGTTCTCGCCAGCGCAAGGTCGACGTCTGCGGTACTTCCCGGACGGCTAGCGTGCGATCGCGTGAAGGACGGAATCGCCGATCGGGCCCAACCAGCCCGCGAATGAGGACAGTGCGCCGGCGAGTGCCCCGCCGGCCGTGACGACAGCACCTGCCGTGGTCACGAGGCTGACGATCTGGACCAAGCGCTGGGCCATGGTGGTTCGATCCGGTGAGGGGGAGTCGAGTTCGGCACGGAGGGAAGCGACTTCACCGTTCACCTGCCTCGCGACATGGGGCGCGAGGCCAAGGCGGTCGAGTTCCGAGCTCAGCAGACCGAGCATGGCGCGCGGGTCCGTAGCCGTGGTGAATTCACCGTGCTGGCCACCGTGGATGGTCTGGTTGCCGGCGACGTTGTTGATGTTGCCCTGTTGGCTGCCGATGTTGAAGGTCACTGGGGATCCTCTCGCGTGCGTCAGTAGCGGCGTGCGGCCGCGTCGAACGAGCGTTGGCGGGACGCGGCGACGATGTGCAGCACCAGCCCGACCACCAGCAGGACCATGCCGACGAGGGCAGCCGCCCAGCCGAGAAGGAACACCGGAATGCCGTTGATACTCGTTCCGAGCATGTCTCCCGGCTCAGGCCACTCATTGGGATCGTCGGGTATGGGCTCACCGATGCGGCCCATGAACCGCAGAACGCCATAGGCGAAGACAGCGAAGCCGCTCAGGAACAGCACGAACCCGAACAGGACGATCCTGCGAGCTCTCGTGCGAGCCGCAGCGATCTGCCGGAGAAAGCTCTCCTGTCTTTGGTCGATGTACTGGTGTCCACCGACATTGTTGATGTTCGCACCGTGCTGCTGACCCACATTGAATCGGGGAGCACGGTTCACAGCCGGCATCAGAATCGTCCCCTGAACAACCTCACGCCTCCGCGGAGCACTTCCGGCCCATTCGTATCGGATGGTCACGCTCCCGAACGTGAGCACATCACCGTCGCACAGTGTCTGTGGAGCGTGAATTGGACGGTTGTTCACGAGGGTGCCGTTGGCGGAACCGAGGTCTTCCAAGACCACGTTCGCTCCCGAACGACTCAGCGTGGCGTGTCGGCCGCTCACATACGGATCGTCTATCCGTATGTCACAGCCGGGATCTCGGCCCAGAACCGATCGGGCGCCAGACAGCCGGAGCGGGGAGCCATGCAGATGCGCCGGCTGGATGAATGTGAGCTGGGGATCGGAGCGACCGGGATAACTCGCCATGATCCCACCCCCGTTGGGACTGGACGGAATGGGTAAAATCTTAGCCGCGCCGGTTTATCCGTGACCCGCGCAGAACGTCACATTCCCCACCACAATGTGCCGTGCCGCATCGGAGGCTTGAGATCTTCCTTCGGGGCGTTCGTCGGACCGTCCCCTCCTCGCTGGGTTACCTTACTGACACGCTGAGTTGCCCCCGGTGGGCCGAGGAGGAATCCTGTGTCATCGCCCTGCGATCCCCAGTACGCTCCCGCCGGCGATGTGGGCGCAGCGCTCATGATGGTCGATTCCCGGCTGAAGGCCATGTATGGAGACGGAGCCGATACCGATCCCGTTCAGCGGCAGTTGACCGAGCAGTTCACCGCGTCACTGGCTCCCGAGGACGCCGATGACCTGGTGGACGGCGCCTGCACGCTCATCTACATGTTCATGCGCTGGCTGCGGCTGGCCTACGAGGACCACGACAGGGACGTCATCGAGTACGTGGTGCCCGGCCTCGTGGCCTCGTTGCGCATGATGCCCAAGAGCATCCGCCCCGAGGTCATCCCCACCATGGCCGGCCTGGTCGTCGCGGCGGGCACCGGGCTGAGCCCCAGCCTGTGGCGCAAGCAGTACGGGGATTGGACGAGGGACGAGATGAACTCCCTGGAAGCGACCGCCCTGTTGCTCGCGGAGCACATCAACCGGCTCACGGACAACCGCGACTTCGCCGCCCGCATGATCGCCGAAGCCCTGTCCCGCGCGACCGAGGACTGACGCACGTCCTCTTCGCGAGGCGGCGGGAAGCACAGGGTCACAGGATTGCTGGATTACAGGGGACAGGGTCACAGTGCGATCAGTCCCGCCGCCGTCGCTCTGAAGCCACAGGCGGAGAAGTAGAACGACCGCAGGTGTTCCTCGAAGTCGACATGCAGCCACTCACACCCCGCAGCACGGCTTCCCTCAACGGCCGCTTCGATCAGCGCGGCTCCCACCCCTTGCGAACGACTGCGGTGAGCCACGACCGTGTCCAGGACGAACGCGTGGACTCCGCCGTCCCAGGCGACGTTGACGAAGCCGACCAGACGATCCCTGTCCCGCGCGCAGACCCAGCCGAGGCTGTGCGCGTGAAGCCGGGCGCGCCAGTCCGTCTGCCCGACCGGACAGCCGAACCCTTCGGCATGCAGCTCGTTGAGAGCCGCGTTGTCCAGGTCGCCTCGCCACTCGTACGTGATCGTCATGGGCCGAACCTAGTGGCCATCAGGAACGGGCCTGGTTTTTCCGCACCTTTGCATCTGTCGCACGGCTCGCCCTTCCTCGTACGATGACCCACATGATCCCCAGCCGACGCAGCCCCGCCGTCCAGCGGTCCCGCGTACTCGCCTCGCGCGGCTGTTGTTGATCTTCCCCGCTTGACTTCCTCGTTTGGCTTCCCTGCCTGACTTCCCCGCTTGACTCCCCGGCCGCACAAGCCGGTCGGTATCTCGCGAACCCCTGCGCACTTCGCCTCTTCCGCCGCTGTGCGGTGCTTCGTCGCACCCCGCTGCCGCCCCGAGCTCTTGGCCGCTTCCGTGAAAGGGCAGACACTCATGCGTCGTACCGACGAATCCGCCTATGACCGTCGCAGACTCCGGCAGTGGCTGGCCGGCGAGGCCCGTGCGGACGGGGTCTCACGGCGCGACATGCTCCGCCTGCTGGCCGCGGCGGGCGGCGCCCTCGCCGTGCCCGTGGGTCTCGACACCCCCGCATCGGCGGCGGTTTCGGCGGGGATCGTGAAGCCGCTTCCCGACGAGTGGTTCACGGTGCGTGGCACGAACGCCGAGACCCGCTTCGACGCGCTGGGGGACACCGGCTATCACACCCCGGTGGACCGCTTCTTCGTCCGTAACCACACCTCCACCCCTGTCATCGACGCCACCGACTGGACTCTCACCGTGCACGGGGACGGGCTGGTTCACGGCGGGAGCGTGGAGTTCACCCTCGACGACCTCAAGAAGCTGCCCGCGGTGAGTCGTTCGGTGTTCGTGGAGTGCGCGGGCAACGGACGCAGCTTCTTCAGCACCCAGCAGGGACAGACCGTCACCGGAACCGCCTGGACGCTGGGAGCGATCGGCACGGCCCGGTGGCGTGGCGTGAGGCTGGCCGACGTCCTCAAGCGCGCGGGGCTCGGCCGTGCCGCCGTGGACGTGTTGCCGCGCGGCCTGGACCCCGACTACGTGACCGCCGACGGCACCAACCTCGGCCGGGTCCGCCGCCCCCTGCCGCTCTCCAAAGCACTGGACGACGTGCTGCTGGCGTACGAGATGAACGGCGAGCCACTGCCGTACGACCACGGCCATCCCGTGCGTGTTCTCGTGCCCTCCTGGATCGGTATCGCGTCGATCAAGTGGGTCGGCGACATCGAGGTGTCGGCCCAGCCCCTGTACTCGCCCTGGAACACCGACTTCTACCGGCTGTTCGGGGCGTCCTACCCGTCGGGCGGCAGCGCTCCGCTGACCCGCCAGACGGTCAAGAGCGCCTGGGAACTCGCCTGGGGCGCGAGTCTGGACGCCGGCCACGCGCACCGGCTGACAGGCCGTTCCTGGTCCGGGGCCGGCGGCATCGTGCGCGTGGACGTCAGCACGGACGGCGGGCAGCGCTGGCGCCGGGCCCGGCTGCACGATGCCGCGCACCGCGACGGCTGGGTCCGCTGGTCCACCGACTGGCGGCCGCCGGCACCGGGCGCGTACAGCCTGCTCGCTCGCGCCACGGACAGCGCCGGCCGTACCCAGCCGGACACGACCGTGCCGAACACGCAGGGCTATCTCTTCGACGCGGTGGTCCGGCACCCGGTGCAGGCGGTGTGAGGCACCGGCCACAGCGGCTGATGGGCGCCCCGATCACGGTGCATGCCGTGGACGCCCGGTCACCGTTACCCTCTCGCGGTCGCGGTACGGGAAGTAATTCGGTGGGGTGAGGCACGGGAATCTGCCACGCTCGTCGGATGGGTGCGTTGGATGCAGTGGCAGGCAGGGTCGCCGGCGGGGCCACCGTGGCGTTCCGGCCCAGTGGCTCCTCGATGGTGCCGCTGATACGCAGTCGCCAGCAGGTGGTCGTCGCTCCGGTCGACGCGTCGAAGGTGGAGGTCGGGGACATCGTCCTCGCCCGTGTCGCCGGGACGGTCTACTTGCATCTGGTGTCGTCGGTGGACCCTGCCAGGAAGCGGGTGCAGATCAGCAACAACCGGGGTCGCGTCAACGGCTGGACCAGCCATGAACGTGTCTTCGGCATCTGCGTGGCGGTCGACGGCGTCACCCGGTCAGGAGCCCTGGGCAAGACTACGGCGGCCGACAAGACAACGGCGGCCGACAAGACAACGGAGCCCGACAAGACGACGGCGGCCGACTCGCACGGCTCCTCCTGAACCCGGCGGCGACGAACGTGCCGCGACGCCGTATTCCTTGGGGCGTCGACGTCGATCATGCTGAAACGCGCAGCACCCGACCCGCCGCCCGCGCCCCCAGCGAACTCGACACCACGGGAAAGAGCCCCATGACGGACTCGAACGCCGCCACCGCGCCCGCCCTGTTCGACTACTCGCCCTGGCTCTACTGGACCCAGGCCACCGACGACGACCGTGCCCGGCAGCACGACTTCCAGCAGACGCTGGGCGAGGCGGGCGCCGAGTACAGCATCGGTGAGGACTGCTACGTCTCCCCGCTGGCCGCCGTCCAGAACGAGCACCTGCGGCTCGGACCCCGCAGCTACATCGCGGCCGGCGCCTATCTGACCGGCACTCTGCGCACCGGCCGGGACTGCACCGTGAACCCCTACACCGTGGTCCGCGGCACCATCGAACTCGGCGATGCCGTACGCATCGGAGCGCACACCTCCGTGCTCGCCTTCAACCACGGATACGAGGACCCCGACACCGAGGTGTTCCGCCAGCCGCTGACCTCCCAGGGCATCCGGATCGGCCACGACGTATGGATCGGCTCCCACGTCGTCCTGCTCGACGGCATCACCGTCGCGGACGGCGCCGTCATCGCCGCCGGCAGCGTGGTGACCAAGGACGTCCCGGCCAAGGCCGTCGTGGGCGGCAACCCCGCCCGCGTCCTGCGCCTGCGCGGCTCGACGCCCCGCACAGCCCACAAGACGGACCTGGCCGGCGCGGTCTCCGCGTTCGCCGACACCGCCCGCGCCCAGGCCGAGGACGTCATCGCCCGCTGCTTCGTGCCCGGTGCCGACGGCGGACTGTTCGCCGACACACCCGGCGGCCCGCCCACCGTGCGCGCCCAGTGCGACGCAGTGGAGATCGCCGACCTGCTCCTCGGACGCGCCCCGCTCCCACTGTCCCCGGACGAGCAGATCGCGAGGCTGCGCTCCTGGCAGGACCCCCACAGCGGAGTCGTCGGCGCACTCGGCGAGGACGGCCGTCAACTCCCCGTAGCCGCAATCCCCTTCAGCGAGGAGACCGGCTACCACTTCCTCTGCGTCGGCTACGCCCTCGACCTGCTGGGCAGCCGGTTCGCGCACCCCCTGCACAGCGTCGCCGCGCTGAGCGCCGGTGACGTCGTCGAGCACCTGGAGGCCCTGCCCTGGCGGGAGGACCCCTGGCACAGCGGCGACTGGGTCGACACCCTCGGTACCGCCGTCATGTGGAACCGCCGCCAGGGAGTCCGCGAACAGTCCGGCGCGCTCGACGCCCTGTTCGGATGGCTGCTCACCCGCATCGACCCGCACTCGGGCCTGTGGGGTGAACCCAGTGCCACCGACGGCATGATGCGGGTCGTCAACGGCTTCTACCGCGCCAGCCGCGGCACGTTCGCCCAGTACGGACTGCCCGTGCCCCACCCCGAGCGGACCATCGACTCCGTGCTCCGGCACGCCCGCGACCCTCGCTACACCCGCCGCGACAGACAGACGGCCTGCAACATCCTGGACATCGCCCATCCGCTGTGGCTGACCCACCACACCGGCTACCGCGGGGACGAAGTCGTCGCCCTGGCACGGCAGTTGCTGGCCGACGCGCTCGCACACTGGGTGGACGGCGAAGGGTTCGCCTTCCGCGCCCCGCACCCCACCACCGCGGGCGACCGGCACACCCGACCCGGCCTCCAGGGCACCGAGATGTGGCTCGCCATCATCTGGTACCTCGCCGACCTCGCCGGTGTCTCCGACGCGCTCGGCTACCGACCGCGCGGCATCCACCGGCCCGAACCGGCGCCCTGAGAGAACTCCCGGCCACCTGGCCACCCAGCCCCCGACCCACCGGAGCCGGTCGCCCTCGTCTGCCCGGTCCACTCGATGGCACGTCGACCGCCCGCCCCACGTAACCTCGTGCCCGTGCCAGCCTCCCGCCTCCATCGCGTCGCCGTCCTCGTACTCGAAGGCGCGAAACCGCTCGATGTCGGAATTCCCGCGCAGGTCTTCACGACCCGCGCGAGCATGCCGTACGAGGTGCGGGTGTGCGGGGCGACGCCCGGTCTCGTGACCGGCGGCGACGGCCTGTCGTACCACGTCGGGCACGGCCTCGACGCACTTGAGTGGGCCGACATCGTCTTCGTCCCCGGCTACCGGTTCCCGGACCGCGACGACCCGCCGCAGGGCGTCGTCGACGCCCTGATCGCCGCCCACGCCCGGGGCGCGCGGCTCGCCGCCATCTCGACGGGCGCCTTCGCGCTCGCCGCGACGGGCCTGCTCGACGGCAGACGCGCCACCACGCACTGGCACTACACGCGGGCCCTGGTGGCCAGGCATCCGCTCGTCCAGGTCGACGAGAACGTGCTGTTCGTCGACGAGGGCAGCGTGCTCACCTCGGCCGGCGCCGCCTCCGGCATCGACCTGTGCCTGCACATCCTGCGCGGCGACCTCGGAGTGGCCGCGTCCAACCACGCGGCCCGTCGACTGGTCGCGGCCCCCTACCGCAGCGGCGGCCAGGCCCAGTACGTGCCGCGCAGCGTCCCCGAGCCGCTCGGCGAGCGCTTCGGCACCACCCGGGAGTGGGCGCTGCACCGGCTCGGCGAGCCCCTCACCCTCGACGTACTGGCACGGGAGGCCGGGGTCTCGGCGCGCACGTTCTCCCGGCGCTTCGTGGAGGAGACCGGCTACACGCCGATGCAGTGGGTGATGCGCGCCCGCATCGACCTGTCCCGTGAACTGCTGGAGCGGTCGGAGCGGAGCGTCGAACAGATCGCCACCGACGTCGGGCTCGGTACCGGCGCGAACCTGCGTCTGCACTTCCAGCGCATCCTCGGCACCACACCTAGCGAGTACCGGCGCACCTTCACTCGGGGCGTGTAGTCCCGTCCGGCACGGTAGGACGGGATCGACCGCGTAGGACCGGATCGACCGCGTAGGACGGGATCGACCGCGTACGGCGGGATCGATGGTGTATGGCGGGATCCTTTTGAACCATGGCGATCTCGCCACTGTCCGCGGCAGGCACCGCGAGCGAGTCTGGTGGCGAAGGGAAGGGACCCCACTCATGACTCGCATCGCCATCAACGGATTCGGCCGCATCGGACGCAATGTGCTGCGCGCACTGCTCGAACGCGACAGCGCCCTGGAGATCGTCGCCGTCAACGACCTCACGGAGCCCGCCACGCTCGCCCGGCTGCTCGCCTACGACAGCACCGCAGGGCGGCTCGGCCGACCGGTGACCGTCGACGGGGACGCCCTCGTCGTCGACGGCCGCCGCATCAGGGTGACGGCCGAACGCGACCCGGCACAGCTGCCGTGGGCCGAACTCGGTGTCGACATCGTCCTGGAAGCCACCGGCCGCTTCACCTCGGCCAAGGCCGCCCGCGCCCACCTCGACGCCGGCGCGAAGAAGGTGCTCGTCAGCGCGCCGTCGGACGGCGCCGACATCACGCTCGCGTTCGGGGTCAACACCGACTCCTACGACCCGGACCTGCACACGATCGTCTCGAACGCCTCCTGCACCACCAACGCCCTCGCGCCGCTGGCCAAGGTCCTCGACGACCTCGCCGGTATCGAGCACGGGTTCATGACGACGGTGCACGCCTATACACAGGAGCAGAACCTCCAGGACGGTCCGCACCGCGACGCCCGTCGCGCCCGGGCCGCCGGCGTCAACATCGTCCCCACCACGACCGGCGCCGCCAAGGCGATCGGCCTGGTGCTGCCGAACCTCGAAGGCAAGCTGTCGGGCGACTCGATCCGCGTACCGGTGCCGGTGGGCTCGATCGTCGAACTCAACACGACCGTCGCCCGCGACGTGACCCTCGACGACGTGCTGGCGGCGTACCGTGCCGCGGTGCAGGGGCCGCTCGCCGGTGTCCTCGAGTACTCGGAGGACCCGCTCGTGTCGTCCGACATCGTGGGTAACCCGGCCTCGTCGATCTTCGACTCGGCCCTCACCCGTGTCGACGGCCGCCACGTCAAGGTGGTCGCCTGGTACGACAACGAGTGGGGCTTCTCCAACCGCGTGATCGACACGCTCGAACTCCTCGCTTCCAGCTGACCGGAGGCCGGGGCGGTACGCCGCTCCCGGCAGCCGCTTCCCCGAGCGACCTACGGCTGTGGGGCTGCCACGCCCCGCAGCCATGGTCGCGTCCGGGGAGAGGTGGACATCGGAGCATCCTGGCGGTGTCATGGGGTCGTGGTTGTCGGATCATCCCGCCGTCCGACGGTGCGGTGGTGAGTCGGGCTGATCCTGAAGAAGCGGCCTTGCAGCGGGGAGGCGTCCGTGTTCGGCAGGGGCACGCGGTGGTTCGCCGGTGCGGCGGTCGTGGCTTGTGCGGTGCTCGTCGGCCATGGCGCTCTGGGCAGTGCTCTCTTCGGCAGGCCGGTGTCTGCCGGAGCGGTCAAGGACGTCGTGCCGAACCGGGTCATGACGTGGAACCTGTGCAATCCGTGCGGGGTCAGCAACGTCGACCGGGCGGCGGAGATCGCCGCGTACGCGCCGCAGATCATCGGCGTGCAGGAGGCGTGCGCGCCCGACGTGGAGAAGATCCGCGACTATCTGGAGAGCCTGTTCGGGCTGGTCTACCACGTCGAGTACGGGTCGGTCCTCCAGAACTGGGGCCGCTGCGGGGGGACGCCGTGGGATCCGGGAGGCTACGGTCAGGCGCTTCTGTCGGCGGCACCGATGACGGACCGCGTCAACGTCGAATACCCCGAGGGAGGGTCCGAGGACCGCGGCTACATGGCCGTCACCACCACGGTGGGCGGCCGGTCCGTACGGGTCTTCAACACCCACCTTGCTCAACGGCGTCAGGAGGAGGTCCGGGCGGCCCAGGCCGACGTACTCGCCAGGGAAGTCGCCCGGCACGACCGGGCCATCGTCCTCGGTGACTTCAACGCCGTGCCGGACGCCCCCGAGCTGTCCCCGATCTGGGCACTGGCCGCGGACACGGACCCGCGGTGCCGTCCCTCGTCCACCGCCACCTGCGAGCCGACCACCGACTGGCACCGCAAGTTCGACTACGTCTTCCTTCGGGGCGTCACCCCGCTCACGCACCACGTGCATCCCAGCCGGTACTCGGACCACAAACTCTTCCAGGCCGACCTGGACCCCGCGTAGCGCGCGCCCGCGACCGGAGTTCAATGCCCGCTCGGCAGGAACTCGTCGAGGTGGGCGCCGGCTGCCCAGCGTTCCAGCGCCGGGTTGTCGAGCAGGAAGGTGTTGCCTTCGCGCTGTGCCCACCGGATGTCCCGGGGCTGGAAGGTGCCCCGGTGCACGACGAGGTGGACGAACGAGTCCGGGTTCTCCCGGTGCGTGTGGGAGTGGGGAAGATCCTCGTCGGGTAACGGTTCCGCGACCGGCCGGAAGGCCACGTCGAGCCGGCGGCCGTCCGGATGCCGGGCGCACAGGCGCGGCCGGTCCGGTGCCGGTACCAGCCGGACCTTCCAGTGGTCGCGGCGCAGCATCCGTGCCACCGCCAGGGCCAGGCCCTGGATGTCGAGGTCGAACAGTTCCTGCGGGGTGTAGTGGCCGCGGCGGCGTCGAGCGCCCGGACGGCGGCGCCTGCTCCCGATGACGAGGACGACCGCCAGCAGGAGCGCGCCGGTGATCGGGACGACCACCCCGGCAGCGCGGGAACCCACGACGACGCCGGCCACGACCGAGCACACCGCCACCGCCAGGACGGTGAACGCGGGAAGGACATCGCGGAACCTGGGTCCATAGCGGCCCTGGGCGCGCAGGCGGCGGATGGTGTCCCGTTTTCGGTGGCGCGGTTCCTCAGCCGGCTCGGACGTCCATGACGGGCGTGCCACAGTCTCAGCCCCCCTGCATCTGCTTGCGCCGATTCCGGAGGAATACCCAGCGAGCCGAACGAATGCTCGATCAGCGGGCGGGAACCGGCCAAGCGACCGGGCGCACGGATGCACGGGACGGCGCAGGGGCCGGGCGGTGGTGGCTCAGTGCGCCGAGTGGTGCCTCGAACGACCGGGCAGGGGCGGACCGCCGTACTGATGTGACATGGGTCATGAAGAGCAGGGCGGGATCTTGGAATTCCTGGCTCCGTGCCGCTGCTGCACTCGTTATGGGCTCACCATGCCCTGGGGGGGGCGCCGGGCAATGATGCCGGGCCCGGGAGCCGCACCGCCGTGGCCCCGCCCCGCTCCCTGCTTTCTCCTCGCACCGCCTCTGAAAGGTTCTCCTGCGCCATGCCACTGGCTCTCCTGGCCCTGGCTGTTGTCGCTTTCGGCATCGGCACGACCGAGTTCGCCACGATGGGACTGCTGCCCCAGATCGCTGACGGGATCGACGTGTCCGTGCCGCAAGCGGGCAACATCGTCTCCGCCTACGCGCTGGGTGTCGTCGTCGGCGCTCCTGTGCTGACGGGTATCGGCGCGCGCATACCGCACAAGCGGCTGCTGCTGCTCCTGTCCGGGCTGTTCGTCATCGGCAACGTCGCATCCGCGCTCGCCCCCAACTTCGGCCTGCTCTTCGCCGCACGCTTCCTGGCCGGATTGCCGCACGGAGCACTGTTCGGCGTGGGCGCGGTCGTGGCGTCCCGGCTGGTCGCGCCCGACCGGGCGGCACGCGCGGTGTCGAAGATGTTCCTCGGGCTGACCGTCGCCAACATCGTCGGAGTCCCGGCCGGTACGGCCCTCGGGCAGCAGTTCGGCTGGCGGTCCGCCTATGTCGCGGTGGCCGTCATCGGACTCGTAGCCCTCGCCGCGCTGGCCGTCTTCGTCCCCCACCAGCCCCGCGGCGATCAGTCCGGCATCCGGCACGAACTGCGGGCGATGGGCAACAAGCAGGTGGTCATCGGCCTGGCCACCGCGGTCGTGGGCTTCGGCGGGTTCTTCGCCGTCTACAGCTATCTGGTGCCCATGCTCACGAACGTGACGGGCCTGTCCGACTCCTCGACCACACTGGTCCTCGCGCTCTACGGCGTCGGCATGACGCTCGGCACCCTGGTCGCGGGCCCGCTCACGGACCGCGCCCTGAGGCCGACGCTGTACGCGGGGATCGCCCTGCTGACCTCGGCGCTGGTGGTGTTCTACTTCGCCGTCCACAGCACCGTGCCCGCACTGATCACGATCACCTTCATCGGCGCGATGGGCGCCCTCATCACCACGCCCGTCCAGATGCTGCTGATGGCCAAGGCGAAGGACGCCCCGACCATGGCGGCGGCCTCCAACCACTCCGCCTTCAATCTGGCGAACGCGGGCGGCGCCTGGCTCGGCGGCCTCGCCATCTCGGCGGGCTGGGGCTGGAACTCGCCGGCTCTGGTCGGCGCGGCCCTCGGCGTGGCCGGGCTGGGCCTGGCGGTCATGGGCGGCGTCATGGACCGGGGCGGCCGACGCTCCGAGGTGATCACCTCGTCGGAGGCACAGCCCGAGCAGGTCACCGCCGCTCAGTCCCAGAGCGGATAGGACACGGTCTGCGAGAACTGCGCGGGCCGCTTGTCCGTGTACTCCAGGGTGATCCGGGAGTAGTGCGAGAGCTGGGGCCGCTTCTTCCAGGGCTGCGGGTGGTCGAGCCGTACGGTCACGGGGTAGGCGTGGAAGCGGCCTGCCGCACAGTACGGCTCGCAGTCGTTGACCCAGTTCACACCCTCGGCCCGCGCCGACTCCGTGCCCCACCGCGACCAGCGCAGCGAGGCCAGCCGGCTGTTGCCGTCACCGCAGGCGAGCATGAAGTCCGACGGACGAACTTCCGGGTGCCAGAAGCAGTCGACGAGGACCGGAAGAGCGGTGGACTGCCGCACGGTCTGCACGGAGGGTGCGGCGGCGGACCGGGCCGCCGACGGTGTGCCCGCCGCGGTGGCCAGTGAGGCGACCGCACAGAGCGCGACCGCCGTCGTGAGTGCGCGCATACGCATGGCCGCTCCCCACTGCCGCCCGCCGACAGATGTCCCGGTTCCGACGCTACGACCGGAGACCCGAACGCACCACTCGAACGGACGAGTGCGCCACGCCACCCGTAGCTCCGGGCCGCCGCCGGGCGGCCGATCACGGCAGCCCGAAGCGATGGCGCGGCGACGACCAGTCCGCCGCCGAAGCGACCGCCCGTTCGACGTCCTCGGCGAGGAGGAACCGGCGCGCCACGAGGTCCTCGGCGGCGGCCCTGATCGCCGCGGTGTACTCGCCCGCGTCCCGATGGCGCTTCTGGACGCTCGCCCGGGGGTCACCGGTGATCAGGCGCTCGTCCTCCGTCGCAGATGGCTCACGAGGTCGCGGACCGCGACCAGGCCCAGGCCCAGGACGAGCGGCTCCTCGGCCTCGTAGACGAGTTCGTAGATCCAGCCGGGCTGGAACCCGCCGTCGAGGTGCAGGTCGTGGCGGCTCGGGACGAGGGCCGTGGAGTGACCCTTGAGGTCGCTGCCGCCGCCCTGCAAGCGGGCGAACCGCCACGTTCCCGCGGGGAGTTCCTCGGGCGTGCTGTGCGCGTAGCGCCGCCGGGTGAGGCGCGCGCTGTGCACGCCCCGCTCGCTGACCGGGTCGGACCTGGTGCTCGACCAGCGGGACAGCGGAAGCGAACCGGTGGGTTCCTCGACGATGAACTCGGCCGTCGTGAGGCCCCGTACGGGCTTGCCGTCCTGGCGGGCGACCGGCAGGTCGAGGAGCAGCCGTCCGTCGCCCGGGAGCAGGTCGCCCTGCCAGGCACCGAAGACGACCATGTACCCGCGGCGCAGCAGATAGCCGTTCCCGGCGTCCGCGAGCGTCCGTGGCCGGTTGGTGTGCGGGGCGTCGCAGAAGTACTGCACGGCCCGCTTGTTGCCGCGGTTGCCCCAGTCGAAGAACAGACGTCGGCGGCCGCCCTCGACCGGCCGCAGGACTTCGACGTCCCCGCTGAAACGGACCCTGCCGGTGCCGTCGCGCGGCGCGAGGCCGAGATCGGGGACGGCGTGGTGGGCGGATGCCCCGGGGTCCACGGAGTAGTGGGCGGTCGCGGTGAGCACCTCGTACGCTCCGGTGCCGGCGAAGTGGTGGCCCTCCGCGAAGGGTTCACGGGTGTGCACCTCCCACCGCACGCCACTCACAGGGCCGCCCCCTGAACCGCGGACGCGGCGGGGCGCCAGCCCAACTCCGGTGCGACCAGGTGGCGTACGTCGTGCAGGATCTGCTCGTACTCCTCCCGGTGGAACTCGTACGGCAGTTCCAGGCGCAGCTCGGACACCTCGGCGAGCACCGGGTCGGCGGTCAGCTGCTCCAGGATCTGCTCGGCGGTCCCCACCACGTCCGGGGCGAACAGGGTGCGCTTGGGGCCATGGGGAGCGAGGGTGCGTTCGTGGCGGCTCGCCGCGTAGGCGCGGTAGCGGCTGCGGGTGGCCGTGTCGGCGCTGTCCAGGGGCACGATCACGCGGCCCAGGGCCACGCGCGCCGGGCGGTCGCCGGACCGGGCGCGACGGTACTCGGCCAGCAGGTTCAGCTGGGCCGTGGTGAAGTCGTCGGTGTTCTCGCCGGTGACGATGTTGCCGGACAGCAGGGCGAGGCCGTTCTCGGCGGCCCAGCGGACCGAGCGGAGACTGCCGCCGCCGTACCAGATCCGCCGCGCCAGACCGGGGCTGTGCGGTTGCAGACGGGGTCGCTGGACGTTGCCCGGGGAGTGGATGACCGCGTCGGGGGCGCCGAGGTAGCCGCCGCGCAGGTTGTCGAGGACCCGGCCGATCCTGCCGTACGACAGGTCGAAGCCGCGCCAGTCCCCGTCGTACACGAGGTCGCCGAGCAGCTCGGCGTGCGGCATCCCGGTGCTGAAGCCGATCTGGAGCCGGCCCCGGGACAGGACGTCGGCCAGCGCCAGGTCCTCGGCCAGGCGGAACGGGCTCTCGTAGCCGATGGGGATGACCGCGGTGCCCAGCTCGATCCGCTCGGTGCGCTGGCCGGCCGCGGCGAGGAACACGGCCGCCGAGCCGACGCCGTGTTCGAGGTGGCGCTGTCGGATCCAGGCGCCGTCGAAGCCCGACCGCTCGCCGTACTCGAACAGCCGGAGCGTCTCCTCCAGGCCGGTGAACGGGTCGTCGTCGACGAAGTTGCCCGGGGTGAGGAAGGCCAGTGACGTGATGGTGGGAGTGCTCATATGACCCAGGTCCTCAGCTTGTGAAGGTCTCTGCGGGGGAGGGGACCCGACCGCCGGGGATCGCCGCGAGCAGCTCGCGGGTGTACGCGTGGCGGGGGTGGGTGAAGAGCTCCTCCGGCGGGCCCGTCTCGACGATCCGGCCGGCCCGCATGACGGCGACCTGGTGCGCGATCTGGCGTACGACGGCCAGGTCGTGCGAGATGAAGAGGTACGCCACACCGGTGTCCGCCTGCAACTCGGCCAGCAGGTCCAGGACTTGGGCCTGCACGGACACGTCGAGCGCGGAGACCGGCTCGTCGCACACCACCAGGTCGGGGGAGAGGGCGAGAGCGCGGGCGATGGCCACGCGCTGCCGCTGCCCACCGGAGAGCTCCGCCGGCCGGCGCTCCAGCGTGGCGGCGGGCAGTGCCACCCGGTCGAGCAGTTCGCGGGCCCGGTCGAGCTGGGAGGCGCGGTCGCCGACCTTGAAGGCGCGCAGCGGCTCGGTGATCACCTCGCCGATGGAGAAGCGGGGGTCGAGGGACGCGTACGGGTTCTGGTAGACGAGCTGGGCGCGGCGGCGCAGCTCTCTGGCCCGGGCGCCCCGGGCGGTGGTGACGTCGGTGCCGTCGAACAGGATCTGTCCGGCGGTGGCGTCGGCGAGGCGGAGCACCAGGCGCGCGGTGGTGGACTTGCCCGAGCCGGACTCGCCGACCAGCGCGAGGGTCCGGCCGCGGTGGAGGGTGAAGCTGACGTCGTCGACCGCGCGCAGGGTCCGGGGGCCGTCCCCGGTGCGGGGCAGCCTGAACTCCTTGACCAGGTCGCGTACGTCGACCAGCGGCGCCGCATCGGCCTTCGGCGCGGGCACGGGGGTGCGGGGCCGGGCGGTGGTCAGGCTCGGGGCGCTGGCCAGCAGTCGCCGGGTGTACTCGTGTTGGGGGTCGGCCAGGATGTCGTGGGTCGGGCCCGCCTCCACCACCCTGCCCTGCGACATGACCACCAGACGCTGGGCCCGGTCGGCGGCGACCCCGAGGTCGTGGGTCACGAGCAGCACTGAGGTGCCCGACTTCTCGGTGAGGTGCTGGAGATGGTCGAGGATGACGCGCTGCACGGTGACGTCGAGCGCGCTCGTCGGCTCGTCGGCGATGATCAGCTTCGGCTTCGCGGCGATGGCGACGGCGATCAGGGCGCGTTGCCGCATGCCGCCGGACAGCTCGTGCGGGTACTGCCGGGCCCGGACGGCCGCGTCGGGCAGCCCGGCCCGGTCCAGCACGGCGATCGCCTCGGCGGCGGCCGTACGACGGGTCGCCAGGGAGTGGATGCGCAGCACCTCGGCGACCTGGTCGCCGATGCGCTTGACCGGGTTGAGAGAGACCGTCGGATCCTGCGGGACCAGCCCGATCCGCGCACCGCGTACGAGGCGCAGTTCCGCCTCCGACAGGGTGGCGAGGTCGTGCCGACCGAAGCGGATGGTGCCCGCGTCGATCGTGCCGTTGGCCGCCAGCAGGCGGGTGACGGCGTGCGCGGTGGTGCTCTTGCCGGAGCCGGACTCGCCGACCACCGCGGTGACCTGCCCCGGCCACACGTCGAGGTCCACGCCGCGGACCGCCGGGACCGTGCCGCCGCGCGTGCGGTACGACACGGACAGACCGCGTATTTCCAGCAGGGGTGTGCTCACGTCCTCACCGTTCTCACGTCCATGTGTCGTCATCGCCGGGACCATTCGCCGTCCAGTGCCCTGGCGATGCGGTTGGTGGCCAGCACGGTCGCGGCGATCGCCAGACCGGGCAGTGCGGTCAACCACCAGGCGTTGGCCAGGTAGTTGCGGCCGTCGGAGATCAACGTCCCCCATTCCGGGGCGGGTGGCGGTGCGCCGTAGCCGAGGAAGCTGAGCGCCGACACCGCCAGGATGGAGGCGCCGAAGTCCAGCGTGGCCAGGACGATGACGGGCCCCGCCGCGTTGGGCAGGACATGCCGTCCCAGCACCGAGTACCAGCGGGCCCCGCTCGCGCGGGACGCCTCCACGAACACCGCCTGCCGTACCCGCAGGACCTCGGCGCGCGCCACCCGGGCGAAGGAGGCGACGCTGGCGATACCGACCGCGATCGACACCTTCACCGTCCCGTACCCGAGCGCGGTGACGAGGGCCAGCGACAGGAACAGCGCGGGGATGGAGAGGAGGACGTCGACGAAGCGCATCAGCACGTCGTCCACCCAGCGGCCCACGAACCCGGCGACCACACCGAGCAGACCACCGACCACGAACGCGACCAGGACCGCGATGATCGTGGCCTTGAGCGAGAGCTGGGCGCCGTGGACCACACGGGAGAACACATCGCGGCCCAGTTCGTCCGTGCCGAACCAGTGACTGCCGCTCGGACCGCGGAAGTTCTCGGACGGCACCCCCTTGAGCGGATCCTGCGAGGTGAACAGATCCGGCCAGAACGAGGCCAGCACCACCAGCACGACGACGACGGCCGACAGCATCAGACCGGGGCGCCGCACCAGGAACCGCAGCACCTGCCGTACCTCGGCACGGCCCCGGCCCGCTTTGGCCTGGGTTCCCGGCTCGACCGGGCGGACGGGACCGGGGGCGGCCTCGGCCTGGTCGTCGACAAGGCTCTGACTCATATGAAGCTCGCCCTCCTGTCCGAGGCCACCACGATCCGCGGGTCGAGGAGCGGATACACGAGGTCGACGAGCAGATTCGTCGCCACGAAGATCAGCGCCCCGAACACCACCACCCCCTGGACCAGCGGGATGTCCTGAGAAGTGACCGCCGCCGCGGTCACCCGGCCCAGACCGTCGCGGGAGAACACCGTCTCGACGACCACCGAACCGGCGATCAGCTGCCCGACCAGCAGGCCCACGACCGTCAGCGCGGGCAGCGACGCGTTGCGCAGCGCGTGCCGCAGATGCACCTGCCAGCGGCCGGCGCCCTTGGCGCGCGCGGTCTCCACGTAGGCCTGGTCGAGCGCGGTGAGCAGGCTCTTGGCCAGCACCTGCGCGACCTGCGCGCCGGTCGGGATCGCCAGCGTCAGGGCCGGCAGCACCAGTCCTCGCAGCCCGTCGTTGCCGAACGCCGGGAACCAGCGCAGCCGGAACGAGAACGCCTCGACGAGCAGCAGCCCCACCCAGAACGTCGGGACCGACACCCCGAGCGGGGGCAGCGACAGCAGCAGCTGCCGCAGCCACCGCCGCGAGGTGTACGTCGCCGCCACCGCGAGCCCGCCGCCGAACAGAACCGCCAACAGCAGTGCCGCACTCGTGAGTTGGAGCGTCTGCGGCAACGCGTCGGTCAGGGTGGAGGTCACCGGGCGGCCCGTGGAGATCGAGTCGCCGAAGTCCCCGCGCACCGCCCGGCCCAGATAGCCGGCGTACTGCGCTAGCACCGGCTTGTCGAAGCCGTACTCGTGCCGCAGCGCGGCCAGCCTGGCCGGGTCGACGTCCCCCGAGTCCATTCCGGCGCTGGCCATCGCGGTGACCGGGTCACCGGGCAGGAGGTCCAGCACCACGAACGACACCGTGTACGCCGCCCACAGCACCCCGACCGCCTGCGCCAGCCGTTTGATCACATAGCGGCGCACGCGCTACCCGATCCAGGTGTCGTGCAGCTGGATACGGCTGCCCGAGTCGAAGGTGAGGTCGTGCACCTTCTTCGTCACGGCCAGCTGGGTCTGGAGCTCCACCACCGGCACGTTGTACGCGTTCCGCACGATCAGCTTCTGCGCCTCGTCCACCAGCTGCTCGCGCTTGGCGGTGTCGGTGGTCGCGGCCTGCCCGGTCAGCGCCGTGTCGAGCGAACTGGCGGGCAGACGGTAGAAGTTGGCGAGCTTGCTGGAGAAGGAGCTGCGCAGGATGTCGGGGTCGGCGCGGGTCACGTTGCCCCACACCAGGTCGAAGTCGCCGCCCTGGAGGGTGGTGGCGAACTGGCTGACCTGGCCCTGCTTGAGCGCCACGTCGATTCCGACGGCCTTCAGCTGCTGCTGGACCAGCTCCAGTGCGGGCTGGTTGGTGGCCGCGTTGGGGAACCAGGCGATGGACAGGCTCAGCTTCTTGCCGTCCTTGGCACGGATGCCGTCGCTGCCGGCCTTCCAACCGGCCTCGTCCAGCAGGGACTTGGCCTTGGCCGCGTCGAAGGCGAGATCCGAGGAGAGGTCCGTGTAGTCGGGCGTGGTGTGCGCCAGGATGCTCGTCGCCGGCTTGGTGCCGGTCGGGAACACGGTGTCGGCGATCTGCTTGCGGTCGACGGCGGCGAGGATCGCCTGGCGCACCTTCACGTCCTTGAGGACGGGCCGCGAGTTGTTGACACCCAGCCCGAACACCACGCCGGGGTTGGCCCGGCGCAGGAGGGTCACCTGACCGCCCTTGAGCGCCGCCTCGTTGGCCTTGCCGACGCTGCTGATCGCGTCCACCTGGCCGGACTGGAGGCTCCCGGCCCGTACCCCCGCCTCGGGCACCACCTTGAACACCAGCTTGTCCAGGTAGGCCTCGCCCTTCTTGGACCACAGCGAGGAGCCCCAGTCGTACCCGGTGCGCTTGGCCAGGGTGATCGACTGGTTCTGCACGTACTGCTTCAGCACGAACGGCCCGGACCCGACCACACCGTCGCTGCACTTCTGCTGCGGGGTCTTCTTCGCGCTCGCCGACGACTCGATGCCCAGCGAGTGGGTCGAAGTCGCCTGGAGGAACTGCGCGTTGGGCTCCTTGAAGGTCACCTTGACGGTGAGCGGGTCGACCGCCGTGGTGCCCTTGACGCTGCTCAGATAGCCCTGGGCGAGAACGCCGAGGGCGCCGAGCTTCGGCACCGCGTCGAAGTTGTCCTTGACCACCTGCGCGGTGAGCTCGGAGCCGTCGCTGAAGGTGACACCCGAGCGCAGATGGAACGTAAACTCCGTGGCGTCGGCGTTGATGTCCCAGCTCTTGGCCAGCCACGGCACGATCTTGCCGGTCTCGGGGTCCTGGTCGGTCAGGGAGTCCACGGTCTGGCGTACCGAGTAGATGCTCTCGTTGCTGCCGACCTGCTGCGGGTCCACGCAGCCGGCGTCGGAACCCACGGCGAAGGTCAGGGTGCCGCCGGACTTCGGCTTGCCGCTTCCGCCGCCGGAGCCGTCGCTGCCCGATCCGCAGGCGGTCAGCAGGACGCTGGTGGTGAGGAGGGCGGCGAGGGGCGCCCATCGGGAGGTTCTGAAATCCGGAAGTGCTGTCACGGAGGGGTTTCTCCTACTCGTGTCACCAGGCAAGGGGGTGCCCTACCAGGCACGGCCGTGCGTGGGTGTGCGGCCCCGGCCGGCGTGACGCCGGTGGCGGGGGAGCGCTGTGCAGACGGGGACAGGCGGGCGACACCGGGAGCGCCGGTGGCCAGGGGAAATACGGGGAAGGCGGGCCGGTGACGCGGGTCAGCCGGCCGCGGAGGGGCTCGTCAGGCCTGACAGAGGCAGCTGGTCGAGCGCTTCAGATCGATGTGGCGCCGACGCGCGAGGCGGGAGAACACCGTGGCTACGGCGAAGGAGGCGCTGAGCTCACCACCGTGCCCCATATCGGTCCTCCACATCTCCGGCCCCGGTGACGGGGCCACGCGTTTGCGGGAATCCTCGGTGATCCCGCCGGGCTTTCACCTGGAGCACCCCACCGCGCGGGAGGGTTGCCGGTCAGCAAGCCAGGGCTTGACGCTGACACTCAATGCCGATCGTGATCGTACGGAGCGGTCTTGTCGTACGTCAATGCCGGAATCGTGCGCCCTGTTGGAGAAGACGGGGTCGTCTCACGTGCCGGGACACATGGTGGACGCCCCTTCCGTCGTGTGTTTTGATCCGGTCATGGAGACCGCAGGTCAGGCACGCACCGTGCTGCTCGACCCGTTCTGGGTGGGCCGTCGAGCCGATCAGTTCGACCAGATCTGTCGCTGACCACCGGCTCCCTTCACCCCTTTTCGCACCGGCCTACTGCCGTGCCCTCGCGTGAAGTCGGATCCCGCCGTCACGGGCGAACAACGCCGTCCGGTGCCGCTCGAACCCGCCCGGCCGTCCAGAGGCCTTCAGGTCTGACGCGTCCGTGACGCGCACCGACGTGACCGCCCCCTTCCCTCGAACACCCCCCTGCATCCGAACCATCCACCGGAGACTCCCCATGACTGAACGCCACGCCGGTCTGCACCTCGCCCTTGAGGCCGACGGCGGTGGCGCCCACCCTGCCGCCCCAACGACCTTGACCCCGCGGGCGGTTCGGGAGTCGGTCCGCTCCGCCGAGCACGCGGGCTTCGCCCTCGTCACCTTCGCCGACACACCGCTGCCGCCCGGTCCGGGCCCGGAACCGGTCGGCCGTATCGAGGCCGGCACCCGCGCGGCGTACGTCTCGGGCCTCACCGACCGCATCGGGCTCGCACCCACACTGCACGTCACGACCACCGAACCCTTCCACCTCGCCACGCAGTTGGCCGCTCTGGACCACGCGTCGCACGGCCGGGCCGCCTGGCTGGTGGGAGCGGCGGCAGGACCGGACGACCTCGCCACCGTCGGACGCTCCCCGCTCGCCGCCGACGCGCTGCGCCGGGAGATCGCGGACGTCGTCGACACCGCCCGTGCCCTGTGGGACTCCTGGGAGGACGGCGCGATCATCAAGGACGTTCCCACCGGCCGTTTCCTGGACCCGGACCGTGTGCACCACATCGACTTCGAGGGCGCCTCCTTCACCGTCAAGGGCCCCCTGATCACGCCCCGTTCGCCGCAGGGCCAGATCGTCGTCCTCGCCCCGGACGCGCTGGAGATCGACGAGCGCGCCGACGTGGTCCTGATCGCCCGCTCGACCGTCGCCGACATCGCCTCCCGCGCGGACGCCGCCCGGGAGAGCGGGGCGACCCTGGTCTTCGCCGAGGTGGAGGTCGTCCTCGACACCGCAGTCCCGGCCACCGACCGCCTCGCGGCACTCGACGCCGGGGCGGACCGGCCCCGGACCGGAAGACTGCGCCACGTCGGCTCCCCGGAAGCGCTCACCGAACTCCTCACCGAACTCGCCCGGTCCGTCGACGGCGTACGGCTGCACCCCGCCGTCCTCGCCGACGACCTGCCCGTCCTGGCCGACCGGGTCCTGCCCGCCCTGGCCGCGGCGGGCCTGCACCACCCGCCCCGCTCCGGCGACACGCTGCGCACCACGCTCGGCCTGCCCCGCCCCGCCAGCCGATTCGCCGCCGCGACCACGAACGCCTGAGGTGACCGCCATGACCGAACCCTCCTCCCGACCCCAGCTCCACCTCGGCCTGTTCTTCACCGGAGTGGGACCCCAGCTGATCTGGACCGACCCCGACGCCCCCTCGCACACCGCGATCGGGACCTTCGTCGACGTGGTGCGGACCCTGGAGCGGGGACTCTTCGACGCCTTCTTCCTCGGCGAGGGACTGCGGGTGCGGGAGAACCGGGGCAGGGTCTTCGACCTCGACGTGGCCGGCCGCCCCGACGCAATCACCCAGCTCTCCGCCCTGGCCGCCGTCACCGATCGCATCGGCCTGGTCGCCACCCAGAACACCACCTACAACTATCCGGCCGACCTCGCGCGCCGCCTGGCGAGCCTCGACCTGCTCTCCGGGGGCCGGGCCGGCTGGAACATCGTGACCACCGACAACGCCTGGACCGGAGCCAACTTCCGGCAAGGCGGCTGGCTGGAGCACGAACGCCGCTACGACCGTGCGACACAGTTCGTCGAGGCCGCGAAGGCACTCTGGTCGTCCTCGCGGCCGGTGGAGCGGGACACCGACCTGGTGCGGTTCCGCGCGACCGCCACCGTCCCGCCCGGCCCGCAGGGCAGGCCGGTGCTCTTCCAGGCCGGGGACTCCGACGGCGGCCGCGAACTCGCCGCCCGCCACGCCGACGTCGTCTTCTCCGCCAACACCGAGTACGGCAAGGCCGTCGCCTACGCCGCCGACCTGCGCGACCGGCTGTCCCGGTACGGCCGTTCCCCGGACTCGCTGCGGATCCTGCCGGGCGCGAGCGTCGTCCTCGGCGACACGCCCGCGGAGGCGCAGGAGAAGGCCCGCTGGGTGCGCGCCGAACAGATCAACGGGCCCCGGGCGATCGCCTTCCTGGAGCAGTACTGGGGCACCGACCTGTCCGCCTACGACCCGGACGGACCGCTTCCCGACATCGAGCCCAGCGAGGACGAACTCGACCCCTCACGCGGCACGATCTCCCTCGCGCACCGCACCGGCAAAGCCGCCCTGATCCGCAAATGGCGCGAGCTGGCGGCCGAACGGGGCCTGTCGATACGGCAGTTGGTGCTGGAGGTGGCACCGGGCCACCCGGCGTTCACCGGCACGCCGTCGGCCGTGGCCGACGAGTGGACCCACTACGTCACCACCCGCGCCGTCGACGGATTCAACATCGTGCCGCACCTGCTCCCGTCCTCGGTCACCGACATCGTCGACAAGCTGGTACCGGAGCTCCAGAGCCGAAGTGTCTACCGCACCGAGTACCGGGGCACCACCCTGCGCGAGCATCTGGATCTGCCGCCGGACACGGCCGCACAGGCCGACTGAGCCGGCGGATCAGCTCAGCGGCGCGTGCGTGAAGTGCCGTACCTGGAGCGGTACCACGAGGTACTCGTCCTCGCCCGGCAGCACCACGGGCTGGTCACGCCAGTGCTCACCGGCGTAGTCGACCAGGTCCTGCTCGCTGCGCCAGCGACTGACGTACAGCAGCGAGTGGGGTGGCGCGAGGAGCACCTCGTGGTCCACCAGCCCGGGGTAGCGGCCGGGAAACCCGCGTACGGCGGAGACGATCATGTCGTGGAACGCGTCGAAGCGTTCAGGACGGACGCGTGCCTCACTCACCCTGACTATCACGGTCGTCAGGGTGTCACAGGAGCGCCCGCACCTGGCGGTGGCCGGCCTCTCCGCGTGACCAGACGTGCGTCAGTCGGCGCGGGTTGTCGCGGTGCCAGGTGTCGTGGTCCATGACGGCAACGGTGTCCGACAGCCGCCACCGCGAGGAACTCCACGAGGCTTCGGGCACTTCCGCCAGGCCGTCCAGGAGTGCGACTGCCGAGGCCGCGAGCGCGCCCATGGGCCATGGCCGCCAGGTCGCGACGGTGTCGGTGAGGGCATGCGATTCGATGAGATGCGGGAGGGACGGCGCGATGGGGAGATAGGGGCTGCCACCGTCGATGTCGGTGCCCACACTGCCGTCGGTGTGGAGCAGGTCCCGGCACGGCTTGGACACCCGCTCGCCGGTCCACTCGAAGTACCAGCCGCCTCTTACGGGGTCCTGCCATGCGCGCGTCTTCGTTCCGAGGTGGTCGTACCCCCACTCCCGGACCGATGCGTACCGCTCCCCGTCCAGGACCCGGCTACGGCGTACCTCGTAGCGCAGGCCTGCGAACTTCCGCTCGAATCCCTCGCATCGGATGAGGAGATCCATGGGGGCGGGTACGAGTCTCCCCGCATGATCGTGCACCTGCCAGAGCTCCATCGGCAGCCCGAACCGCACAGAACGCTCACGCCGGCCTGCCCGACGCAGGAATCCCTGTGCGCGCGGCGAGAGCTCGGACGGGTCTTCCAGGATGTGCATCCTCAACTTCATTTCCGAGGTAGGTGCGGCTTGGGGGCGAGGAGGCGGTCAGTTGAAAGCATCCGTCATGCAGTCCCTCCGGCAGTCCGCGGCCTCGAAGCGCCGACGGAGGGCGGCGGCTGCCTCCTCGTGCTCCACGGAGACGTATCCGTAGTGCCGGCACGCCACCCTGTGCACGTCCCCGACGGTCACGATGGCCGGCTCACCCAGGGTGGCCTGACGGCGCGCTTCGGCGATCGCCATGTCCGCGGCTCGCAGCAGGTTCCTCGAACGGTCCCTGGTCGCTGCCGCATGGGCCCGCTTGACCGAGAGGGGGCGCACGACTCGCCCCCGCCACAGGGAGCCGGCGGCGACGAGAACGAGACCGAGCGCTATGAAGAGGACTCCGCCGGGGTCGTAGGGCATGTGGTCAGTGGGCATGTGGTCAGTCTTCACCACATCGCGCGCGATCCGGCAGGGTCTGGCTCGGCACAGGTCAGGAGATGGCCCGGAGCGCGCCGTGGTGGGCCTGTCCGTGTCCGTGGCGGAGCTCTTCGACGGCCGCGGCGGTCTCCTCGTCCGCGGGGAGGAGCACGGTCAACTGTTGGTCGTCCGCGGGGAGTTCGAGCGTCTCCCGCAGCAGCCGAAGCTCGCGTCCGGCTGGATGGTTGAGCCGGAGGACTCCCCGTCGCGGCACGACGTGCCGGTTGAGGCGGCGGGTCAGGTCGGGGCCGGCGAGGGGTGCGAGTCGCGCGGTGAACCACTCGGAGCTCTCCACGGTGGGGGCGAGCCACAGGTCGAAGGCCTGCTCGTCGGCGATGTCGTCCCAGTCGGCGAAGAACGCGCGGGCGCGGGGGTCGGTGAAGACGTAGCGGGTGAGGTTCGGGGCTTCGGTGTCGAGCAGTCCGCTGCCGTTCGTCACCGACGCGTACGCCGGGGTGTGGGCGAGGAGGTCACCGAGCCGGTTGGTCACCACGGCGATGCCCGGTTCGAGAAGGCGGAGCGTCTGCCGTACGGCGTCCCGCACATGGCGGGGCGGGGGTGCGGGCCGGGTGTGCGCGGTGCACTCACCACCGGTGATCTTCGTGAGATAGCGCAGGTGGTCGCGCTCGGAGGGGGAGAGGCTGAGGGCGTCGGCGAGTGCGTGCACCACCGCCACCGAGGGATTGCGGTCACGGCCCTGCTCGATGCGGGTCAGGTACTCGACGCTGATGCCGGCGCGCGCCGCGAGATCTGTACGGCGGAGCCCCGGTGAGCGGCGGCGGCCCCGATCCGGCAGGCCGAGCGTCTGAGGCTGGATGCTGTCGCGCTTGCTCCGGATGAAGTCACCCAACGGCGTACCCATGCCTTGAGGATAGGGCGGTCCGGACGGGGCGCGGTGGGCTGAGGGTGGCCCTGCGGGGGCCAGTCTCGGCTCGGCCTGGCTGTGCCCGAGGGCCGACCCGATGGTGGTGGGCATGGACAACAACACGCACAAGCTGGTGGTCGTCGTGGCGAGCGTCCGAGAGGGGCGCTTCGGCCCGGTCGTGGCCTCCTGGTTCGCCGAACAGGCCGACCTGCACGGCGGGTTCGACGTCGATGTCGTCGATCTGGCCGATGTGGAGATCCCGCTGTCGCTGCCCGCGGCATCACCGAAGTACGCCGGAGACGACTACCCTCGCCCGGCCGGGATGCGGCCGCTGACCACCGCCCTGGAGAGCGCGGACGCGTTCGTCGTCGTCACACCCGAGTACAACCACAGCTACCCCGCCTCCCTGAAGGCGGCCATCGACTGGCACTTCACCCAGTGGACGGCCAAGCCGGTCGCCTTCGTCAGCTACGGGGGCGCGGCGGGCGGCCGGCACGCGATTCTGCACCTGGAGAACGTCCTCACCGAACTGCACGCGGTGACGATCCGCGACGGACTCGCCTTCCCCAACTACTTCACGGCATGGCACGACGGTCACCCGCTGGACCCCGAGACCCCCGGTTACGCCAAGACCCTCCTCGACCAGCTGGCCTGGTGGGCGGGCGCACTCAAGTCGGCACGCGAGACGACCCCTTACCCGGCGTGAACCCGGCAGACCGTCATCGAGAGGGGGGCGTGCCCTTGCCCCGGGCCTGTCTGTCCAGGAAATCGACCAGCCTGGTCTCGCTCCGTTCGATGCGTTCCCTCTGGTCGCGGGGGAGCGAGGCCAGCGCGTCGACGAGGACACGCTTGCGCGGAACGTGAACCATCGAGCCGGAGTAGATCCGGCAGCCGGAGCACCACGCGAGCCCGATACAGCGCTCGAACATGGCGGACTCGGGTGGATGGAAGCGGTACTGGTACGAACGGACGGGGGTCCCGCAGGCCGCACAGGTCCGCTGATCCCCGTCGGCGACCGTGTCCCAGACGCTGACCTTCAGCCAACGCCACCGGTTCTCTCGTGCTCTTCACATCGTCATGCCGAGTATTCTGCCCCATTCCGCCCGCGCGGTTGCGGCGGGATTCGCCCCTGCTATGGTGCGCCGATGTCAGCGATCAAGAAGTTCCAGGTCACCTTCGACTGCGCCGAACCCGAGCGGGTGGCTCGCTTCTGGTGCGAGGTGCTGGGGTACGAGGTGCCGGCGCCACCGGAGGGGTTCGCCACGTGGGAGGCGTTCGATCGCTCTCTGCCCGCTGAGCGGCAGGGCGCGTCGTTCGCATGCGGTGATCCCACCGGCGTGGGCCCCCGGCTGTACTTCCAACGCGTCCCCGAAGGCAAGGTCGTCAAGAACCGGGTCCATCTCGACGTGCGGGCCGGCACCGGTCTCGTGGGCGAGGAACGCCTCGCCACCCTCGAAGCCGAGTGCACACGCCTCGTCGCGCTCGGCGCCACACGCGTACAACTGCTGCGCGCCGACGGCGTCAACGAGTCCTGCATCGTGATGCAGGACGTCGAGGGCAACGAGTTCTGTCTCGACTGAGCACCTCCGCGATCCGCGGCCGAGCCGTCGCGCGGTTTCCATCAGTTCACCGGCGGGTGCCAGGGCCGGATTACACCCCGTTCACAGTGAGTTCGTCATGGTGCGCGAGAACCTCGCCATGAACGGGGGAGGGGGTCAACTGCCCGGAGGGCCCTAGGCGTACTAGAGGGGCCGGGCGGCTGTGGGGTGGGGCTCCTTGGGGTTGGTCAGCGGGGTTGGGCCAGTTGGGCGGTGAGGAGGTGGGCGTCCAGGAGGGTGGGGTCGGCGATGCGGGCGGCTCTGGCGTAGCCGGTGAGCATGCGTTTGGTCAGCACGAGGGCCTGGGGGGAGCGCCGTGCGAGGGGTTTGGTCCAGGCGGTGACGGTGTCGTCCAGCTCTTCGAGCGGGGCGACCTTGTGCAGGAGTCCGAGGCGATGGGCCGTGGGCGCGTCGAAGTCGTCGCAGGTGAGCATGAGTTCACGGATCCGGGCGGCGCCGGCTTCCGCGATCAGACGGCCCATGGCGCCGCCCCACGCGGGTGCGAGTCCGACGCCGACCTCCGGCATCCGGAAGCGGCACGTGTCGGCGCCCGCGCGCAGGTCGCAGTAGGCGGCGAGCGCGAGGCCGGCCCCGATGACCTTGCCGTGGAGCCGGGCGATGGTGATTGCGTGGGTGTCTTCCAGTGCCTGGCACAGGCGGTGGGCCCGGTCCGCGACACGTCGCAGCGTGGCCCCCGTGGGATCGACGGCCAGGGCGTCCTGGTACTCCCGGCGGTCGGCTCCCAGGCAGAAGTCGTCGCCCAGGGACGAGAGCACCAGGATGCGGACGTCGGGCTGGTCGTGGAGGTTGTCGAGGACGGCGATGAGTGCGTCCAGGACCGCGGTGCTCAGGACGTCGTCCTGTGCGGAGGGGTTGAGCCGGACATGGAGGACGGGTCCGGTTCGACTGAGGGCCAGGGGAGCGGGTAGGGG